>DATHOT010000209.1:0-8994 GCA_035484655.1 Bryobacteraceae bacterium | reverse complement strand
CCATCATCCGCAAGATGGAAAAGGTCCTGGAATATCCCGCCTATAACTTTTTGATACACACCGCTCCCATCCACGCTGCCCCGCTTGATCATTATCATTGGCACCTGGAGATCATTCCGCGGCTGAGCAGGGTAGCTGGATTTGAATGGGGCGCCGGGTTCTACATCAATCCGACGCCGCCGGAGGAATCGGCGCAGTTCTTACGCGACGCGGGGCTCTGAAGCGGCAGGTAGCTGCGGGGCTATCCAGTGACAGCTGGGCGTTGGGTGGAGGAGGGCGCGGGCCGCCTGTTCCGGTTTTGCGGTTTCGAACAAACAAGTCCGAGAACCTGCCCGCCCCTCCACGCGCACAATGATTGCGCTCTGGCTCACTCGATAAGCCATCTCCGCCCCGTGGTGCAGTTGCAGGGATTCAAGCGGCCAATCCGAGTCGGCAATCATCCGAATCCCTTGCGGGGTCATCAAAATAGTCATGTCCGAGGGCGTGTGCCCCGATTCAGCAACGCCTTCGGCAGCATTTAGAATCTGCATCGCGTTGTCTACGAACCGGCTCACAAATCCCTTATCGCAGTCACGCCCCTCGGCTTGAACTTATTTGACGCCAGGCCCCCGTTAAATCGCAAGTTACAAACGAAAGTACTATCGTCGCCCGCTAGAATGAAGGCATGCGCATTCTGCTCTTCAGCGGCAAAGGCGGTGTTGGCAAAACCAGCATTGCCGCCGCGACCGGCCTGCAATTATCGCGGCTCGGTTACCGCACCTTAGTGATGAGTGTCGACCCCGCCCATAGCCTGGCCGACGCGTTTGACCTCGATACCGGCCTCTTCCAGGAAAAAACCAACGACCCTTATCCAATTGACTCCAACCTCGCCATCCAAGAGGTCAACATACAGAAGGAAATCAAACGCCATTGGCGGGAAATCTCCACCTACGTCGTCTCCGTCCTCCGCACCACCGGCATCAGCGACGTCGAGGCCGAGGAGCTCGCCATCCTCCCCGGCATGGAAGAGTTGAGCGCCATGATGTATGTCAATCAATTCCGCCGCGAGGATCGTTACCAGGTCATCATTCTCGACTGTGCTCCCACCGCCGAGTCGATGCGCTTCGTCAGCATGCCCACTACGCTCGATTGGTACATGAAGCACGTCTTTCCATTCCAGCGCGGCCTGCTCAAAGCCGTACGGCCCGTAGCCAATCGCATCTCTCCGGTCGAGCTGCCCACCGACAGCTACTTCGCCAACATCAAGCATCTGTTCGGACGTCTCGAGGGCATTGCCGACCTTCTGGAAAATCCCAAAATCACCAGCGTCCGTCTGGTAACCAATCCCGAGAAAATGGTCCTCCGCGAAACGCAGCGCGCCTTCGTCTATTTCTCGCTGCACGGTCTCACCGTCGACGCCATCATCGTGAATCGCGTGTTGCCCGAAGCCGTCACCGACACCTGGTTCGACCAGTGGCGCGCCTCCCAAGCCAAGGTCCTGGATGAGATCGAAGAATACTTCGCCCCGGTCGCGATGAAGCGCGTTCCCCTCTTTACGCACGAGGTGCTGGGACGCGAGCGCCTCACCGAGCTCGCCAATGTGCTTTACAGCGAAAAAGAAGATCCATCCGCCATCGTTCGCACCGAAGCGCCATATACCTTCGAAAAGATCAATGCCCATTACGAAGTGCGCTTGCGGCTACCCTTTGCCGTCAAAGGTGAGATCGGGCTATTCAAGAAAGGCGACGAGCTGGTGATCGAGATAGGCACCCTGCGCCGCCATATCGGGCTGCCCACCTCCATGGCCGCCCTCAATCCCACGCGGGCCACATTGTCGAATAAAATGTTAACAGTGGAAATGAAGGAAGGCTGACATGGAAGAAAAACAAAATACCGCTCACCCCCCGGGATGCTTTTTTTGCACCTTCGCTGCACCGCAGATCGAGGCGTTCATCGATCATCTGTGGCCCGAAGGCACCCGCCAGCACTTTCGCAACGCGCGAGTAGAAGTGTTGAAAGGCATGCGCAGCATGCTCGACGCCCGCATCGACCATCTTTCGCAGCACGATACCAAGGGTACTAAAGTGAACGTCGAGTGACCATCCTTTAGGTTGGGGCGCGATCGACCTCAAACTAAATCCGTGAAGTTCCTTAGGTTTTGTACCCCACGTAGTACAGCGTTTGTTTCTTTGGGTCGTACAGAAAAATCTCGGCACTGCTGGGATGGTGACCATCGATGAGAACGTGCGAGAACATCATCTTGAAAGCTCCAGAATTCGCCTCCCCTGTGGAAGGAAAGCAATTCCCTAAGCTCCGCGCCTCATTGACGCCTGTATCCAGTGCTTCGATCAGCAATTGATTTCTCTCAGGGCCATCATTCCACAGATGGACTTCCCCGTGGTCTGGAATATCAAACCGCGATAACTCGATACAGTAATAGTCGAAGTAGTCTTCTGTGAAACTTCGGGAAGACTGATAGCTCCCAAGAATTTTGAAGTCCTGATTGGTAGGGATTTCGGCCCACTTGAGAACGCTCAGCACATCCTTGCGACTTGCCGAATTAAGTCGGTCTGAAGACGGCCTGAGAAGAAATAGCGCGATACAAATCAGCGATACCGCGCCAAATATTTCCAGCCCCACTCGAAACCATCTCAATCCTGCTTGGAACCATTTCATATTCACCTCTGCGCATCAGCGCTGGCTAAGCCCTCCATCCACCGCTAGCACCTGACCGGTGACGAAGTTGGTCGCGTTGAGAAAATAGAGCACAGCGTCAGCTACTTCTTCCACCGTTCCCGACCTGCGCGCCGGCGTGGCCGCGATCATCTCTTTTATCCGAGGCTCCTGGCCCGATGATAGAATCACACCCGGAGCCACCGAGTTCACCGTGACCTCCGGCGCGAACGCCTTGGCCAGCGCCCTCGTCAGCATGATCACTCCCGCCTTCGACGCGCAATAGTGCGCGTACATTTCCCACGGGCGTATCCCGCCCAGCGAGCTGATATTTACGATCCTGCCTTCACCCGACTTCTTCATTAGCAGCGCCGCTTGCTGGCAACAAAAAAACGTAGCCTTCAGATTGACGCTGTGGATGAAGTCCCAATCCGCCTCCGTCACTTCCAACGGATCGCGGCGCCGGAATCGCGCGGCGTTGTTCACCAGCCCATAGATCGGGCCCACTTCACTAAACATCCGCCGGATGTCGTTTACGCTTTCGAGGTTCGCCTGAAATAGGGGAGCCGACCCGCACTCTTCGGCCGTCGCCCGCGCTTCCTTCTCCGAATTCCCATAATGAATCGCAACCCGGTATCCGGCCTGATGAAGACGCAGCGCGATGCCGCGGCCGATTCGCTTAGCCGCACCGGTGATCAATACTGTTTTGGCTTCCATCTACACCACCGGGTCCCCGTGGACTTCCACCTCGTCCGGATCCACACCCGCCGCCGCCGGCTCCGGCAACCGTCCCGTCCAATTCGCCCACAACCAAAAAAAGGCCGTGCTCGAGCTCAGCAAACCAGACACCACGCCAATCGCCCGCGGGCTCCAGTGCTGCGAAGCGATGCCGGCTCCCATCATCGACAGCATCATCATCGACCACGACATCGTCTCCATGGTCGCAAACACGCGGCCCCGAAATTCATCCGAAACGTGCCGCAGCAATTGTGAAACGTTCAGCACCGAGCTTACCGCGATCGCCGCCCGCGACACCGCCAGAAAAATCGCCGCCAGCCAGAAATACGGCATCTGGCTGAATATCACGTACGATCCGCCATGGATCACGTAACAAATGCTGATGGTCTTCTTGTACGCCCCAAACGAAATCCGCTTGCCCAGCCAATGCGCGAACATGCCTCCGATCAACAGCCCCACTCCCGCTGCGGCCCACAAATATCCAATCCCCGCCGGTCCGCGATTGAAAACCAGTTCTCCGAAAAGGCTGAACAGAATCTGCGCTGCGCCGCCTCCCGACGCCCATCCCACCGACAGCAGTGCGATCCCCAGAATCAGCGGCGACGATTTCATGTACCGCAGTCCCTCGGTGTATTCGTGCCAGGGCCGTACCACCTCGGCCTCGGTCAATCCGGTCCGCCGCTGCGCTTTGAAGCTGCCGCCCTTCAGATGTAAACTTGCGATACTCGCTGCCGAAAACAAGAACGACATGGCATTGAACGCAAACGCCCACTCGTAACCGAACTGCGTCACACTGGTGCCACCTAAAAACGCTCCGATCGTCAGTGTCATCCACTGCGTAGTCTGCGTCAGCGAATTCGCCGTGTGCAGTTCTTCTTTACTCGCAATCGTGGGAAGTATCGCCGAACGCCCGCTGGTAAAGAACGGCGAAGCAAACATCAGCAGTGCGCTCAGGATGTAGAGCAGCCACGTGTCCTTGCGAGGAATCGCCAGAATGAATCCCAGCGCCACCACGGCCCGCACCAGGTCGCTCGCGATCATGATCTTCTTGCGATCCAGGCGATCCAGCACCACTCCAGCCAGGGGTCCCGCCATCACCGCTGGAATCGCCCGCGCCAGCATCACGCCCGTGACCACCATTCCCGATCGCGTATTCGCCAGTGCCAGGCTGAACACCGCGACGTTGTTGAAGTGATCGCCGATCTCGCTCACCACCTGCCCACTCCAGGTATAGCGATAATTGCGGTTGTTCTTCAGCAGTTGAAAGAAGTCCGACATTCAGGCGCGTTCCGTTACAAAGACCCCGGTTAATACGAGCATGCCACCAATCGCCACGGCCGTGGTGACGGATTCGCCCAGCAACAGGACGGCCAGCAGCGTCGCCCCCAAAGGCTGCAGATACGAAACCGCCGATGCGCGCGAGGCCGGCATATAAGTAAGGGCATAGTTGTATATCAGGTAAGCGATCACCGAAGAAAACAGAGCCATGTAAGCCACGCTCCACCACGCCGCGGCGCTGGCCCGCGCAAGTCCGTAGCGCAAACTAAGCCAGACCGTGAATGGCGCCATCGCCAGCGCTCCGCCGATATATGCCACGCTATTGATCGTCAGGCTTCCAAAGCGTTTCCCGACCTGCTTGCTTCTCACTGTGAAGATCGCCAGTGCCACTCCGGACATGAATACGAAGAAATCTCCCAACAGCGTCGCGCCCGATCCGCCTCCTTTTTCCAGTTGCAGTACGCCCACCCCGGTCGCTGCGATAACCATCCCCACTACCTTGCGCGCCGTAATGCGCTCCTGGCCAAGCAATGCCGCCAGCAACAGCACCAGGATCGGCATCAGCGTCACGACGATGGAGGCGTGCGCCACGCTGGTCCACGCCAGTCCCACGACGAAGAACAACTGGTTTGCGACCACGCCGAAGATGCCCAGCAGCAACAGCCCGCCCAATTCTTGCCCCGTGCGCGCTGGACGCTTTCCGCTCTCGCGCCACAAATAAATTGGGAGAATAAACGCGCCCGCAAAGGTTGTTCGCCAGCAGGTCAACAGTACCGGCGGGAACTCCCGCAGCGCGACCTTGCCGATGATGTAGTTGAGCGACCAGAACAGCAGCATCAAACCGAGCAGCGAATACAGGCGAGCCTCGGATGGCCGCGCCTCGCTCACGGAATACTTTCCTGGCGAACCGTGATGGATTTGATGAAATCGATATCCAGATCGTATCCGAAGCCCGGCGCGTCGCGAACCTCGATAGTCCCGCGCGGCGTCGTCTCCACAGCCGGATGAATGATGTCGCGTTTCCAGTAGCGCTTGCTCGCCGAGACGTCGCCCGGTAACACGAAGTTCGGAAGCGTCGCCAGCGCCACGTTGTGCGCACGCCCGATCCCCGACTCCAACATCCCGCCGCACCACACCGGTACGCCAGCCGCCTGCGCGACGTCGTGCACTTTCTTGGCCTCGGCAAATCCTCCCACGCGGCCCAGCTTGATGTTGACGATCCGCCCGGCATCCATCGCCAGCGCCTGCTCGGCATGATGCGCCGACCGTATGCATTCGTCCAGGCAGATCGGAGTCTTGAGCTGGGCCTGGAGCTTGGCATGGTCGATAATTTCGTCGTGCGCCAGCGGCTGCTCGATCATCATCAATCCGAATTCGTCCAGACATTTCAGACGAGCCGCATCCGCCAAAGTATAAGCCGAATTTGCGTCCGCCATCACCAGCGTGTCCGGAAACCTGCGCCGCACCTCGCGCACCACATCCACGTCCCAATTCGGGCTGATCTTCATCTTGATGCGCTGATATCCGGCGGCCAGCTCGGTCTCTATCTTCTGCAGTAGCTGCGGCACTGATTCCTGGATTCCGATCGACACGCCGCATGGAATCTCGCGCCTGGCGCCGCCGCCAATGTGCTGATACAGCGGACGGCCCAGCATGCGCGCTTCCAGATCCCACACCGCAGCTTCCACGCCGCCCCGTGCCATCCTGTGCCCGCGAATGTGCGCCGTCCGGGCGCCCACCGACGCCGCGGTTTCGAACTTGTGATTCAAGACTTGCGGCGCCACGTAATCGCGCGCGATCAGCCACGCCGATTCCGTCCACTCCTCGTTGTAGAACGGATTCTCGCCGGCCGTAATCTCGCCCCACCCGGAAACGCCGCCGGAGGAAACTTCCACCAACACCATGTGGCGATCGGTCGTGCGGCCGAAGCTGGTCTCAAAGAAATGGACCAGCGGCATCTTGATCTGCCGTAGCGTGATTCTTTCTATTTGCATTCCCATTTCCCCAGTAAGTATGTCCCGGCTTGGGCCGATTTCTCAAACCCGATTACGGCCAGTCCCCGATCGAACGCTCGCGTGAACTCTTCGCTGGCTTGCTTCTGAATTGCGCGCGCCCGCGCTGGATCCTTGGTTCGAAGCTCTGCGATCTCCGCCGGAATCGCGATGCGCGCCGCTACTGGACTGCGCTGGAACTTCTCTCCGGCGATGATCGCTTTCGCTCGCGGGCTTCCAATCCACCACTCCGCCACGCAGCGATCCGTTGGCAAGCCTCCATGCAGATGGCTGGTGGTTGTGCCGTATTGGTTGAGAACGTAGCGGCGGACTACCGCTCCCAACCGTTCGATATTGAAATACGCGTTCTTGATTTCGAGCGGATCGAAGGTCCACTCAATCAACTCGATCCCTCGCGCCAGCGCATCGCCGCGTTGCGCCAGCTTGAGCCCGCGGCCCACGCCCGAGTCGCGGTAACCCGGTAGCACGCCCAGCATATGGCTATGCAGGTAGCTTTTTCCGCCGGACTTCAGCCCCGGAATCGAAAGGCAGAAACCCACCATGCGCTTGCCGTCAAACGCTCCGAACGCTTGCCCCCCGATCTTGGTCGCTACCACGAACAGCCGCAACGGCAGGAGTTCGACATCCTTGAATCCCCAAATCTCCTGCTGCAGCCGGACTGCGTCGTTGAATTCGGCGTGGGTCGTCAGCGCCCGCGTCTCAATCATCGGCACGCTTCGCCTCCTGCCAGAGTGCCTCCATCTCTTCGATGGTCGCCCCCGGCAGCTTAGCGCCCGCTTCCACATGCGCGAATCGCTTGCGGAACTTCGCGTTTGTCTTGCGCAAGGCCTGTTCCGGATCCACCTTCACGAACCGCGCCAGGTTCACCAGCACGAACAGCAGATCGCCGATTTCACCTTCCAACTCCTGGCGTGATCCACCTTCGCGCGCCACGGCCAGCTCGTCCAGTTCTTCATCCAGCTTGTCGAGCACCTGGTCGGCATTTTCCCAATCGAACCCGACACCCGCGGCCTTAGAAGCGATCTGCTGGGCCTCTACCAATGCCGGCAAATTGCGTGGGACCGATTCGAGCAGCCCGCGCAGAGGCTCGCCCCTGCTCTTTTTCTCATCGGCTTTGATTTCGTCCCAGCGCCGCTTGACATCGTCGGACGTCTTAGCCTCACCGTCCGCGAACACGTGCGGATGCCGCCGGATCAGCTTTTGGACGATCGCGTCAATCGAATCATCTATGCCGAATTTGTTTTCTTCGGCGGCCATCTGCGCGAAGAAAACGGCCTGCAGCAGCAGATCGCCGAGTTCGTCGGCCAGGGCCGGCCAGTCGCGCTTGTCGATCGCTTCCAGGACCTCGTAAGTCTCCTCGAGCAGATAGGGCTTGATGGTATCGAAGCTCTGCTCGCGGTCCCACGGGCAGCCGCCGGGAGCTCGCAACCGCGCCATGATCGCGACCAGACGCTCGAATTTCTCTCCTGTAGTTTGTGGATCGGCCGGCATTCCGTGGGATGAATCCCCAGTCTACCAAAGACCGTAAGAAACACCGCGATTGTCCCAAGGTCGTGAGGCAACTATAGTTAACCCGTGTCAAACACCACAAAACTGAACCTTGATTCTAACGGGACCTCGTTCCGAACCGGCGACTTCGGCAACGGCGACCGTTGGAAAGTGAACCTCGCTAGCAGCCCTATCGAGCAGATCGTTACCGGCTCCTTCGACTGTTTGGCGTTTCGGCTTTCGGCGAATCAAGAGAACTCGAACCGCCTAGCCCGTCGACTGCGCGGGGGTCCAACGACCGGTTCAACGTTCCGCGGTCGAGCCTGATTCTTTCGTGAGTCTTATCCATATAGGTTAAGCCGCTTTATAGAGTAAGCCGCTTTCTGCTGGGATCACCCGCCTGCGGCGCCTGGCCCATGGGAGTTGTTCAGGCTAAAGTCCTATTACTAGTACTAAAAGGGGCATCCATAGTACGAAAACCAGCGCTACGTTATTGACCCAACTACGGTTACACATTACGATGGGTGAGTCCTCAGCAATAACAGCTTGGTTTGACAGAAGACTTACAGGAAAGGTGACACATGAGTAGACATTGGCTTCAGATCTCCCTGATGTTAACAATCGGGGCTCTATTTTTCTCGACGACGGCCTCCGCCGTCACTTTCGGGACTGGCGACATCTTCGCTTCCACCGGAGGCGGCACCGTGCAGGTGTACGATCCCACCGGCGTGCTTCTGGACACCCTTAATACTGGCTTAGGCGGATTCACTACCGGTTCCGTAACAAATGTCAACACCGGAAACTTCTACGTGACTGATTTCTCCGC
>DATHOT010000208.1:0-7661 GCA_035484655.1 Bryobacteraceae bacterium | reverse complement strand
GAGGGTTGGAGCGATTTGGGAAACACAAATGGCAGCGCCACGTCGCGGATGTCGTAGCCCATTTGATCGCCGCACTTGAGCCGGAGGACGTGGTTTTGGGTGGCGGGAATGTAAAACAGCTTGAGACTGTGCCTCCGGGTTGCCGTGCGGGCGATAACGCCAATGCTTTTATCGGAGGATTTCGGCTTTGGGAGAACGCTGGGACGGCTCGACCATCCAGCCCGGCGTCAACGCCTTCCAAGCACCTTCACAACGATACAAAAGGAGCACCGATATGGAAACAGTAGTAGAAACAATCACTGATCGCCCACTCACCGAGCGCCCTGCATGGAAGGACCTAGAGGAGCATTTTAAGAAGGTCCGCGATCTGCACCTGCGGCAGCTATTTGCCGATGACGCGGAGCGCGGCAACCGTATGATCGCTGAGGGCGCCGGCATTTACCTCGATTACTCCAAGAATCGCATCACTGAGGAGACGATCAAGCTCCTTCTTCAACTCGCGGAAGAATCCGGCTTGCGACCTCGGATCGACGCCATGTTTCGCGGCGACAAGATTAACACCACCGAAAACCGGGCGGTGCTGCATGTCGCATTGCGCGCGCCGCGCGACACATCCATCGTCGTGGACGGCCATAACGTCGTGCCGGACGTACACGAAGTGCTTGGAAAAATGGAAAACTTCTGCGACCGCGTTCGGTCTGGTGTCTGGAAGGGCCATACCGGCAAGCCCATTCGCAACATTGTCAACATCGGGATCGGTGGCTCCGACCTCGGGCCGGTCATGGCCTATGAGGCGCTGAAACACTACAGCGAGCGCCGGATAACCTTTCGCTTCGTTTCCAATATCGATGGCAGTGACTTCGCCGAAGCGGTCCGCGACCTCGATCCGTCGGAAACGCTATTCATCGTTTCGTCGAAAACCTTCACGACGTTGGAGACGATGACCAATGCTCACACCGCTCGTGCCTGGTCGCTCAAAGGTCTGGGCGGCGACGAAAAGTCGGTTGCCAAACATTTCGTAGCTGTCTCGACCAATGCCGCGGAAGTGTCAAAGTTTGGCATCGACACCGCGAATATGTTTGGATTCTGGGATTGGGTCGGTGGGCGTTACTCGATGGACTCAGCGATCGGCCTCTCGACCATGCTCGCCATCGGTCCGGATAACTTCAGGGCCATGTTGGACGGCTTTCACCGGATGGACGAGCACTTCCGTGTTGCGCCGTTCGAGCGCAACCTGCCCGTACTCATGGGGCTGCTGGGCGTCTGGTACAGCAATTTCTTTGGCGCGGAGACGGTTGCGGTATTGCCTTACGAACAATATTTGAAACGATTTCCCGCTTATCTCCAACAGTTGACCATGGAGAGCAACGGCAAACATGTCACCCTCGGTGGGGTCAAAGTTGACTATCAGACCGGCCCGATTTACTGGGGCGAGCCAGGGACCAACGGCCAGCATTCCTTCTATCAACTTATCCACCAAGGGACGCGGCTGATTCCGTGCGACTTTATTGCGTTCGGTCAACCGCTGAACCCACTCGGCCGGCACCACGACATGCTGCTTGCCAACGTCTTCGCACAGGCCGAGGCCTTGGCGTTCGGCAAAACGCGCGAGCAAGTTAAGGCTGAAGGGACACCGGATCAGCTCGTGCCTCACCGGGTTTTCGAGGGCAACCGTCCGTCGAACACCGTCCTTGTCGAGCGACTCACGCCGGTAACGCTTGGAAAGCTTGTCGCCCTTTACGAGCATTCGGTTTTCACCCAGGGCGCCATCTGGGGTATCGATTCGTTCGATCAATGGGGTGTCGAGTTAGGCAAGGTTCTGGCGAAACGCATGATACCGGAGCTGGAGAGTCAGAAAGAACTCACGCTCGACCACGACAGTTCAACCAACAATCTGATTCGGCGTTATCGGAAGTATAAGGAGAACAAATGAAGACCATTGGCTTTGATAAACCTCTTTACATTCTGCCTTTCGATCATCGAGGCTCGTTCCAAGCGAAATTGTTCGGATGGACCGGCACGCTGACTATACATCAAACGGCCCAGATCGCTGCCTCGAAGCAAGTGATTTACGACGGCTTCAAAGTGGCCCTCCAGTCCGGCGTACCTGAGCAGAAGGCCGGCATTCTGGTCGACGAGCAGTTCGGCGCTGCTATCCTTCAGAACGCCAAGGGCCGTGGTTACACAACCGCCTGCCCAGCCGAAAAGAGCGGACAGGAAGAGTTTGACTTTGAGTACGGCGACGAGTTCGCCAAACATATTGAAGCTATTCAACCGACCTTCTGTAAGGTTCTGGTGCGCTACAACCCAGCGGGTGACCGCGCGCTGAACGCGCGTCAGGCGGCAAAGTTGAGACGGCTGTCTGAATACCTTCACGACAAGAGCAGCAGCTTGTTCATGTTCGAACTTCTGGTGCCGGCGGAAAAGACGCAAATCGAGCAGTTGAAGGGAGACAAGAAAACTTATGATCTCCAACTTCGTCCCCGGCTCATGGTTGAGACGATCGAGGAGCTGCAAGACGCTGGAGTTGAGCCGGACGTGTGGAAGATCGAAGGACTCGACAGTCGAAAGGATTGCGAGAGAGTCGTTACCGCGGCGCGTCGTAGCGGCCGTGACAAAGTAGGCTGCATTATCCTGGGGCGCGGCGAAGACGATCAAAAAGTACAGGAGTGGCTGGCGACCGCATCTGGCGTGCCTGGGTTCATCGGCTTCGCGGTCGGGCGTACGAGTTTTTGGGATGCGCTCGTAAACTGGCGAGCTCAGAAGATCACACGGGAACAGGCAGTACACGATATTGCCCGCCGCTACCGCGAGTTTGTGCAGGTCTTCGAGGAGCAGGCCCGTGCCGCGTGACGAAATCTTCCCCTCGAGTGTCCTTTTGAAACGGTACGTGGCTGCGGACGAGGGCGGCGGAGGCCAGGAAACGCATAAAGAGGGGGCGAGGATTGCACCGTCGATTCTAGCCGCAGATTTTGCTCGTTTAGGTGAACAGGTGAGTGAGGCGGAGTTGGCTGGAGCCGATCGGATTCACATCGATGTGATGGACGGTCATTTTGTTCCCAACATCTCGATGGGAGCGCCGATCGTCGCTTCATTGCGGCGAGTGACGCGCCTGCCCTTGGAGACGCACCTGATGATCTCGGATCCGGATGCTTTCATCCAGGAGTTCGTCGAGGCCGGGTCGGATTCGTTTCTTGTGCATTGGGAAGGCAACCTCAACCTGCATCGCACAGTGCAATTCATCAGGAGCCTGAGAAAACGCGTCGGGGTCGTGATTAACCCTGCAACTCCGGCGGCGGTCCTGGAAGAGATACTACCCGACATCGACCAGGTGTTGGTCATGACGGTCGACCCAGGCTTTGGACATCAGCAATTTCTCGACACGACTCTGCCAAAGATCACTCGGGTCCGGCAAATGATCGATCGGCTCAATTCTGGGTGTGACCTGGAAGTGGACGGGGGCATTGATCCCGAAACCGCGCGCCTGGCGGCCGAGGCAGGAGCTAACGTTCTGGTGGCAGGGTCGGCAGTTTTTGGCGATACCGGGGGCGTGACTGCAGGAATGACGAGTTTGAAAGCAAGCCTCCGTCTGGCGGAGCGATAAGTTTCAGGAAAGGAATCGATATGCAACTTGGAATGGTTGGTCTTGGAAGAATGGGCGCCAATATGGTGCGGAGGCTTCTCAGGGGAGGTCACCAATGTGTGGTCTTCGATATGTCACGGAAAGCAGTGGAAGAAGTTGTGGAGGAAAAGGCGATAGGGGCCGCTGACCTTCGGGATCTCGTGAAGAAGCTGGAGAGGCCGCGGGCGATCTGGTTGATGGTGCCGGCGGCCGTGGTGGACAAAACCATCTCAGACCTCTTACCCTACCTCGAGCCCGGTGACACCCTCATCGACGGCGGCAATTCGTACTACGTCGACGATATCCGGCGGACGAAGGATCTGGCATCGAAGGGGATTCACTACGTGGACGTTGGCACGAGTGGTGGCGTGTGGGGCCTGGAACGCGGCTACTGCATGATGATCGGTGGAGAAGCCGAGGTAGTCCACCGTCTCGATCCAATCTTCGCGCGGTTGGCACCGGGGGCCGGCGATATTCCACGTACGCCCGGACGCGAAAAAGTCGAAGGCACCGCTGAACTTGGCTATCTTCACTGCGGTCCCAATGGAGCCGGCCACTTCGTCAAGATGGTCCACAACGGCATCGAATACGGCTTAATGGCCGCCTACGCCGAGGGACTTGGAATCTTGCGCCAGGCCAATATCGGCAAACAGAAGGATGTGATCGATGCCGAGACCACGCCGCTACGCGACCCCGAGCACTACCAGTACGAGTTGAATCTGCGCGATATAGCCGAAGTGTGGCGTCGCGGCAGTGTGGTCGCCTCCTGGTTGCTCGATTTAACGGCGGCCGCCCTCGTTGAAGATCCAGCTCTTTCGAAGTTCGCTGGACGGGTTTCGGATTCGGGCGAGGGTCGCTGGACCATAAAAGCCGCTATCGATGAGGCTGTGCCGGCGCCAGTTCTGTCCGCCGCGCTCTATCAGCGCTTCAGCTCGCGTGGTGACGCGGATTATGAGGACAAGCTGCTGTCAGCGATGCGTTATCAGTTCGGCGGGCATCTCGAGAAATCGGGCGGAAAACAGGCGGCGTAAAAGGAGACACTATGAGCGATATCCATTCTGACGCCCTGGTCTTTTTTGGAGCCACGGGCGACCTGGCGTATAAGAAAATCTTCCCGTCGCTTCAGGCCATGGTGAAGCGCGGCAGTCTCAACGTGCCGATTGTCGGTGTTGCCAAGTCCGGCTGGAACATCGATCAGTTCCGCGCGCGGGCGAAGGACAGTCTCGAGAAACACGGCGGCATCGATCGTACCGCCTTCGATAAGTTGCTCGGTTTGCTGCGCTACGTGGATGGCGATTACCAGGACCCCGCTACTTTTAGCTCCATCCGGCGGGAACTCGGCGGCTGCGGACGTCCCGCGCATTACCTGGCCATCCCGCCAGTGCTTTTTGGCCTTGTGGTGCAGCAACTGGGGAAATCCGACTGCGCTAAGGACGCGAGGGTCATTATCGAAAAGCCTTTTGGTACAGACCTCGCCTCTGCGCGTGCTCTGAATGCGATTCTACTCGGGACCTTCGAGGAGAAATCCATTTTCCGCATCGACCATTACCTTGGCAAACGGCCGGTCAATAGCATGTTTTATGCACGGTTCGCGAATTCATTCCTGGAGCCCCTCTTGAACCGCACTCATGTCGAGAGTGTTCAGATCACCATGGCCGAAGACTTCGGGATCCAGGGCCGCGGTGCTTTTTACGATCAGACCGGCGCGATCCGCGATGTAGTACAGAATCATCTACTGCAGATCCTGACCAACCTGGCCATGGAGCCGCCGGTCAGGACGGACAGTGAGTCGATCCGGGATGAGAAGGTCAAGGTCCTGAAAGCGATCCCGCCGCTGGATGAAAAGAACCTCGTTCGGGGGCAATTTCGCGGCTACAGATCGGAGAAGGGCGTGGCGCCGGATTCGAGTGTGGAGACCTTCGCGGCTCTGCGGTTCGAAATCAACTCCTGGCGCTGGCAGGGAGTTCCTTTTTACATCCGGGCCGGCAAGTGCTTGCCTGTGACATGCACCGAACTCCTGATCCGGCTTCGGCGGCCACCTAGGATTCTTCCAGCAGATGGGGTAAAGCCAAATCATTTTCGGTTCCGGATCAGTCCGGACGTGACGATAGCGCACGGCATGATGGTCAAATCGCCCGACGCCGACATGTCTGGCGAACAGGTGGAGCTGATTGCGCTGGAGGGCGCGCACGCGAATGAAATGGACGCCTACGAACGGGTACTTCGAGACGCAATGGCTGGAGACCCTACGTTATTTGCCCGCGAGGATTATGTGGAAGAAGCGTGGCGAATCGTCGATCCAGCAATGAAGGGGAACACACCAGTGTACGAGTATGATCCGGGTACCTGGGGACCTGCGGAGGTGGACAAGAAAATCGTTCCGGCGGATGGATGGAACAATCCTGTGATTGAAACGCCGGCGATGAAAACACCGCCGCTGGTTGACACGGAGGTTCATGCTGCGTGACTCAGGCAATAAACATTGAAGTGCTTGACACGGCGGAATCCGTGGCGCAAAGGGCTGCGGCGATCATCGCTGAAGATGCCAGGAAAGCTGTCGCGGCGCGAGGCCGCTTTATTGTCGCTGTCAGCGGCGGCCATACACCGTGGGTGATGTTGCGCGCCCTTGGAACCGAGGACGTGCCCTGGCAAAACGTCCATGTCGTACAGGTCGACGAGCGCGTCGCTCCCGCCGGCCATCCGGACCGGAATCTCACCCACTTGCGCCAGAGCCTGCTCGATCATGCTCCGCTCGTTCCCGAGCAGATCTATAACATGCCTGTGGAGTCGCCAGATCTTGAGGCCGCCGCCGCTGAATACGCCGCCATTCTCCGGCGGATCGCTGGCTCGCCGGCCGTACTCGATCTGGTTCATTTGGGCCTCGGGCCTGATGGCCACACTGCTTCATTGGTCCCCGGTGATCCCGTTCTTAATGTCAAAGACGCCGACGTCGCAATAACGGGGCTCTACCAGGGCAGGCGCCGGATGACACTGACGTATCCAATAATCAACCGTGCTCGACGTGTCCTGTGGGTTGTTACCGGGAGCGAGAAGGTCCAGATGTTGAACCGCCTATTTGATGGCGATGAGTCGATTCCGGCCGGAAGGGTTCGTCGCGAAGGAGCTCTGGTACTTGCCGACGACGCGGCCGCGGGACGATTGGCCGTTGAATATAAGAGGGGAGCATAAACATGCGCGTGGGAATCGCCACTGATCACGGCGGATTTGATTTGAAAGAGGAATTAGTCGCCCATCTCCGTAAAGCGGGCCACGAAATAGTTGATGTCGGAGCGCACAACCTGAATCCGGGAGACGATTATCCCGACTTCGTCATTCCGCTCGCGCACGCCGTAGTTGCCGGGAAAGTGGACCGCGGCATCGCGGTCTGCGGCAGTGGCGTTGGGGCCTCGGTCTGTGCGAATAAAATTCCGGGCGTCCGCGCCGGGCTGATTCACGACCACTTTTCCGCCAAGCAGGGAGTGGAGGACGATCATATGAACATCATCTGTATGGGCGGCAGGACCGTGGGACCGGCGGTGGCCCGCGATCTCGTCGATACGTTCCTGGCAGCCGAATTCAGCCAAGCCGAGCGGCACCTTCGCCGGCTGGATAAGGTGGCTTCGCTCGAAGCCCAGGTCGTTAACCAATAAGGCGTCAGCTAAAGAAACATACGAAGGAGATCCAGAACATGAGCGTAATGCAAATAGCCGAACCAGTTACCCAGACCGACATCGATCAACTATGTATTAATACCATCCGCACTCTTTCCATCGATGCGGTGCAACAGGCCAATTCCGGACATCCGGGCACGCCGATGGCGCTCGCGCCGTTGGTCTATACGATCTGGAACCGTGCGATGCGGTTCGATCCGCAGGATCCAATCTGGCCCAATCGCGATCGGTTTGTGCTTTCGAACGGCCACGCGTCGATGCTGCTGTGGTCTGTGCTCCACCTGACTAGAACGCAGGCAGTGAATGCGGAATATGAGAGCTTGGGACAGCCGTCAGTGACTCTCGATGATGTGCGCCGCTTTCGGCAG
>DATHOT010000207.1:0-4829 GCA_035484655.1 Bryobacteraceae bacterium | reverse complement strand
TAGAGAAGAAGATTAGCGTCCAGAAGGATCATCGATAATCAGGTCCTTCAATCTCCTCTATCAGGTCCCAGGGCTTATCAAGGCTGTAGCCGGGCTTCAATTTCATATCTCTCGCCCGGATTTTAAACGGTTTGACAGTCTTGGCTTTCCGCCGAGCCAACAACCCGAAACGCAGCGTTTCGTTCACCGTCTCTTTGAACGACTTGCCGGACTTTCGCATATGCGCTTCCAGCTTTGCGCGAACATCTTCGTCCAATGTGATGGTAGTCCTTGGCACATCTTGATGCTATCACACTGGCATCATGATGCTAAGCTGACTATTTCTCCGCCAGCCACGCCAAAAACAAACCATCCGGGACCACGTCCTCCCAATAAGAAATCGGCCGGCTCGACACCCGCCCGCAGTGCCTGCCCAGCAGATCCTCCAGATGCTTTCGTCCAAACCATTTCTCCCACTCGGGCGTCTTCAGCCGGCCCCATTGCTCCACATTTTTGTCGATGATCACCATGCGCCCGCCAGGTTTCACAACCCGGCACATCTCCGCCACCGCGCCATCGATGTCCACGGCATGCTCCAATGACTCGGTTGCGTAAGCGAAGTCGAAACTCTCGCTTTTGAACGGCAATGCGGTCATGGAACCTGCGCAGCGGCCGATCCCGGCGGGCACATGCCGCAGCATCGCCTCGGCCAAATCGAACGCGATCAGAGCCGACCCTGGGAACCGATCCTTCAGCACCCGGGCAAACCGGCCCTTGCCGCAGCCGACATCCAACACGCGCTTCGCGTTTAAATCGCCAAAATACTCGAGTATCAACTGGACGTGATAAATTCGCGGATCGATGGTCGAAGGAAAATGCTCTTCGTCCGCGGCCGCTTCATTGAAATGGCGAATGATCTCCGGCAGCGGCACGCTCGCGTGAGAGGCCGGCATCGGAGCCCGCGCGAAAAGCCGCCTCCAGAGCGATGTCATCAGGCCCGGGTCAGGAAGATCGGGAGACCAGTCTTGTTTTCGTAGTTCGGACGATAGCGCTCGGTGTTGTACATCGTCGCGATATCCACGTGCCTCGGTCCCTGTTTGGGATCGGGAAGCGGAACCATCGAGTAACATCCATTCACCAGACCGGCCATCAGCCCGCTTTGGTTGGAGAGCACGCAATCCAGCGCCATCGTTCCGAACGTCGAGGCGATCAGCTTATCCACGAAATCCGGAGCGCCGCTGCGGAGATCATAAGTCAGATCGCTCACGATGGTCTCTTCTTTGGTGCGCTTCTTGATCTCGTCGCTCAAGGCTTCACCTATATTTTCCTTCTTGCGATGACCGTATGCGTCGGGTTCCCCGTACTCGCGCAACTGGTAGCCCTCCCACTCCGCGCCCTCGGAAAGAATCACCAGACAATAGTTGCTGGGGTTGTGCTTCTTATCGTTGATCAGAATATCTATCAACTTATCCAGGTTCACCTTGTATTCCGGAATGCAGCAGCGAATGGAGGCCACGTATGCCGTATAGAGCGACGTAAAACCCGCGTCGCGCCCGAAAACGCGGAAGATGCCGATACGTTCATGCGATCCCACCGTGGTCCGCTGGCGATTGATGGCGTCGGTGGCACGAGTGATTGCAGTCGAAAAACCGATGCAGTATTCCGTGTTCCGGACATCGTTGTCCATGGTCTTGGGGACCGCCACTACCTTCACGCCCAGCTCGTGCAGCTTGGCGGCATAGCTCAACGTATCATCGCCCCCGATAGGCACCAGATAATCCAGACCCAGCGCTTCGATATTCTTGAGCACCTGCGAGCTGACATCGGATACTGGGTATGTTTGTCCTCCCTTGGTAACCTGCTTTTGCGGAAAGCTCTGGCCCTTTAGGAAATCCGGAAGATCTTTCATCTGGGACGGATTCGTCCGGCTGCTATGCAGGATCGTTCCGCCGTAACGATCGATGGTGCGAGTGTTCTCGCGCGTCAACGGCAGCACGTAATGGGCACGGCTCTGCTCATCTTCCAGGTTCAGGTGCGTGAGCGCTTCCCATCCGCGCCGCAGGCCCACCACTTCACAGCAGTGTTCCGTACTGCGATAGGTGACTTCTTTGATAACGGAATTGAGTCCCGGGACATCCCCTCCGCCAGTCAAGATACCGATACGCTTAATAGCCATCTGTGTTCCTCAATTCGTGAGTTGCCCTGGACAGCGACGGTGTCGAGCGCATCTTCATTTTAGCGTGGCTCGTAAACCTGAATTGGAAAAGACCGTTTCACGATCTCTCTCGCATCGCTAACGCCTGAGATAATTCCCGCTCCCATGGCTTGCACCAGGATGTTGCCGGCTGCCGTAGCCTCAGCCGGGCCTGCGATTACTGTGCGATCCATGGCGTTGGCCGCTAATTGATTCAAGAACTCGTTCCGTGAGCCGCCGCCCACAATGTGTATGCGATTGATCCGCCGTCCGATCAGGGCTTCCAGATTTTCGAGTACCTTGCGGTAACTCGCGGCCAGGCTTTCGAGAATCAACCGCACCATGCCGCCCGGCTGTTCCGGGGGATTCCGGCCTTGTGCCCGGCAGTGCTCGGCGATCCGTTCCGGCATGTGGCCGGGCTGCGTGAAGCTGTCAGGATCGATAGTCATGCCGCAAGAAGGCGCGCCGGCCGCGAGTTCAGCCAGTTCCGCATAGCTGTATTCCCGCCCCGCGATCGCCCACGCCCGGCGGCATTCCTGCAGCAGCCATAATCCCGCGATGTTCTTCAGCAGCCGGATTGTGCCTCCCGCTCCGACCTCGTTGGTGAAGTTGAGAGCCAGTGAACGGTCATTGATCACCGGCGTTTCCAGTTCCACTCCCATTAGCGACCAAGTACCGGAGCTGATGTAGCCCCAGTCGGCGCCGTCGGCTGGAACGGCCGCTACGGCCGAAGCCGTGTCGTGAGATGCGGTAGCAAAAACGGGCGTGTCGGCGGCCAACCCGCTCGCTTCGGCAACTTCGGGAAGTAGCGTCCCGAGCCGCGTACCGGAAGGGACGATCTCCGGCAGCATCGGCTCCGCGATTCCTAGCCGCCGCAACAAACCCTTTGCCCAATCTTTCTTGGCCGGATTGTAGAACTGCGAAGTACTGGCGATGCTCACTTCGGCGCGCATGATTCCGGTGAGCCAGTAGTTGAACAGGTCCGGCGTGAACAGCAGCGTTTTCGCCATTCCGAGAGCGGGCGACTGCGCGAGTTTCATGGCATGCAGCTGATAAAGCGTATTGATCGGCATGAACTGGATGCCGGTCTCGGCAAAGATCTCTTCGCGGGGCGCCAGCGCGAAGGTCCTCTCCAGCGTTATCTGGCTGTTCCGCGGGTCGCGATAATGCCTGGGGTTGTCCACCAGCGCGCCGTCCGCCCCCAACAACGCGAAATCGACACCCCAGGTGTCGATGCCGATGCCGTCCAGCTCGATCTTTCGCTCCCGGCCGCAAATGGCCAGCGCGTGCCGGATCTCTTGAAACAGCCGCAACGTGTCCCAATAGAGGCCCGTCGGCAATTGCACGGGCGTGTTTGGGAAGCGATGCAGCTCTTCGAGCGCGAGCATTCCGCCATCTAGAGTTCCGAGCATGGCGCGCCCGCTTTCGGCGCCCAGATCGATCGCCAGAAATCGGCTCATGCCCGAAATTCAATCGCCAGCTTGCCGATTCCATCGCGATACTCAGCCAAAGTCTGGAACGCCGCCGGCGCTTGTTCTACACTTACGCGGTGGGTCACGATGGCTTCGGGAATCGCGCCGGAGGCCAGCAGGGCAATCGCCGGCTTGGAGCGATGATTTGATCGTTTCAGCGGTAGAATACGAACCTCTTTCGTCATGGCGCTGAATAGATCGACGCCCACCGGAACGTGATTGGGAATGCCGATCAGAACGAACGTACCGCCCATCCGCGTAACCGCCAGCGCCGCATTGATCGTTTCAGCGGCGCCGGCCGCATCGATCGCCAGATCGACGCCACGCCCACGCGTCTTGTCTCCCACTAATTCGCGAAATTGTCCAATCGCCACGGCTGCAGTCGCACCCAGGTCCTGCGCCATTTTGATCCGGTGCGGAAGCTTGTCCGCCACTAGCACTTCCGAAGCGCCGCAGTGCCGCGCCACAGCCGCCGCGAGCAGCCCGATCGGACCGGCGCCTAAAATGGCGACGCTATCGCCGGCGTGAATCTGCACCAATTCCAACATGTGCATGATCACCGCCACCGGCTCGATCAACGAGGCTTGTGTATAGCTGAAATTTTCGGGGACCGGCTCGGCGTTCTGCGCCGGCACGACTGCGTATTCGCGTAACAGGCCGGGAAATTGTGGTGAGCCCATGAACTGCGATTGCAGGCAGTTATTATGCTGGCCGCGGGCACAATGCTCGCAATGTCCGCAGCTGATAGTGGGTTCTATTGATACGCGATCACCAGGCCGCAGCGCGGAAACCGCGCTCCCTACGGCTATTACGTCCCCCGCCGGCTCGTGACCGAGCACTAGTGGGTAGGTGGCGGGAAAGCCGTAGATGCTGCCGTCCAGGTACCAATGCATGTCGCTGCCGCAGATCCCGACCGAACGGAGTTTTATGAGAACTTCATTCGGACCAGGATCCGCTGGCAGCGGCATTTCCCTGATCTCTAATGTTCTTGGCGCAAGAAGCTGGACCGATTTCAATCCACTACTTTACCGGATTGGGTCAGACTATCGGCGTCCGCCGCCGCCACGAGCGCCGCCACCACCTCGAGCGCCGCCGCTAAATCCGCGCGCTCCACCGTATCCACCTCGATATCCGCCGTATCCGCCCCGATATCCGCCGTATCCGCCGCGATATCCGTATCCACC
>DATHOT010000206.1:0-16694 GCA_035484655.1 Bryobacteraceae bacterium | reverse complement strand
AGCGCTTTTGAGCAGGCCGGCAAGCAGACGCAGGGCGCGCGATGCATCGGCGAACAGCGTGAACACCAGAGGCTGCAGATCATCCTCGCTGTCGTTGATGTCGCCGAACGGGGTGTTATGCGCGCACGTGAGGACGGCTTGTGCTTCGCCCAGCGCCCGGCTGGCCAGAATACGGGTATGTTCGAGCGCCACCGGGTTGCGCTTTTGGGGCATGATGCTGGAGGACTGCACGAAGGCGTCGCTCAAGCGCAAGAATCCGAATTCACGGGTCGACCAGAGCAACAAATCCTGCACGAACTTGCCGGCGTTGACCATGGCAACAGCCACTGCGGCGGCCGATTCAGTCACGTAATCGATGGACGCGATAGCGCCGTAGGAGTTCTCCGCCAGACCCTCGAAGCCGAGCAGTTCCGCGGTCATCTGGCGATCGATGGAAAAGCCGGTAGTGGTGATGGCGCATGCGCCGAGGGGGCTGAGATTCACACGCGTGAACGCCGCCTGTATACGCGCGAAATCACGTGCTAGAAATTCGGCGACGCCGAGCAGATAGTGCGCCAGCGTGGTGGGCTGCGCCGGCTGCGTGTGGGTGTGAGCCGGCATGATGGTCTCTATGTGCCGGGTGGCGAGATCCAAGACCACCGCGCGAGTTTCAATCACGGCTGTAGCCAGAGCCAGCAGTTCCCGGCGCAGCGTCATGCGGTAAAGGGTGATGGCGATATCGTTACGGCTGCGCGCGGTGTGCATCTTGCCGGCCAGTTCGCCGCAAGCGTTCTCAAGAAGATTTTCGATAAAGAAGAATAGATCTTCGCAGGAGCCGTCGTAGCGGGCGCGCGCGATCGCTTCACGATCGAGACGATGCAAGCCCGCGCGAAGCGCCTGTTCATCGGTGCGAGCAAGAATGCCCTGCTGCGCCAGCATGCGGCTGTGAGCGTAATGAATTTCGATCAACGCATCCAGAAAATACCGCTTGGCATCTTCGAAGTTCGGCCCGAGAACGGTTTCGGCGTAAAGCGGCGCTGGAAACGAATCCGGACTCACTAACTACCTTGCTGCCGCGGCGCGTTGGCCCGTGAGCGCGGGATTCTTGCCAAGACTTACTAAGTTCGCCAGGATGCGAAAAGCGCCGGGCACGCCCGACGGCAGTTGCCGGTAAAGAGCGAACGCGTCGTAAATGTAGAAACCTTTCCCGTAGCGAGCCAACAACAGCCCGCCCTTTTGGGGGTCCTGCTCGGGATCGTGAGTCTCCACCAGCGGCTGATAATGCTCATCCCAACTTTGCAGGAAACCGTGCCCGCGCTCTTCCACCCAACCTTTGAAGTCAGCTTCGGTGATCCGGTTGGGCCAGGTTAACGCCGGACTCGTCGGCTGCAGCAACGTCACCTCTGAGTTCTCGTCGACCACCTTCTGGGGGTTCTGGCCGAGCGTGAATGGATAGGGGCCGTAGTTGTGATCGAAATCCTGCAAGTTGTATTGAACGATGAGAACGCCGCCATTCTTCACATACTCGATCAAGCGTCCATTCGCCGCCTTCAGATCGGTGCGGGCGGCGTAGGCCCGCGTTCCCAGAATGACCGCGTCGTATTCGCTAAGATTGCCGCGTGTAAGATCGCTGTTTGCCAGGATGCGCACGTTTTGGCCGAGATCGTCGAGCGCCTTGGGAACCTCATCGCCGGTGCCCGGCAGAAAGCCGAGGTGTAAGCCGGGCGCTGTTTTCACGTCCACACCGACCGCGCGATAAGTTGCAGGCCGATAAAAGGGGTACGGACGGATGCCGGGATATCCGGTCAGGCGATAACCCTCGCGGTAGGAATGTCCAGCGTACTGCGCGATCGCGGTGATCTCATACTCAGCCGGCTTGACGAGGTCAGGAGAAATGGAGAAGGTGATAGTTTGATCCTCGCCGTCGCGCGCTAGAGAGAACTGCGCCTCGGCTGGATTCGATCGCCATCCGCGCGGCAACTCGAGGCGAAGTACGCCCTCGGCCGGACCTTTCACGTTACTGTGAACGGTGCAGGAGAATGCGAACGACTTAGAGGTCATGGGAACCGCGCCGGCCGATGGATAAACGGTTACCGAAATCGGGGGAGCGACCAACAGCGGATTCTGCACCATGCCGATTCCAGGAAATCGCTCGCTGGTTTGCACCACCTGCTGCACTTCGAATGGTACGCCATGGTATACGATCCGCGCGCGAGTGGCCAGCGGATAGGGCGCCAGCGGGAGATTGCGGTAGCGCTCGTCGATGAGGTTGTAATACGGCTGCTCTTCGTTCGGGCGCGTGAAATAAGGGCGCGTGTATGATGCGTCGGCCGGCGCTGACACTGCGAACCGCCACTGCACTTCCTTGCCGGCGGCGACTTCATGATCGACTGTGCCGGTGGGTTGAATGGTCCAGTTTTTTCCGTCGGAAGCCTGCACGTCCACGCTCTCGACCGTCAGGTTTTCGGGACTCTGGTTGTAGATCTGGGCTTCGACCGCGAACGATTGGCCAGGGATAGCGATGGTGAAGGTAGGTCCTCCGCCACGTCCGCCAAAAGGTCCCCGGCCGGGAGTTGGAGGCGCAACCGCAGCGCCGGGCGTGCCTGGTGGCGGCGTTGTTACAGCGGCAGCCGTGCTACGTCCTCCACGACCACCTCGGCCTCTTCCTCCCTCTTCGGAAGCAACGGTGGTCAGGAATGAGATCTCGAGCGAGGCCGCCAGTGCTTTCTCAAACTGCTGCTCTTTATTACGCAGCTCGAACTCGACGTCGCTCTTGCCCGGCTCGGCTAACTGGCTGCTGCGTACCTGTTGGCTGAGCGCGCGGGTGGCCTTGAGCCCGTCGGCGAGAATCGGCGCTATGGCAGCGGGCCGATCGGCCGCGTATTGCTTTAAGGCATCGGCCGCGAGCCGCGAAACCTGACCGAGTCCGTCTTTCAGGAACTGCGTATCGCCTTGGGCCAGGGTCGCGATGCCGCCGAGTGTCACATCGATTCCGTCGAAGAAAGAGGTTTCGTGCTCCGCGGCCTGAACACGCGATCCGTAACGATGATAGGCGCTGTTGACAGGAGCGGCCGGGGGGATGGTGCCGCCGCCGTTCTGCGATCGCTGGTACCCCAAGCCTTCACGAGCGATCTGGAGATAGGTGAGACCGGAAGCGGGCTCGGGTAGGCCCTCGGGAATTTCCACTGTGACGGAGGGCCTCGAGTTGGACGAAGTTTGATTTACATAGTCAAAGAATTTAACCGGCACATATTTGTCGATGGCGTAATCGTACATGCCTTCCTTGGTCTCCTCGAAGAACGGCACGCGCGCGTAGACTTTCAGCGGCGCCCAGGGCCGCAACCCCTCGCGAACCTGCTCCGGGAACCGGTTCGGATCGCCCGCCGCGACGTACGCTTCCTGTGCCATTTGTCCGGCTGCCTGGTGATTGCCATGGCCGTCGGTAGCCGCGCCGACGAACACCGACGCCACTATGAGCGGACGATACATCCGCAATACGCGGACGGAGTCGGAAAGAATACGCTCGTGATCCCATTTTTCAAGCGCCTCTTCACGCGTTTTCGAGAATCCGTAGTCGACTACACGGGAGAAGAACTGATCGACGCCCATGTAACGGTCGGCCATCAGTAATTCCTGAGTGCGCACTAGACCCAGGGCGTCGTACATATCCATGGCCATGACGTTCTGGCCGCCTTCGCCACGATTCAGCGTCATGATTCCGCCGCGCGCGCCGAGTCCGCGAACCTCGTAAGCGAGCATGCCGCCGTCCTCGTCGTCCGGATGCGCGGTGAATAACAAAAAGCTCGCGCGTGTTTGAAGAGAACGGAGCAGGCGTGACATGCCTGCGGCGCCGCGATCCGGAGCTATGGCCTGGGCGTCAACCGTCGGGCTCTGCTGCTGTGCGCGGCTCAAGCCGGCATAAACTCCCGCCAGAATCACAATTGCAAGAATCGCTAGAGATCGTTGCGCGTTGGGTCGCATCATCTGTATGTCCTAGGGTCTTGAACTCTATGATACAGTAGCGGACAATCACGTTTTGAAGCATCATGCACAAAGCGGCCACGATTTCGAGTAGCGCCGCGCGGGTGCTGACTTTATTGTTTTGCGGTTGTACATTTGCGCAGCAACAGCTTCAGGTTGAGAACGCTGCCAGCCTCCTGACCGGAGATATCGCCGCCGGCTCTCTAGTAAAGCTGCAGTTGATTTACCAGGGCGGCCCGATTACGCCCATCGATCCGTCCTCGGTCTCGGCACAGATTCTTCCTGTGGGTTCTCAAGATCCCCTGGCTTTATCCGTTCTAGAAGTTTTGGATGCGACGTCGGTGCTCGTCCTGATTCCAAGCGCCACGCCGGTGGGGCCAGCCGGTGTCACTCTTAGCTATAACGGCAAGAGCGCTATCCAAAACGTCAATGTCATTGCCACCAGCTTTGGACTGTATGCAGCGGGCGGCGAGACGGCGCTCGCGCAAAATATTACAAGCAGCGGGCTGCAGCTTAATAACCTGACTCATCCCGCGCATCCTCAGGATTTTGTAACGCTTTGGGGAACGGGCTTAGGGCCTGCGACGGCGGACCAGGTCACCGTACTGCTGGGCGGGCATCCTTTTCCGGTTGCGTATGCTGGACCGTCGGCCGATTTCGCGGGACTCGATCAAATCAATTTTCAGGTGCCGGACGATCCGGCGATACCGCAAGGCTGCTACGTCGCGGTGAATATCCAGATCGGAAACACGAGCAGCAATCTGGCGACACTCTCGCTCTCTCAGAATGCCGGGCCATGCGCGCATCCGTTCGGCCTGACCGGGGACGAATTAGTCGAGCTCGATGCGGGCGGGGAAGTTTATGTGGGCCGAATCGACCTGTACAGCACTATCGGGCCGCCAGCCGGCTTATCTCTCAGCGCGGCGAACGGTTACGTTCGGATGGAGTCGGCGAACGCTCTTTTTTCGAGCTACGGGGCAAGTGGTCTTTCGATAATTACCGGACCCCTTTTCGCGGATGATTACCTGGCCGGATGCACGCTTAGTTATGGAGCATCCGCTAGTTTCTTAACCCTCATTAATGAATTCAGTGTTGGCAATCAACTCATTGTGCAGGGGCCGAGCGACAAACAGCTCAACTTGATGTCGGGCGTCGTATACAGCGGCACTCTACCGGTCGAACCCGCGGTCAATAGCCCCGGGCAGTTGCCCGCGCCATTCTTTTCCGCGGGACAATGGCAGGCTAGCGCCCCGGGCAACGCCAACGTCCAGCCTTTTACGGCCATGCTTTCCATCCCGGATCCCATTCAGATTACTAACTACGGGCAGCTAAATATGGTCGATCACACTCAGGATTTGACTATAGTCTGGGATCCGACGACTTACTCCGGCGCGGACTTCGTGACGGTGCAATTATACCCGGCTCCGTTAGAGTGGTTCAACACGAGTGCGGTCCTGTGCCGGGTTCCAGCTTTGGCAGGCCACGCAACCATCCCGGCAGCGCTGCTGGCGTTCTATCAGCCCTCCGCGAGCGCGACGCTTTCGCTCTCGATCGCCCGGAAGCCCGGCACGGCGGCATTATTCACCGTCGGTCTGAGCGATGGCACCGCGATCCGGTCAGTTTTCCAGTATCACTCGCTCGAAGTGATACTGGTGCAGTTCTTTTAGAAAATAATTTTCAACCCTAGCTGGATCGCGCGCGGTCCGCCTGAGCCAAGCACCGTGTTCGAGCTGGTCACGTCGGGTGTTTGCGGCCGCAAACCGAACAGAATGCCCCCGTCCGCGGTCGGATCAGTGTAGGTGTTGTCGCCTCCGGGACCGCCAAATGTATTAGAGATGTTGGGGTGGTTGAAAACGTTAAAGAACTCGGCTCGGAACTGGGCCTTATACCGCTCGCGGAAGGACCATGTCTTGGTAACCGAAAAATCCACATTGACGTACGGGAAGCTGCGGAAAATATTTGGACCCGTCGTCCCATAGCTTCCAAAGGCGGGCGGGATCAGGACCGACTTGCCGGCCGCGTAACAGCCCAGGTTCGCCAGAGAAGCGACTGCAAGTTGCCCCATGGCCGTGGCCTTCGCCAGACATGCAGCGTTGCTGGTTCCTGCGAAATAAGGAATTCCTCCTTGTCCATCGTTGGTGTTGATGAAGGCCTTGGTGGTCTTAAAATCTGCAGGATTTCCGAAGAAGTTCCATTGTTCGCCATTTGTCGTCGAGTTGTTGATTTCACCGGTTCCACTGAAGTCGGTCGAGACGTCATTGACGCCCCATGGCAAGGAGCTCTGTGCTGACACGATCGAATTGAGCGACCAACCCTGCAAGATCTGGCCAGGCGACTTGATGCCCGGGATCTGATAGGTGAACGAAAAAGTGAACCGGTGACGGAGATCAAACTGGCTGTCTCCGTAAAGAGCTCTGGTGTTGTTGCTGTTGATGGGGGACAAAAAGCTCCAATTGTCCGGCGACTCGGACTGGGCATGCGAATAAGTGTAGCCCAGCACGTACGAAACCCCATGCCATGTCCTCTGGGTAAGAGATACCTGGAGGCCATTGTAGTTGGAAAAGTTGCTGTTGGATAGCCAATAAATGTAGCTCAGATAGGGGAACTTTGCATTATACGGGCGGGCGGCCTGTTCAGCGGCGCTATCGGGATTGCAATTATCGTAGCCAGTTGAAGCGCTTGCTAAGCATTGCCCGGCGGGGCTATTGGGATTTGCCGGATTTCCCCATCCGGGGCTGAAACCGCCGACTGACTGAGGCTGGTTCAAGTCCGTCAATCCGAATAACTTCGTCGCGTGATTGCCCACGTACGCAACATCGAGGGACAGGTTATTCGTTATTGCCCGCTGAATATCCAGATTCCACTTACTAACATAGGGCGTGCGAATATTGCGATCCGCAGCCAGGGTGACGCAAGGCTGCGGGGTCAGGCCGGAGGATAAAGTGACCGTCCCATCGCCGCACGCAGGGGAAGCACTATAAATTGGGTTGCTGGAACTGTTATTCGCGTAGTTGTATTTGATCGTGCCAGGCTTGGTGGCCGATCCCAGCGCGGCGCCAGTGAAGGTGATCTGTCCGACATTGATGGTGCCGCCGGCATTCGTCGGGGTTGGGTTGCCGTTCGTGTATAGAGCTACGCCAGTCGGCACAGTGCGCAGTCCAAGCAGGTTGCCGATGGCCATAAACGAATCGTAGCTGTATTGCTCGTAGTAAATGCCGGCGCCCGCGCGAAGCACGGTCTTGCCATCTCCGAAGACATCCCATGCTACGCCGAGTCGCGGAGCGAAATTATTGTGATCGCCATTAATCACAGAACCAACCTGTTTGCCGGCCTGGACCAGGCCTTGAGTCGGGTCGAAGTTGCCAATCAGATTGTTTCTTTCATTGAAAATTGTGTTTAGCTCGTAGCGCAATCCCATGTTTATGGTCAGCCTGCGAGTGATGCGCCAGTCGTCCTGTGCGAAGCCGGCATACGCTTCGTTTTGTAGGTGCCGCAGCAAATTACCGGCAGTGAACAGCGCTCTATTCATGTTGCCGCTGAAGAAGTTGGTCAGGCTCGAGAAGCGAAGAGGGCCTTTGGTATTGGCGGTAACGTTGTTCGTGCTCTGCATTACCAGCACCTCGCCGCCAAAAGTGAACGCGTGCTTCCCTCGCAGGATAGAAACGCTGTCGGTGAACTGGTAGACGCCGTTGGGGCCAACGGTCTTAGGCCAGCTCGCTCCTAATTCGAAACTGTAACCGCCTTGAAAGGTGATGGCTGGGAGGCCATAGTAAGCAGGATTCGTCTGGCCTGTGTAGATATGATAGGTACTCCCGTTGTAGTTATAGTTTGCGGGGTTTTGGGTTCCATCAGCACTGTTGAAGACCTGGAAATAGTGAGAGTAGCCGACTCGCAGTGAGTTCACTACGGTAGAACTGGGCACCCAGGTCCAACTTCCGGAACCGACTTGAGAGCGGGCATATTGATTGGTCAGCCACTGCTCCGCTATTTGGGTTGTGGGAGCATCCACCAACAGTCCGGCGCCGGGGCTGATGAAATACATTCCGCTGAACGAGTTCTTGGAATTGAGGCGATAGTCCACCTTCACCAGGCCAGAGTCGATCTTATTCACGCTGGCCAGCGACGTGTTGGTGGTGGTCGTCGAACCGTTGTTGACCGGGAATAGGCCGGGGAAATTCGACAGCGGCGCACAACTGGTGCTCAGTCCCGCCATTTGCGCGCTTAAGGCTGCGAGCGTTCCCGCTGTCCTTGCGGCATTGCAGGCGCCCACCAGGCTCTGCGGTGACGTGCTGCTAGAAGACGTGATCGGAACATTGTGTTGAACCGGGTTGCCGACGCTGTACCGCTGTTCCTCGAAATTGCCGAAGAAGAAGAGCTTGTCTTTTTTGATCGGGCCGCCCATGCTGCCACCGAACTGCTCCAGTTCGACCGGCGCCGCCGGACTCCCCGGCGTCGTCCAGTAGTTCAGGGCATCCCAGTCGCCGTCGCGGCCATAAGCGTAGGCAGTGCCGTGAAGCGAATTGCTGCCCGACTTGATTCCCACGTTGACCACCGCTCCAGGCTTCCAACCGTATACCGCACTCGGATTTTGTTGGGTCTTGAATTCATCGATAGCATCGATGGGCAGGATCGTTCCCGCATCGCCCGCGGCCATCACGGCATTCATCATGCTTTGCGCCATCCAAGGGTCGTTGCTGTTGATGCCATCCACCATGAAGTAGTTATCATGCGGCCGTCCGCCGTTGGTGCTGTTTGTCCAGCCGGAGTTCCCGGGATACTTAGAAACGCCGGGACGCAGGTCGATCAGGTTCTCGAAGTTTCGTCCGTTCAAAGGCAGGTCATTGATCACCTGGTTAGGGATGGTTCCGCCCAGTTCGGCGTTGTTGGTTTCGATCAGCGGGACCTCAGCCTGGACAGTTACCACCTGACGCTGCTCCCCGGGTTGAAGCGAAACATCCACACGAATGTCCTGGCCGACCTCGAGGTTGATGTTCTGGCGTTCGAGGGTCATAAAGCCCTGGAACTCGACGTGCACTTTGTAATGTCCCGGCAGAAGATTGGGAGCATTGTATTCGCCTGCCGAATCAGTGGTGAGGGTTCTGGCAGTGCCTCGATCAACGTCCTGAATCGTAACCATTGCGCCGGGAATCGAAGCACCGCTTTGATCTGTGACGGTGCCCGCGATTCGGGCCGCGCTGCCCTGAGAAAAAAGCGGAGCGGCGGCTAAGAGCAGTAAGAAGCAAGCCACCAGAATCAGAGCGGCGTTCCTGACATCCCGATACTTATTTACGCGCGCGTCGAAGCGTCGAGAACCCAACATGGGGAACCTCCTAATTAAGTCAGAAGTCGGAAAGATGGACTGCAAACCTGAAAACGTAATCTAAGTGTGTATATCACCTAACGATTTGAAAGTCAATGGATTTCTAACATGTCAGTCGTGGACACATTTGACTGCGCGCTCCTACTTCCACGCTGCGTATACCGGCTTGCTGACTAAGAACGCCGGGTTCACTCCCGCGCGCGGCTGGAACTTTTGCACGCGCCCGTTGTCTACTTCGGCAACATAGAAGTTGCCGTCCTGATCGGTGCTGAAACCATGAACTCCCCAGAAGCCGCCTGGGAAATCTCCCCAGGTGCCAAAGGAGTAAAGGAAGTGACCATCCAAGTCGTACTTCAGCATCTTGGAGGTCCCGCGATCGAACGCCCACAGACTGCGGTCGGCTCCGATGTAGATCAGGTGGATGTCCGAAGGCTCCCGCCCCATGCTGAAATCGTAAAGGAACTTGCCGTTCTCGTCGAAGACTTGAATCCGGTGATTGGCGCGGTCGTTCACAAACACGTGCCGCGTCTGCGGGTCGAGCGCCATACCGTGGACGTTGTTCATGTAGCTCGGCCGCGTGTCATTCGGAGGATTGCCCTTCTGGCCCCAGGCGAGCAGAAACTTTCCATCCTTATCGAACTTCGCGACGCGCGTGCCGTTGTAGCCGTCCGCGACGAACAGCGTACTGTCCGGCAGCCAGTTCAAGAACGTCGGCCGGTTGAAGTGCGTGCCATCGGCGCCTTTTACGGTCGGCGTGCCGATGGTCTGCACCAGCTGTTTTCCATCGTGCGTGAATTTGTAGATGGCGTGCATGTGATCATCCACCACCCAGACGTGCTTTTCCGGATCATACGGATTGATGGTGATGAAATGCGGCCGCTTCATGATTTTGTCCCACTGCGTCCATTGCTCGGTGATGTTTCCGTTGGCGTCCACCACGGTCAGGCAATGTTCCCATTTCGCGTCGACGCCTAGAGTGCCCTTCCACAGTTTGGGTCCATCATCGGGATCCTGGCCGCTTCCACCCGCGCCCGGCAGCGCGGCCACAGTTGCATCACGCCACGGGAGGCGTCCGATGGGGAACGAGAGGCTCGGTCCGAACTCGGGAATCAGCCGGGTCTCGGGCCTTTTGATTTTGGGCAGCTCGCCGCGGAACAGCAGGAAGATCCGGTTGGGATTCTCGGCGTAAACGCTTTGCCCGGCACCCCAGGTCCAGTTTTGATTACCAGGAAGAGTGCTGATGTCTTTCGGCCAATCCTTCACCACTTCATAGGGGCCGAACGGATCCTGGCCGCCCACCACGCCCGGAATCGCCGCAAAACCGAGTCCAGGCTTACCTTGCGCCTGAACCGATGACACCTTGTTTCCAATCAGAAAGCCTAATGCGAATACAACAGTGATTCCCAGAAGCACTGCTATGGATCTACGCATAAACTTCTCCTTCGAAAAAGATTGCCGAAAAGATTGCGGTTGGTAATACGCTCGACATCATCCGGCGGTAAGTCAGTGACGGGTATCATATCACCCCGAACGATAACCAGGCAAGAAAGAATGACGCCGAACAACAGACCGACCTGATACAATCCCTGAAGAAGTGCCAAGAGTGAGCGTGTCGCAAAAGGAGGTTGCAGTATGGATTCGTTGCTGGATGTGAGCAGAAGAAGGTTGGTCAAACTGGGGCTGACTACGGCGGGCGTTGCCCCCTTCGCAGCTCTCGCTCAGGACGCCGGCCCCGAAGGCGGGAAGATCGGAGCCGTGGGTGGACGAGCGGAAGAAGAGCTTTTTCCCGGAAAAGGACTGCCCGGCGGCGGACAATTGGAAATTCGGCTGACCGCGACAATCTATACCAGCGATCCGGATCAACTCGACGTGGCTCAACGGATGAAGCCCTTCAATCTGGATTCCTGGATCGCGGAGTGGACGCGAGTGGCCGAGAAGAATGAACAGGAGGCCGAGAAGTTGGCGGCCGAGGGACGGAAAGTCACTGCCAACGAGTATTATCTGCGCGCATCCAATTTCTATCGAGAAGCTTGCTGGCCCCAGCCTGTTACTGAGCCGCGCATGCTCAGCTCTTACAAGAAAATGCGTGAGACCTTCGACAAAGCCTGGCAGTTAGTCAGGCCGCCCTTCGAGCGTGTCCAGATCCCTTGGGAAGGAAAAACGCTGGACGGATATTTCCGGAAGCCCGGCGGACCCGCGGGCAGACGCTTCCCGACCGTGATCGCGTTTCAAGGCGCCGATACGATGTGCGAGGCCACTATTCAGAACGCCGGTGGGTATGCGGCTCGAGGCATGGCGTATCTGGCGGTCGATTTTCCGGGGCAGGCAGGCTCGCTGCGCCTCAAGAATCTCCATCTCCCGCCCGACACCGAACGAATCGCGAAAGTAATGGTCGACTACCTGGAAACGCGTCCGGATGTCGACGCCAATCGAATCGGGATGCAAGGAATCAGCATGGGCGGCTACGGAGTTCCGCGCTGCGCCAGTGGAGAAAAGCGCATTAAAGCGGCGCTCATGAGCAGTGGCTCGTTCAACTTGCTGCAAGATCTCTTCGATTACTATCCGCCCATTCAGGAACGTGTGCGGTGGATCGTCGGAGCGGAGGATTTGAAGGATGCGCGCAGGAAACTTGCGGAATACACGCTGGAGGGAAGAGCGGACCGGATCGAGTGTCCGATGTTAGTCGGCTATAGCCGGGACGACCGTATTATGGACCCTCAAGGATCTCTGCGCCTGTATAAGGCCGCTGTAAATTCCAAGCGCGAGATGATCGAAGGTACCGGTCACACCCAGGCATCCAACGCCGGGGGCCCTAGAGATAGACGGCCGGCTATTTTGCCGGATTGGGCAGCCAAACATTTGGTGACGGAAGCGTAGTTACTCGCCATCTGAGCGAGCAGTTACTTCTTCGGTTTTTCGTTCTTCAGAAAATCGTCGAAATTGACGTTGTCTTCGCAGATCATTTCCGAAATATGCCAGGTCGGGTGTAAGTCGAACATCATCCGGCCGCCCCAGGGCTTGGTGTAAGCTTTCGGATCTTCTATATTTACGTCGATCTGTAAAGTCTTCGGATCCACGCGACGCATCCGCTCCACGACATGCAGATCTTCACTGTGCGGATGACCTCCACGGTCCGCCCAGGTTTTGTCGTTAAAGCCGATCGTGTCCACCACCAGCGTGTCGCCTTCCCAGTGTCCGATCGAATCGCCAAACCAAGTCGGACCCAGGGCGGTATCGTGCGGACGTCCGTCTGTCCAGATCTGCCGGATATAGTGGTCGAACTCGAAAATCATGAGCACGCGGCTGGGACTTTGAATTATTTCCATCGGAAAGGGGTGCAGGTACACACGGGGCACGCCGGGAGGAAAGCAGCCCGTCGCGCTCACGGTCGTGGGATTGACTGGGTCATTTGAATCTTCAACGCTGCGAGGTCCAAAAGAAGGCTTATTGGCCTTGAACCTCTCCTGTGCCCACGGCGTCATGGACGGTTCATCCGCGCTAAAGGTGTAACCACCGAATCGGGTGCCAGGCATGTTCTTCTTGTTCCACACACCCGAGAGGTCCGGCGTGGAAGCCTGGGCCTTGGCCGCTGCTGACTCCTGGGCGCGCAGAACGAGCGGCGAAGCGGCCACGGCCGCCAACACAAGGATCAATCCCATCAAGCGATTTCGCATATCACATCACCGCCGCGACGTTAATTCCCGCCGCCGGTCTTCATCTCTTCGCCGTTCCCCAGAACAACCTTGGTTATCCACATCGAATTCGCGCCCGTCTTAGCGCGAAAACCGGTAAGAGTAACTTCGTCGCCGGGCTTAAATGTTTGCCCTGTCCATCCAGCTCTTACTAAGTGGTTCGGACTGGTGAGTTCGCCTTGCCATTCTTGTTTCTGGCCTTTGTCGTCTTTGACATCCAGGCTCACGATGCAATGCGGATTAGTGAATTTAAAATTACTTACAGTTCCCTTGATCGTGACCGATTGCGTCACATCGTACGCTGCCTGCCCATGGTGCGCGAGCACCAAGCTTGGTACTAAAAGGAAACTAGCAGCCAAAGTCAACAGCATCAATCTGTTTTTCATTCCATACTCCCAGGGAGCATCCAAACCGCGGAATCGGGTCAGCCGCGACGCCAAGCACAGTATGCCGTAGATTGTTTGTAGACGCTCGACCCAATATATAGCATTGCCATCTTTGGCCTGTCAACGCGAAGCGTCCGCTCCCTAACGCCCGTCCAGCGATCCTTAGGCTAGAATCTTAACCATATGTATACTACGCTCAACCGGCGTCAATTCCTGGGAGCCGCAACGGCAGCCGCAGTATCGAACGCGCATGCTCAGCCTACTTACGAGTGGGGCGCCCCCGTGCTCGACATTCACCTTCATCCGCGCCGCGAGGAGGGAGGGGAACTCAACCACGTCAATGGCTCGGGAGTCGCCAAGGCGGTGCTGCTGACCGGATCGGCTATGGCCGAACACTCGCAGGCCGTTGGGGCTAAGAATCCCGGACGTTTTGTCTGGTTTGTCGGGACCGACATGACCAAGCCGGACGCCATCGCTGTACTGCGTAAAAACCTAATGGCCGGCGCGATCGGGCTGGGCGAATTGAAGTCTCATGTGGCCTGCGATGGCCCGGAGATGCGGGCCGTATACTCGCTCGCGGCGGAGATGAATGTGCCGGTGCTTATGCATTTCGCAGATTTCCCGCAGTTCGAAGGCGAGGGCACCTGGAATACCGGCATCGCGCGCTTTCCAGCTGTCGTGAAGGCGAACCCGAAGACCATCTTCATCGGGCATGGTGACGCATTCTGGGCCAATGTCAGCGCCGATGTTCCGGACGGCGTGCCCTATCCTACCGGTAAGATTAAACCCGGCGGCGTGTCGGATCGCATGTTGAGCGACTTTCCGAACTTCTACGGAGACTTTTCCGCCAACTCAGGCCGCAACTTTCTCGCGCGCGATCCGGATTCTGCGGCGAAATTCGTCGAGCGCCACCGCGCCAAAATGATGTTCGGATGCGATTGCAGTTGCCAGGATGGTCACGGCGGGGGACAACGCTCGACGCAGCCGCTGATCGCCGGCAAGTGTGTCGCGCGGGAGACGCTCACCGCATTGAAGAAGATGACCACTCCGGAGCTGTTCCACCAGATCACCTGGCAGAACGGAACGAAGCTGATCAAGATTAGCAGCTAACCACTTAGTTATACTTGCAACTTCGATGAGTGAACCCGCCGTAGCATCAACCAGCGTCAGTCCACGATTGACTGGCGATCAGAAACGGGCTTTTTTCGCAGCCTGGGGCGGATGGTTGCTGGACGGCATGGACGGCTTCATCTTCTCTTTGGTCCTGGTGCCGGCCATGCGCGACGTTTTGCCGAAATCCGGGATCGCCGCCACACAGGCCAACATCGGCTATTACGGTGGGCTCCTGTTCGCGCTCTTCATGGTCGGATGGGGACTGGCATTGGTCTGGGGGCCGATCGCCGATCGCTTCGGACGCGCCCGTACATTGATGTTCACCGTGCTCTGGTTCTCGGTCTTCACCTTCCTGGCCTCCCTGTCACAAGGGATCTGGTCGCTCGCACTCTTCCGATTCCTGGCCGGCGTCGGCATCGGCGGAGAATGGTCCATCGGCGCTTCGCTGATCTCCGAGTCCTGGCCGGAACAACGCCGTGTCTGGGGTGGATGTTTAATGCACACCGGCTACTACGTCGGCTTTGTTGTCGCTGCGTTAGCCAACTACTACATCGGAAGCCAATTTGGTTGGAGATGGATGTTCGTGGTCGGCGGCGCTCCGGCGCTGGTGGTCGGCTTCCTGTTCAATCGTGTTCCCGAGCCCGAGAAATGGCAGGATAAGCGCGCGCAACTCGGCGACAAGTTGAAAATGCACCGGTCGTTCTTCGAACTTTTCTCCACCCGTTATCGCCGTCGCACCATTCTCAACTCCGTTTATTTAGTCGCATCCATTGTCGGCCTCTGGGCCGGATCGGTCTATGTCCCCTCGGCCATAACTTATATCGCGGATCGCGCCGGCAGGACGGCCATGGAAGCCGCTCGGCTGGCCTCTTATTCGACCGCGATTCTTGGAATCGCCACGATCCTCGGGGCGTTGATCACGCCGCTGCTTGCCAAGAAATTCGATCGCAGAACCACGCTCGGAATATTTTTCGGTCTTATGCTTATCTTTCTATGGCTCGCTTTTGGGTACGTTTTCTATTTGCCCACGAACGCGCTCGCTTGGTTCATGGTGTGCACTTTCTTCCTCGGACTAGGCGGCGCCAATTTCGTGGTGTACTCATTCTGGATTCCCGAACAATATCCGACCGAATGTCGTGTCAGCGCATTTGCTTTTACTACCAACATCGGACGATTCGCGGGAGCTGGTCTGACATTTTTGGTCGGCGCCGGCATCCGGCATTTTCAGACGCTCGGCACTCCGGTGGCACTCACGGCTCTGGTTTTCGTCGTGGCGCTCTTGCTCCTGCCGCTAGGCGCAGAGACCAAGGGCAAAGCACTGCCATCGTAAAACTTTTAGTAATGAGGTGATGCATGCAGGATTCGAACTCTAAGAACAGTTTCAGCCGACGATCGCTGCTCGGCATGGCGGGCGCGGGGCTGGCAGGAGCGATCGGCGCTCGCGCTCAAGTGACAGGGCTGACGCCCGGTGGCGGCACTCCTCCTTTTCCACTGGCACTCGGCGCGCTCGATTATCTCGATCGCAAACAGTACATCCACAATATGGAAATCATCGCGACCGTGCCGGGCTCCACCATCAGCGGCGGCGAGCCTCTCATGGCGATGTGGGCTCGCGGTAAACAGCGGCTGCTACCGGCCAACGGCGGTTTTCTCGATGTCACCGATCCCAGGAAACCGGTTGTGATGAACAAAGGGCTCACCCGCGGATTCGGCGCCGTCGTCTATAACACCCAGCTCAAAAAGTGGATCATGATGTGTACCGCCGCCGCACCGCTCACCTCCGCCACTCCGGAATTTCCGCACGGCCAATACGATAAAGAGCTGCGCGACAAGTCCGTCAACTTCAAAGGGCTGCGCGGCATCCGCAACTACGACATTACCAATCCCGAGAAGCCGGAGCTGCTTGAGGAATACAATACCGGAGTAAAGGGCAACGGCACTCACCACAATTTCTACGACGGTGGCAAGTATGCGTACCTAGATTGTGGCTGGGACGATCAGCTCCGCATGGAAAATCACCAGCGCCCCTACAGCAACGCCATCATGATCGTCGACATGTCAGACCCCGCGCACGTCAAGGAGGTCTCGCGCTGGTGGGTTCCCGGCCAGCGCTTCGGCGAAGAAGCCGAATACAAGAAATACATCTTTGCCGGCGACCGCACCTCCTGGACCGGCAATCACGGAGCGCTCACTGTTCCCAAGCGAGTGGAAGACGGCGGCAAC
>DATHOT010000205.1:0-3250 GCA_035484655.1 Bryobacteraceae bacterium | reverse complement strand
TGGGCAACGCCTTGCAGATGAGGCCGTGCTGATACCAAGGCGAACGGCGATAGTGGAGCGGCTTCATGAGCGCGAGCAGCAAATCGCGAAAGATGGCGGTGAGAACGAATGATCCACCTCCGACGAGGAACCCCGACAGAGGGCTGTCTGACCGGGTTGGGTAGCCACCTGAGCCGGACAATCTGGAAACACGCCCGGCATCGGCGCGAGGTTGCCCACATAGCGGTTCACGACGCGGAACAGGGCGATGACGGCGGCTTGGTTCGTCGTGATGCTGTAGAGGTTGCACATATAGGCTACGACCGGAACAGTGCGAAGTAGATCACGTACAGCCAGCCTAGAATGCCGTGGATGATCGCCCGGAGGATCGACTTGTTGGTGGTGTAGCTGATGGCGATAGCGAGCGCGCTGCCAAAGCCTATGCCGTATTTCGTGCCCTCTGATCGCACCACGTAGTAGCGGCTTCCGTTCATCGTCGCTCCCTCATCATCATTCACCGCTCGCCCGGCCACCAATAGGACGCCGGATTGGATGCCGATATTTTCGTCCCGCGCAACGCTACCAGACAACTGCGCTTGTACGGGTAGCGCCGAACCTGGGAGCAATCCTTGCAGCGCATGTACCGCTCCAGCTCATGGATCGGCGTCGTCTTCGGGCGACGGTCTGGTGGGTGTCGCAGCCAAGGCAACGGACCTCAAGGTACCCGTACCCGGCGTTCAGGGCATCGCCGATGGTCGGAGAAGGCTGGGCCGGTCCTTGGTAGCCGAGCATCCGGTCATTCCAGGCCTTAACCGCGAGCCGGTCGGCCACCTTGCGCGCTTCCTTGGCGCGCTCCGCCGAATAGCGGATCGCCGAGCCGTAGATGACCTCTCGTGATTTGGTGCCCATGGCCCAAGGATGCCCCCGGTCGTCTGGAATGGGCAAGCCGCTACGCCTTGTGGATTAGGGTGGGTATCGTGGCAAGCCGACGTCGATGATCGTCACGAACGCTGGAATCGCGGCCGTCGAGCAGTATGACCTTCGGATGCCCTGACGCGGCGACATGCGGTGCCGCAGCAAGTCGCTGTTGAGGGCCCGCCAACGGCAGCCTGTTTTGAATTTTAAGCTCGTTCGTGGGATTCAAGCTTGCCGAATTAATGTTTCTACAGTCGACTCCGAGATGTAAGGGGAATCTACTGCTTCTATCACCGCCCTCTTCGGCTTCTACCGGTGACTGAGAGTTTGCGCTCCCGCCTGAATCAAGGTGGAATGCAATGACAGATTACCCAGCCGCAATCCCACTGTTCGCAATTCGGCAACTCCGCTGCCCAGAATGCCGCGCGTGCATGAAGCTTGCGCGTTCCTCACCAGGGCCTACTGGATTTGAACTTCGCGTGTTCAACTGCTCCAAATGCGATCACGTCGAACAAATCGCCATACCAACGGATGATCCGATGAAATCCGACGCTGTTGGCTGGTTCACTGGTGAATTGCGTCCGCCGAGCTAAGGCCGCCTCAGTTGGCGGCCTCTTTCATTTCAGGTGTTGGCAAGAGCCCACAGTCGGGTACACACGATCAGTGGCCTGTTTTGAATCTGCGAGTAGCCGCCGGAATCAAAAGGGGTCGCATTAGCGCGACCCCATGCCGGTAAAAATTTGTCCGTAATGAAATCCCTCCTCCGGCAAGAACCGTCACATAGCTTCCCACAGGAACCGAGGACTCCGTAGAAACACGGTGTTCGGCAAGAAAACGGCCTCAGCGCTTGGGGGACGCTGAGGCCGTTTAGCGGGTGCCGTAGGGTAACGGCGGTAAATCGTCCGGCATCCCGTCAATTTTCACCATGTGGCAAAGCGCCCGCCGACAGTGGCCTATTTTGGATTTGCGTGTGGCCTATTTCGGCCAGCACCCGTGGGTGGGTACTGGCCCCTTTCCATCCCGCGTGATGGTTAGTGGTCCCTTTTGATTTTTGTGATTGGCTCCTTTTGGAATTTTCCGCTGCATTGCGTGTGGCAAATCATGCATGCCGGAACGTCCAAAACCGAGGCCAGGTAAGAAAAAGTCCCCTGCGCGGCGTCTCCAAGACACGCTGAACGAAATGTCGACCGCCGAACTATGCGATCTAATGACCGACATCCAAGCCAAGATACGCAAAGCGGCGAGACCTCCGAAAAGCCAACAAGTAAGGCCGCCTCAGTTGGCGGCGTCTTTCATTTCAAGCCACGCGTCATTGATCCCTCGTCAGCTTCCGACGTCCCGAATGATGGTCTTTCCGGTCGGGGTTGAACACCCGCTCGACGTGACGGTTCACCGTCGCACAGCAGGCCGATCTCGGCGAACGAAAAGACCCCGCCGCACCTCGACGGGGTCAAGTTCGGGAGAAGGCGGCACGTCGCCAACGTGCCGCGAGATGTATCATGCCACGATTCGGAGATACTTAGGGCACCGGATTTCGGTCGACGAAGCCCTCAAGCGAGGATGGCTACCTTCATCAATCCGTTTCGACGTTCCGGTTCAAGGCCCTCATGACGCCGATCCGGGCGGCTCCGTTGCCTACCAACATCGCCGCGAAGAAATTCATCGAATCCACCACACTGTAAATTGCTGATAGCCGGCATGCGCACCGCCGACGATCCCAAAAATCGTAAGGACGATACCGCTCACGAGCCCGAGCTTCTTCAGCGGGGACAGCTCTTTGAATTCCGCCCACAAGGCCGAGAAGAAGTTTTGACGGCGGTTATTTCGCTGATCCAGGATGTAGACGATCTGAAACGCAATATCCTTCAGCACGAGGATTTGTGCTGGGGTGAACTTCGTCCCGCTCTTTAGACGTTCGTGGCAGATGTCGTCGATCGCTGACATCAAGCGATCATGGATGAACTCGGCGCGGCGCTGGTCAGTCACTTTGCCGAGGGATCTAATCGCCTCGTGGAGGGTAGATGCGGTGCCTAATCGTTGTTCTCGGTCTTTTCCGCTCATACTGGGAACGCCACACGAATCGCCGAAAAATTGCGGCCAGTCTGTGTAGCTTTCCGGTTGTATAGTTACAACGGTGCGGATTTTACTTGAACAACAAAGAAGTAAGTATCTCTGCCCGATGAGGCGACCGACCTCGCGACATCAGGTAGCCAACGACGTATTTGGGCGTAAGGGCGTGCCCGTGCACTTCGGCGTCCCGGATCATTTCCGCAATCATAATCACGTCTTCGTTTGGTCCAGGTTTTCCGAGACGCTGTTTCACGACGAACGCGATATCGCGCGCGCGCGCGGAATC
>DATHOT010000204.1:0-23238 GCA_035484655.1 Bryobacteraceae bacterium | reverse complement strand
TTTGGAGGCGGCGCAGAAGATCGCCTTGGTGCTGACGCTGGTGCTGATTATGGTGTCGGCCATCGCGCTGATCATCTCCGGCATCGGGATCATGAACATCATGCTGGTGACGGTGACTGAGCGCACGCGCGAGATCGGACTCAGGATGGCGGTGGGAGCATCGCGGCAGGCCGTGCTCGAGCAGTTCCTCACCGAGTCGGTGGTGATCAGCCTGGCGGGCGGTGCCATCGGCATTATGCTTGGGCTCGCGATTCCGTTGAGCGTGCGGTTTCTGACCGACGACATCCGGGTCCCGATTTCGCCCATGTCGGTGGTGGTGGCTTTCGGTGTTTCGGTGGCGGTGGGGGTGATATTCGGGATGCTGCCGGCCAGCCGGGCGTCGCAATTGAATCCGACCGAGGCGCTGCGGTACGAATAAAGCAGTCACGCGTGACTAAACCAGATCTTTGACGTGGCGCCAACTCCTTTGTTTGCGCTGCGCTGGTGAAGAACCCTCCGGCGGGTCGCCATGCTATATCCCATGATCGGCGTTTTACGTCAACTTGACCACGGGATCGCGGCTGCCCAAATTGATGAATATCCGCGAGCCGGCTACAAGACTGCCAAACCGGAGAACCGGCCTCGGATCTAAAGAGCTAGAGCGTTTTCAGGAACGCAATCAGTGCGCGCCTATCTTCTTTCGAGAGCTTCAAGCCAAATTCGTGGCCTTTGATCGGACCAGGCGCCAGATGAAATCCGTTTGCAACGTAATCGGGGTCCAGGCGCTCCGGATCGAACCATTCGTCAAGCGTTTCGGCCTGCCCCATATGACCAAACGCGTTTCGATACCACACACCGCGCAGGGACGGAACCTTATAGAAGCCGGTCCCGCGTCGTGTTCTCATGGCCAGCGAGGGGTCCGTTCCCACCGAGATGTCCAGAATCTCCGTCTTCTTTATTTGCCCTAGAACTTGAAACCCTGCCGCTGGCGTTAACCGGTTGTTCGTGTAGAGCGGCGGAGTGTGGCAAGCCGGGCACTCCTGTTGCTGGAAAATCCGTTGGCCACGTTGCGCATTGTCATCAAACGGATTCGGATTTGGAGGCGCCTTCTGCGAGTACAAATAAAGGGCCAGCGCATAGAGTTGCTCGTCACTATAGCGCTGCTGCTTGATGTCTAACGGCTGAAAGTCGCCGTAGTGTGCAGTCATCTGCAGGCCGTGGCCAAAGAAGTCCTGATTTACGATGGCGTAGCGCATGAGATCTGCAATCGACCGATGGCGAGTGAGGCCGGTGGCATCCAGATACCGGATGTCCTGGATGCCGATCAGGGAGGGAACATGCACCGGGAATGCAGAACTGGTGCCTTCGCGCGGAATGACGCCAGGCTGCGTGGCTTGCAGCCGACGGATCCGCTCGACTGCCGTCGTGGCATACAACTCCTCAGGCCTTTCGACCCACGGCGCGCCATACATCTTCCGCTCAAGATTCAACGTGGGCGGATCGCGATCCGGCCTTTGATCGTTGATGGCCTGCCAAGCATCACGTCCCGCAAACGGAAAGTTCCCCTGGGCCCCATCGATAGCCGTCCCGTCGGGCAGCACGCGGGTATGGCAATTCGCGCAGGCGGTAGTGCCCAGTTCGACGACACCTTTCTTCCGCACGACGTATTGAACAAAAGGATCGATGCCTTCGCGGGTAGCGGGGATCTTAAGGGCACGAAGGGCTTCGGCATATCTATCGTGAGACACCGTTGGGGGGATACCCGCGAGCAGCAAGGAAAACGATTGCGCCCGCGCGAATCCAATCCCCCCGGGTGCGCAATTTCGCCGGATCGAACACAATCTCCGGCTCCTTCTGCTTGAGGCTCTCCATATATCCGGCTGGCTCTCTGCCTGGCGCATACACCGGGTAGCCGCGATAGATGGGCATCACCTCCAGCGCGTAATATTCGGCTGCTGAAAGATAGTGCGGTGAACGATCCGACTGCGCGAGAGGTACTTCAAATCCTTCAACCTCCCGATCGTCCCAGGCGCGCGGAATCTCCGGGTGGAAAACTTGCGCCACTGTGAGACTGGTGGTTATCGAAAGCAACAGTACCCGAAAGGAACTCACGGCGCCCCCCATGAGGATAAGGATGCCAAAATATTCTATCACCGGATCAGCGCGGGAAACGGGCCTAAAGCTTCATCGCGCTCTTCCTTCAAGACCAGCTGCGCTACCAACAAGCGACAGCTCGCGGGAAAACTCCCAGTTGTGGCCACTGGCCAGCGTACCAAGACTGCGCTTGGCGATAGCTCCAGATCGTTTACTCGGAAGCAATCCAAGTTGAGGTATAGTCGCTGTCTCGGACTTTGACAGGTGCTGGCCATGAGCCGATAGTTCGCTCCAGGAGTCACCCAGGTATTGCGAATCGTTTCCGGGCCGTGCTTTAGCCCAATAACCATAACCTTGCCAACCGGCAAAGTATGGGTTTAAGTCACATCACGCAACGAATGGATTGCGGATAGTCACTGTTCCTATTTCCCGGCCATGTTGCAAGTCTTCAGTCCAGACGGTGTCACAGCCGCCCGCGATCGCCGAACTTATGATCAAAGCATCACAGAAGGCCATTCCGGACTCGCCCGCCATCGATAGCGCTTGGGAATAAAGAGCCGAGTCCGGGAAGACCTCGCAGAGCGGCATAAGAATGCGCGCGAGATAGAGCTGAGCTTCCGGCACTGTCAGGGGATCTGAAAATTTCCGCGTCGCTACATTCAAGAATTCTTGAACTACTTGATAGCTGATGATGCCGCGGTGAGTCTCGAGCGCGCTGGCGAGAAGTCCCCTAGCCTTCCGGCGCTTCCGGGTGTCAGTGCGATCGAAGGTGTAGACCAGAATATTTGTGGCCAGGAAGAATTTCTTCTGGGACGTACTCATCGCTGGTTCATTTCATCGCGCGAAAACTTTCGCCCACTGTGGACATGCCCCAGGCGCTTCATCAGTTGCGCATACTCTTCGGGCCCCGTCTCGGCACCGGCATAGCGCTGCAGCCAGTCCCGGAAGGCAGCGTTGAGAGTCCTTTTTTCCTTGGCGGCACGTAGCCTGGCGCGTTGAATCAAGTCTTCTTCAGCGCTCAGAGTAATGTTCTTCACGGCTCTAGTGTACACTATTTCAGTGTGCATCAAACACCGGCGTTTGATGAAAAATCGGTATTTGAGTGCACTGTCCCTAATTTAGAATTTAGGAGATGATGCCTTTGCGGACGGCGTACAGGATCAGCTCCGGAACGCTGTGCAGGTTCAGCTTTTGCAGGATATGCGTGCGATGCGTGTCGACGGTGTAGAGGCTGAGGTTGAGATGGTTGGCGATTTCTTTGTTGGTCTTTCCTTCGGCTATCAATTGCAGCACTTCGCGCTCGCGCTCGGTCAACAGGTCGTAGCTGTCGTCTCCCCCGCGGCGGCCCAATAACTGCACGAAATCTTCCTGCAGAATGCGGCTGATCTTGGGGCTGAAGTAGGAACGCCCCTGCACTACGGCCTGAATGGCGGCGATCAGCTCGGTCTTCACGGCGTCCTTCAGCAGATAAGCGCGGGCGCCGGCTTTCAGAGATCGGATCACGTAGCTTTCGTCATCGTGCATGCTGAGAATGACCACGCCGATCTCCGGCCTGCGCTCGACGATGCGGCGCGTGGCCTCGATCCCGTTCATATTGGGCATGGCGATGTCCATCACCACTACGTCGGGTGATTGTTCCTGAACAAGCTGCACCACTTCCCGGCCGTCGGCGGCCTCGCCCACCACGGAGAATCCAGCTTGGCGCTCCAAAAGCAAGCGCATTCCGTCGCGTAGAATATTGTGGTCGTCAGCCAGCAGAATGCGAATTGGAGTGTCTTCCATTCCGTCCATCCCCAGTCAGGCTAGTCAACGGCAAAACGATATGCAGCAGGGTGCCGAGCCCGGGCCGCGAGTCGATCTCGAACTTGCCGCCCAGGTGCCGGACGCGTTCTTCCATCCCCAGCAGGCCCAGTCCACGTACGCGCTGTGGATCGAAGCCGCTGCCATCGTCCTGGACATTCAGCAGGATCTGGCCGTCTTCGCCGCGCACGGAGACCTGGACGGTGGTGGCCTGGGCGTGGCGGGCGCAATTATTGAGCGCTTCCTGCACGATCCGGTAAATGGTGGTCTTGTGCTCTTCGGGTAGCTCGTCTTCTACCTGGCTGTCAACCTGGACGTGCATCCCAGTTCGCTTGGCTGTCTCACGGGCCTGCCAATTGAGCGCGGGCACCAGGCCAAAGTCATCCAGCATCGACGGGCGCAGCAGCAACGCCATGTTGCGGATCTCGTTCATACCATTCTCGGCCAGGCTCCGAAGCGCTTCCAGGTGAGGCCGCACCTCGGCGGCAGGGTCCAGATCGAGCAGGTTCTCGGCCTCCATCAGCACCGCCGAGAAAGACTGGCCGACTTCGTCATGCAACTCGCGCGAGAGCGCCCGGCGCTCGTCCTCCTGAGCGCGCACCAGTTTCGCGGAAAGTTCCTGCAGGCCGGCTCTGGCCTGTACGCTTTCCTTGAGCCGTTCCTGGACTTCTCCTTCCAGCCGCAGAATGTGGAAGATCGTGAGCGCAGCCAGGCTCGCGCCGCCGAGCAGCGTGATTACGATCATGGCCACCAGACCGAACTGCAGCCTTCCAAATAAGGCGCCCAACTGCGTGTCACCGCGCCTGAGCGCGTCTTCGTTCAGGGCGGCAATGCGATCAGCGATCTGAAGCATGGAGGTCCGCCGCGGGACCATCTCCTCATAGAAGAACGGAAAGCGGTATTGGTTGCGCTCGTCGGAACTCCAGGCGAAGGTGCCATTCAGCACTTTCCAATAAGCGTCAATCTCGGCTCGCAGGGTCCGAAAAGGAGCGCTTTCCTCGGGCTCGAGCGATTGCGCGTAGTTATCCAGCAAGACGTCGGTATCGTGGCGGAGGCTCGCCAGCGTCGCGATTTGGGCCTTGGCACCGGATATCTCGGGCGCCAGCAGGGAATCGCGCGCAAAGGTACCCGAAAGATAGATGTTAGCCCTGATTTTCTCCAGCGTGCGGTTGCGCGCCAGAAAGCGCCCTTGAAGCTCGGTGCCGCTGTGGCGCCAGCCGTTTAGAAACAGCAATGCCCCAGTTTCGGCAGCTGCCATCAACAGCAGCAGGCCGCCAAATCCAACAACCAGCACCAGCCAGGGCCGCTGCCGCATTCCTCCCTCAGTTTATCTCTTCTATCAATTGACCTAACCTCTAAGATAGAACCACCGGTCCCTGGCAGGAATCACGTCTATCCTGTATAAGGCGATTCCCTCCCCACGAAATACAGTACCTACGGGATTCTTCCTATAATCGATGTTCTGTATTCTATAACTTCCGACGATTTTTTCGGGAGGTATTTCGATGAGAACGCGATATATGGCCTGCGTGGCCGCTACGGCTTTGGCTGTACTTTGGACCGGTTGCGCAAAGAAGGTGGCGTCCAAGACTCCGCCTCCGCCGGCCCCCATTTCCACTCCGGCGCCTGCAACTACTGCGCGATCCACGCCCCAACAGCCGACACCGCAACAACCTTACGAGCGAGCCAGCAGCACTCCATCGCGTATGCCCGACGCTGCTACGCGGGCCCGCATCCAGGATCTGCTGAATCGCATCCAGGATGCCTATTTCGATTACAACCAGCACACGCTTCGTCCGGACGCCGAAACTGCTCTCCGGTCGGATGCCCAGACCCTGTCTGAGCTGATTCGCCAGTATCCCGACTTCAAGTTGACCGTAGAAGGGCACTGCGATGAGCGTGGATCCGAGGAATATAACATGGCGCTCGGCGACGCGCGCGCCAAGCAGACCAAAGAGTATTTGGCCACCATGGGACTCCCGGGCGACCAGTTGCGAACCATCAGCTATGGCAAGGAACACCCGGTTTGCAGCGATCACGATGAGGACTGCTGGCAAAAGAATCGCCGCGCCCATCTGACCCAGGCACAGTAGAATTCGATCCGAGCTTTCCGCGTAGGCTTTTCCGCTTACACTAGGGCCATTGAGGCGCTCGGATCACTGACGCGATAAACGCGCCAGCACGCGATCGAGCGCCTCGTCTTTTTGCTGCTGGGATGGGCAGAGATTTTTGGCCGACTTCCAAAGCCTCACCGCGAGATCGAGATTCATATCGATCGCATCATCGATTTCCCCCCGCCGAGGCCGCTGAGCCAGTGCCTTCCGAGCTTGATCGACTGCCGGATCGTTGTCGGCGGTCAGACACGGCTCTGCCATCTTTAGTGCGCCGGTCAGGATTTCGACGCTTCTTTGGTATCGCCCGGAGGCGCGCACCCCGATAGCGTTCGGGTCGAGCGCCAATATCCGGTCAGCCAGTTCGAGCTGCTTCCGGCTCTGCTCATCTGAGGGATCGAATCGCACCGCATTCCGGAATGCGTTTCGGGCGGCGAGGTAGTCGTCTTGCGCGAGTTCCGCCATTCCCAAGCTCACCCAAGCTTGCGCATCGCGGTTATTGGCGCGCAGAACGTCCTGCGAAACTTCGGCGGCCTGGCGCGGCGAGCCGTATTCTAGCAGCAGACGCCCAATGCGCTTCTTGGCCGGATCATTGTTGCGCGCTTGCTCCAACGCCGCCAGCAATTCCGCGATCGCTTCTTTTTGAAGGCCTGACTTCTTGAGATAGGCCGCCAGCTCGAAGCGCGCCTCCAGTCGATTGTTTTCCTCGCCCGCCGGCCACGATCCGTAGATGGCGCGATGGTAGTATGTAATAGCGTCCGACGTTTTTCCGCGGGCGGCCGCGATCCGCGCCAGTCCGAGATTCCCCGCGCCATTGTTGGGATCGCGCTTCAGCACCTCGTTGAGATACACCGCGCCCTCGTCGGGATGCCCGGTCTTGGCCAGCGTTAAGCCCAGCGAAAGGCGATACTGCTGATTATCCGGCGAGATTGATAGGGCGCTCCGGAACTGTTCCACCGCTTCCTGCTCTCGCCCCTGCAGCAGCAGTTCGCCTCCGGTTTTGAAATATTGTTCGGCGCGCCCGCCCCGCTGGGAACGATAGAAATAATGCAGAAAGCCGATCAGGAACACCAGCACCAAAAGCGCCGCGATCATGCCGGGAACGAACTTCGGCGATCTCCGGGCCTGTTCCGCAACGGGCCGCGGTTCGTCCGCCGGCTCCTGAACCACGCCGTAGGCGCGAAGGACACCCTGGAGCGAAACGACGCCGCGCAACTCGCGCACATTCGAGCGGCTTACCACGGGAAGGACGTTCAATTTGCTCTGGGCCATGCGGCGGAGCGCGACATCCAGCGGATGGTCTACATGCACGTGCGGAAAGCTCTCTGCCCGGAGGGATTCCGGCGGCCCGGGTCCGGGCGCGAAATTCGGGAAAACCTCGGCCAATGTTCGGTCTTCGCCGCCGCGGTCGATGGCTGCTTCGATCTCTGCCCGCGAGACCATTCCCAGCAGATCCGATCCACTAACCACAGGGCAGGCGTTGCGATCTTCACTGAAACACGCCAGGGCATCGCGCAGCCGATCGAACTGGGAGAGCCGATGGCTGGCCGTGGTAATGGCGTTGCGCACCGTCATCATCCCTTGCCGGTCCTTCAGGCCGGAGGGCAGATGCAGCCCGTCCTGATGCGCGAGGGCCTCGTAAATCGGCTCTTTCTGCAACTTGTACGAAATGTAGAAGCTTACGAGGTTCGAGATCATGAGCGGCACGATGATGGAATAATCGCGCGTCATTTCGAAAATCATGATCACGGAAGCCAGTGGCACTCGCACGATGCCGGCAAATGCCGCGCCCATGCCGACCAATGCGTACGCGCCAACGCTGCCGGTATAATCGGGAAACAGTTGATGAGCCGCGCTGCCGACCGCTCCACCCAGCATGGCCCCGATAAAAAGGCTGGGGCCGAAAATTCCACCAGCGTTTCCGGCGCCATAGCAGGCCGCCGTCGCGATGAGCTTTAGAACTACCAGCAGCGCCATGATCTTCAGCGCCATCTGGCCGTTCAGCGCCTCGCTGACGTGCCCGTAGCCGACGCCCAGAACTTCGGGCACGAACCATCCCATCACGCCGACCAGCAGGCCACCGGCGGCGGGCTGCAGCCAATCGGTCCATCGAGGTAGCGCCATGAAGCGCTTGCGGATGAACAAGAGCAGCTTCACGAAGCAGACCGACACGATGCCGCCTATGATGCCGAGCACCGCGTAGCTGATGAACTCGACCGGGCTGACGAGCTGATAGGCCGGAACGTGAAACAGCGGCTCATCGCCGAGCAACAGGTGCAGAACGATCCAGGAGGTCGCTGAGCTGAGTACGATAGAGCCCAGAACCGGCGCGTGCAGATCGCCCATCACTTCTTCGAGCGTGAAGAGCACCGCCGCGACTGGCGTATTGAACGCGGCCGCCAGAGCCGCCGCGGCCCCGATCGGGACCAGTTGCCGGATATTCGCGGGTCCCAGGCCGAGCCGGCGGCCCAGCACCGAGGCCAGTCCCGCGCCGATTTGCACCGAAGGACCTTCGCGGCCCAGCGCAATCCCGCTCGCCAGTGAAGCGGACGACAAGAAGAATTTTCCCACTACCGTTCGGAAACTGATGAAGCCATCGCGCAGAAAAAGCGCCGCTTTCGTTTGCGGGATTCCGCTACCTCGCGCATTCGGAAAATATCGGGACAGCAGATAGCCGGTGATCAACGATCCGGCGGTCGGCATCACGAGCCGTCGCCATGCCGCGCCTCCGGGTGGATACATGCGAGAACCGAGGTTTTCGGTGAGGTAGATGAAGCCTGCGATCACCAGACCGACCACGGCTCCGATAATCAAAGTCAGCACCAGCAGGACTTTATCTTCGTGCTGATGCAATTTGTCGGCGTCGGTCCAACTTTGTAGACGACTCCTCCACGATTTTGGTGCAGTAACTTGGTTACCTGCAGTCACGAGGCGAGACCCGGCTCGGACGTGTGGACACGTCTACGCCCAGATTAGCAAGCCGGCTGGAAGAAAAGTTCTGGTTTAGTGGCCTTCAGCCGCGACGGCAGCGACGTAAGCGGGATTCAAAGTGCCCTTCTGTTTCGCGATCGGAAGCAGTGTCGGATAGAACTGCACGAAGGTATTATCCACCGCGCCTTTGGTCGGATGGCAGGTATAGCAGCTCCCGCTGGCCGGAATCATCTTGGCCGTTTGCGATTGGCCGAATCCGAAGAAAGCCCAACCGTTGCCTGGAAATCGCGAGGTGTCTTTCACTTCTACTTCGACTCCGTGGATCTCGCCCTGGTAGTGACCGCCGTTGTTGATCGAGCCCTTTTCCACCGCGCCCCGAACCTCCAGCACGAACATAGTTTTCTCCGGCCATTTACCGGTCTGCAGGAAGGACTGATACGCGGCGGGCGTCACAAACACGTTGTCGAACATAGGGCCCATGTTGCGATTGGCCTCCGCGACTGGACCGTATGTCATCCCGAGGCCGGAGCTCAAGTAAATCCATTCCCGGTAGTGAGATGGCAAGAGTAACTGGTTGTCTTTGGTGAACTCCGGGACGCTCGCCGTTCCAGGTTCCGCGGCCCATTGCGTCATCAAACCGGCAGCAGCCGCGATTACGATGAAGGCTATCACTTTTGTTCGCATTAGATGTCCTATTCTCGGCGAAGCGCCATGAGGGGGTCAACTTTCAGCGCTTTGCGCGCAGGCAAATAACAGGCGATCAGCGCGGCCAGGGCCAGCACGAGCGAGACTCCCACGAACGTCACGGGATCGGTGGGTTGCACCTCGAAGAGCAAGGTCTTCATCATTCCGGTGAGCGCCGCTGCCGCGAGCAGTCCTACCAAAAGCCCCACCAGAACCAATCCCATCCCTTGTTTGAGAATCATCCCGAGGACGTTACCCGGCCTGGCGCCCAGCGCGATGCGGATTCCGATTTCATTCCAGCGTTGATTCACCGCCAATGCAAGCATCCCGCCGATTCCCGCGACGGCGATCACGAGCGCGAGAGCGGCGAAGATACCCAACAGGTCGGTCATGACCCGCGGAGATTCCGTGGCGTCGTGACGAGCCTGCTCGAGGGTCTCCACCACCGGGATCGCGGTCTGCGGATCCACTTCCATCACGGCGCGCCGGACCTGGTTCGCCAGGCTCATTGCGTCGCGGTTGGTCCGTACTAGAACGCTTCCGGGGATGGGGTTCTGGGCCGAAGCCAGATACATTTCGTCGCCCGCTGGGCGATCGGGTCCATACTCTTTTACGTCGCCCACCACGCCGATCACTTTGGTCCACTTCTCTCCCTTGTTGAAGGAAATTCTTCTGCCGACGGGATCTTGTTCGCCCCAGTAGTGACGTGCCAGAGTTTGATTGACCAAGACCACTTCGGGTGCCTTTTCGTTATCCGAATCGGCGAATGTTCGCCCGCTAACGAGCCGAACGCCCAGCGTCTTGAAGTAGTTCGGGGTGGTGCTGCGCATGGCGGTGATCGGCGGCACTTCGCCTTCCCTGAGCGGGCGCCCCTCCACTACAAACCGGCGATTGAACATGCTGCCGCCGGCGTTGTCGGGATCGAGAGGATAACTCGAAGAGATGGCCGCCGATAACACGCCGGGCTGCGACTGAACCTTGATTAGCAGACGACTCATGAAATCGCGCCGCTGCGCGTCTTCGTGGTACTTCGACCAATTGAGATCGATGTTGGCCGCCAGCACCCGGTCGGTTGAAACAAATCCGCCGTCGACCTGCTGCAGTTTGCTGAAGCTACGCAGCATGAGACCGGCCCCGATCAGCAGTACAAACGAAAATGCGATCTGGCAGACCACCAGCACCGCACGGGCACGATTACGGCGCAGGCCGGATGTCGCGTGCGAAGCTCCGTCGCGCAGCCCAGATGCGATTTCGTCGCGCGAGTAGAAAGCCGAGATCGACCCGAAGACGACGCTGGTGAGGATAGCCATCGCCAGTGCAAACACCAGCATCGTGCCGTCCATCTGGATCTCTCGAGCGCGCGAGGTCAGGCGCCCAGTGAAATCGACCAGAAGTTTCAGGCTCTGTGAAGCGAACAGCACTCCCAGCCCGGCCGCTAATAGGCCCAAAATAAAGCTTTCGGTCACCAACTGCCGAAGCAGCCGTCCTTTGCCCGCGCCTAAAGCCGAGCGCACCGTCAATTCCCGCTCGCGGGCCGACATCCGCGCCAGAGTCAAATTGGCAACATTTGCGCAGGCAATTAACAAGACGCAGCCCGCCGCGGCCAGCAGCACTAACAGAGTAGTGCGGGCCCGGTGGGTGAGCTCGTCGCGAAGTAGCCCGGAAGTCGCGGTGAAGCCCACATCTTTTCCGTAGGTATCGGGATGATCATGCTCCAGGCGCGTCGCAATCAGGCGCAGATCCGCGTGGCTATGTTCTGGCGTGACGTTAGGCTTTAATCGCCCGAACAGGCTCATCATGTGGCCGCCGCGATTCGCGATCATCGCCTGCGAGCTGCGAAAGGGACAGGCTGAGGTCGGCATGTAAACGTCATTTTCGTCCGGGTATTGCGGGACTGGCGGCAATACACCAATGACTGTATGCACGCGATCGTTCATCTCGAAGGTTCTTCCGACAATGTTTGGGTCGGCGGCGCAGTGCTGCTTCCAATACTCGTAGCTCAGCAACAGGACCGCGGGCGCGCCAGGTTTATCGTCGGCCGCAACGAAATCGCGGCCCATAATGGGTTTCACCCCGAACATCCGGAAGAATTCGGGCGACACGACACCGGTTTGTACCCGGCTGGCGCTGTCCTTTGAGAACAACGTGAATCGCATATTGTGGTACTCAACCAGGCTGCTAAAGGAACTGCTCTGCTGCCGATAGTCGTTGATCTCGGGGACTGAAAAAGCCACTTCGTCGACACCGGCCTTCTGCGCTTTCTGATGCAGCACCATCAACTGGCCGTCATTCTGATAAGGCAGCGGCCGCAGTAATACGGTGGAAATCACGCTGACAATTGCAGTATTCGCTCCAATGCCCAGCGCCAGCACCAGCAGGGCGGTCGCGGTGTAGCCCTTGTTCTTGCGCATCATCCGCAGTGCGTAGCGGATATCCTGGCCAAGCATCGAAAGATGCTCGCTGGGAGCGGTACGGAAGATTCCTACGATCGTATCCCACCACAGACGCAAGAGGCCCGGCCGGCCTTTTCGCCGTTCGATTTCGGCGCGCTGATCGCGAAATGCCTGCTCCATCTGGTCGCCAAAGTCGCTGCGGAAATCGAATGGGAAGAGGCGCAGCAGCGCTGCGTATAATCGATCCGGCAAAGGCTGTTTGTCCTGGCTCATGGGAGCTCCTGATCTAGATTGTCCGCAGCCGCTTCAGCAGGTGCTTCTCGCGCGCCGTGGATAGAATGCGCTCCATCCGTTCCGCTTCCGCCGTGGCCACCTGCCGGCCAAGCGGAGTCAACCGGTAATAGCGCCGTCGCTGATCGTCTTCTTCCGCCGGCGGACGGTTCCGGCATTCGGCGATGATGCCTTCGCTCAAGAGCCGCTTGATCATGGCATATAAGGTGCCGGTGCTCAGGCGCACGTGACCATCGGTCTGTTCTTCGACTTCCTTCAAGATGGCGTAGCCGTGCTTTTCGCCGTCCCCCAGGGCCAGAAGCACTTGAAACACGGCGGGCGTCAAATCCACGGCGAGTTCGGGCGGCTGTCCGTTTTGTTTCATGGCAGGCTCCTTATGGCTGATTGGAATCTAGCTGTATAAACTATAGTCTACAACGCCATAGTTGTCAAGAACTGTTATATTACTGGCTAACAATCCATGGGCGCCCCTGACAGCCTCATCCAGTTTGATGGCCTCATCTGCGGCGATGTGGCCGAGGCATCCTCGCGCGAGTGGCTGGAGACCAACGGCATTGGTGGCTTCGCTTCCTCCACCATCATCGGCCTGAATACCCGCCGTTATCACGGCCTGCTTACGGCTGCAATCAAACCGCCGGTGGGCCGCGTGGTTCTTCTTTCCAAGGTCGAGGAGACGCTGGTCATTGACTCGGCGCGCTTCGAGCTGAGCGCCAATCAATATCCAGGCGCGATCCATCCTCGGGGCTATGTCTATTTGAATTCCTTTCGCCTCGATCCCTTTCCCGTCTTCACATATCGCGTCCAAGACATCCAGATCGAAAAGTCGGTCTTTCTGGTCCACGGCGAAAACACCCTGGTCGTTCGGTATGCGCTGCTGGGCGATCCCGACAGCCGGTCCTGCGCGCTCGAAGTACGGCCCCTCGTTGCTTTCCGGGATTTCCATAGCACCACGCACGCCAACAACGGCATCCGGCGGGAAGTCGAGACCAGGCCGGGACAGGCGACCATTGCGCCTTATCCCGATCTTCCCAGCTTACATTTCGCCCACAATGCGAAGTCCATCGACTCCGCCGGATTCTGGTTTTACAGATTCGAATATGAGCGTGAGCGGGAACGTGGTCTCGATTCGGTCGAGGATCTGTATAGCCCGTTCCAGCTTCGCTTCGACCTTTTCAAAGATGCGCCCGCGATCATCGTCGTTTCGATCGATCGTCACGCTGCCAGCGACGCTGACCCGCTCGAGCAGCAGGAGAGAGCGCGACGGGAGAAAATCGGCGCTGCGGCGCCAGCTCACGATGCTCTGACCGAAATTCTCACCGCGGCCACCGACCAGTTCATCGTCGCGCGCGGCGATCGCAAGTCCGTGATCGCGGGCTATCCCTGGTTCAGCGATTGGGGCCGCGACACGATGATCTCGCTCCCCGGCCTGACGCTGGTGACCGGCCGCTACGATGACGCCCGGAACATCCTGCGCGCTTTCGCGGGCAGCCTCGACCAAGGCATGCTGCCCAACCGCTTTCCCGACTCAGGCCAAGCGCCGGAATACAACACCGTCGATGCCACGCTATGGATGTTTCACGCCATCCACGAGTTTCTTCGCTACACACGTGATTATGATTTCGTGCGAACCAATCTCTACCAGGCTTTAATGGACATTGTGGCGTGGCACGAGCGCGGAACACGGTATGGGATCCGGCTTGATTCCGATGGATTGCTTCAGGCCGGCGAGCCCGGCGTGCAGCTCACTTGGATGGACGCCAAGATCGGCGACGGGGTGGTGACTCCGCGCATCGGCAAGCCGGTGGAGATCCAGGCACTGTGGTACAACGCGCTGCGGCTGATGGAGTACCTGGCGAGAGGATTCGGCGACCGCGATCGCGCGGATCATTACTCCGCTTTAGCCGAACGAACTCGTGCGTGCTTCGGACAGGTGTTCTGGAACGAGGCCGAGGGATGTCTCTACGACGTGGTCAGCGAAACCGGCGCGGACGGTTCGATTCGCCCGAACCAGATCTTGGCGGTGAGCCTGCCTTATCCATTACTCGAGGCGGACAAAGCGTTGCGTGTCGTGGACGTCGCGGAATGGGAGCTGCTCACGCCTTACGGCTTACGAACGCTCTCGCCGCGCGATCCCAATTATCACGGGCGCTATGACGGCGATCCGCGCAGCCGCGACAGCGCCTATCATCAAGGAACTGTCTGGCCCTGGCTGCTGGGACCGTTCTTGACGGCTTACGTGCGGGTGCACGGCTCTTCCGCGGAGGCTCGCGATCGCGCCGGGCGTTTCCTCGATCCGCTGCGCCAACATCTCTGGCAGGCCGGGTTGGGACAGATCTCCGAGGTTTTCGATGGCGATCCGCCGCATCGCCCCGGAGGCTGTATTGCCCAAGCTTGGAGCGTGGCCGAGGTATTGCGTACTTACGTCGAAGACGCGCTGGGACAAAGGCCGGAATTTCCGGTCACGACTTCGTGATTCTTAAGCCGCCATTGGTGGTGCTGACCTTTATCGTCGCGCCGCCTTGACCAACGTCGAAGGACATTTGTTTAGTCACGTTTCCTTGAACGCTGGGGAAATCGGTTTTTAGGCCGCCATTCACCGTAGCGGTTTCGAAATGAGCGGAGTAGTTGGACGGAACTTCGAGCTTGACGCCTCCGTTGGTGGTGGTGACATCCATACCTGTGCCATCCCACCGGTCGCCCGCGAGCTCGACGGTCAGGCCGCCGTTAGTGGTATGGCCGTGAACTTCGCCGCTTAAGCGCGCCAGTGTGACGCCGCCGTTTTCCGTTTGGAACTCGATGTTGCCGCGTAGATCGGAGATCTTAATGCCGCCATTGTGGGCGGTGGCCTGAATATCGGATTGCCGGGGCGCGAAGATTTCGTAGCTCACAGTCCATTGGTGATGGCTATCCGGCTGCGGACCGACCGCTTCAATACTGCCGCCTCCGGAGGCGATGCGGATTTGCGGGACGATAGCGCGCGCTTCTGAGTCGGAATCCGCTGCCGTCTCAATCCGAGCTCGAACCAGCATATCGGCCCGGTCCCAGCCGGTAACCGTCAGGCCGCCATTGGAACCGGGATTGATCCGGATCGCCCCTCCGGGCGCGCCCATATTTTGCTCCCGCATCTCGCAATGAGACACCAGATTGTCGTGGTGATTTCCCCGGTCGTTGCACGCGAGCTTCGGGACGGGAGTCTGGAATGCAAACGCTGGTAAAGTTCCCAGCAGAATAAAAAGCGAAGTCTTTGGCATAGGCCCTCTCTCGCGGTTAGACGGAGGCTGTTCTGCTTGGTCCCTAAGAAACTTTAAGAAAATTTGGTACTGATGTCGGCGATGATCGGTGAACCATTGGTCGGAATTACGCGTCATACGTTCAAGGTGGAGCGTGCTGAGAACCGTCCTGATAATGCTTCTGGGGGGAGTTTGGGTCGCGGCTCAGCCGGCAACTCCTGCGTATTTTCTCGAGCGGGAGCCGGTCAATGGTGGCGCGGAGCTGATAACTCTGTTCGGACATCGTTCTGCCCCTGGGGCCGAACCGCAAGATCTGGACGTCCCGCTGGTGAGTGTCCTGCGCGACACTTTGGGCGACGGCGACTCGAATAACGATCGCCTGCGCTACGTCTGGATCTTGACCAGCACCCGTCCGACGCCCGTGCAGCGCGTCGCTTCCGCCATGTCGATCGTCTGGTTTCGGGCCGGAAGCCGCCAGCACGACAATCGCGTTCCGGCCCCTGTGATGGACCTCGCGTCGCCGGTGAAGACTGTTTGGCCCAACCTGCTCGGCAACAGTTTGCAAGCCACTGAATTCGATCCGCTCGGCATGGCGGTTCGAACTTCGACGCGCAGTTACCGCGGCAACATTAGCGACTACCATAAGCTGCAGCTCTTTCAGGCGCTGGGAGTTTTGGACGGCCTGGAACGCGAGCAGGCCGGAGACCCGTTGTTACCAGATGTGTCATCCGCTGTGTTATCCGATGCTGACTTCCGTCAGTTGTACTCGCGCCTGAGCCTTTCCGACCGCGCTCTGGGAGGTTTGGTTCGTGAACAGAATCTCTCGAAGTTTTATGACCGGGAGATGGCCCGCATCCAGGAAACGCGGGGCCACAATTGGGAGCTGCTTCGCCAGCGCGCCGAATTATGTGGGCTCTACTTCGAACCGCTGGCCTTGCCCGGCGATACTCCGCTCGGAGCCCTGCTGTGGGTGGCCGAAGAGGATCTGAAGCACAGCGCCGAGCATTCCTTCGATGGCCAGTTCCTTGGCATTGCCGACCCCTGGAACGATGATCGCCTGCAACACTGGACGGGCTACACCGAGACTCGTTATCTCGACGCTGAAAACCGCGCGGTTTCTTCCGATACGCCCGGTGCGCGAGCGGTGGAAATGATTCCTCTGGCTTATTACAGCCTGGATCACCCGCGAGCCCCCCTATTGCTGGCCGATTTTCGCGACCAGTTGAAACCCAAGCGCCGCGAAATGTTCCTGCATGGAACCACTGTTGTTGTAACTGGCGTGTTAGGCATCACCCGCTTTGGGAATTGGCCGTTCTTCGCGGGCGAAACGGCCTGGACGTTCGTTCGTGGACGGCACGGCGGCGCGGTCAACCGCTCCGCGCGGCTTCGAGCTTATTCGGAAGCGCGCGCGTTTCTGGCGGTGGATACCTCGCTCGATCCCAAGCTCAAAGCGCAACTACTCACCCGGGTGGACCATCTGGCGCTCAATCCGCTGGAAAATGGCGCCGCCAACGAAGCGAAGCTGGCTCGCGAGCAGTACAATGCTTTGGTCCAGTACGCGCGATCGCCCGGTGGATTAATTGCCAAACTGGAAAGCGACCGTCGCAAGGAGCTCGCCTCGTATACGGAATCGAGATCTAGGCGAATGTTCGCGGCTTTCGGCCGTCTGTTCAACCCCTTGTTCAACCCTGGCCCTCGGGTCGATTCGGCAACGCCGGATCCGGTTGTGCTAGCGAAGCTGGATGTTTATCGCCGGGCCTTGTACCACCAGCGTTTTCTCGATCAGCTGCTGGCGTCCGGCCCGCGGCCTGAGGTGGTGGGAGACGTCGATCAAATACGGCGATCCGTAGAGGCTTTATCGGAGATGCAGGAGCCAGGTCTCCGCGCGCCACAACTGGTTGCGCGGGTATTCGCGCAGTCCAGCGACACCGAGCTTCGCATCACCTGTCTCCGCGCACTCCAGCGGCTCAATGTCGAAGAGGCACGCAATGAGCTGCGGCGCTTGTCTCAAGATCCGGGAACCGGGGAGAGCTGGCGCGAACTCTGCCTCTCGTACTTGAAAGGTGATCCCGGACCGATTCAGGCTGCTGCTGCGGGCGGCGGCGGCCAATAATGCCGCGAGTACTCGCTGCGCGTCTGATCTTTTTCTGGTTCTTCGCAGTCTGGCCAGGCGCCGGTGCGCGGGCGGAAGTGAAGCGCATCGTCATCATCAAAGTGGACGGCGTGCCTCAGGAAGTGCTCGATCGGGAGCTAGGCCGCACCGATCCCGTCACCAATAAAAGCGCCCTTCCCTGGATGGACCGCGTATTCAGGCAGCAGGGCTCGCGTTTGGCGAATTTCTATGTTCGCGCCATCAGCCTCTCCGCTCCGTCCTGGTCGTTGCTCGATACCGGCCAGCATCTTCAAATTCACGGCAATGCGGAGTTCGATCGTTATACCTACCACATATACGATTACCTGAACTTCTTTCCGTTTTACCTCGGTTATGCGCTTTCCCACCGGGTGGACATGCCGGGCGTGGAGGTGCTGGACGATCTGAGAATTCCGCTTCTGATCGATCGCTTTCCATACCAGGCGAGTTATCAGAGTTTTCAACTATACCAGCGTGGCGTTCGGTGGAAGACGCTGCGGCACAGTTTCCAGAGCCGCTTCACATCGCGTTCTCTACGCCAGCTTCTGGATGAGTGGACTATGGGATTCGAAATCGGGTCCAGCGTGGAGGAACAGACGGAACGGGAGTTGATCGAGAAGCTGGCCGATCCACAAATACGCTACCTGGATTATTTCACCGGCGATTACGATCACGTCGCGCATAGCACGCCCGATCCCGCCGCTCAACGGCAGGCCCTGCAACGCATCGACGCCCTGGTGGGGCGAGTCTGGACCGCCATCGAAGCCAGCCCCGAAGCCGGCCAAACGGTCCTGGCGATCGTCTCCGATCACGGAATGAATACTCAGCCCGGCGTTTACAGCCAGGGCTACGATCTGATCCAGTTCTTCAACAGCCGCGAAGGCGGCGCGCATCATGTCGTGACCAACCGTCACCCGCTGACGGAATACAAGCTTAAAGGTCTGGATCCGTTTGTTTCCGAGGTGGTCACGCCGTCCGAAGATTCGTTATACCTGAAGGGCGCGGCCAACCAATATCCCACCGCGTTGCTCGATCTCGATGGGAATGAGCGAGCCTCGGTCTACTTGCGCAATTCCGATTTCAATGCGCTCCACATTCTGCTCGACGAGATCGGCCAGTCCTCATTACGGCCAGAGCTTCGGCGCGCAGCCATTGGTGCGTTCTTTCAGATTCTGGATCGACAGCGTGCGGAATGGCAATCAAACATTGGGGAGTTGAACGAAGAGCTTGCCGCACTGCATCGGACCATCGAAGCGCAGCGCATCAAGGTGGCGCAAGAGCCGAAAAAGTGGACCGCGGCGCAGCGCGATGCCGGTCTCGATAAAGCGTCCCGAAGGCTCGACGTCCAACTGGAGGGGTGGCGTGCACAGGAGCGCGCCTATTCGGAGTACAAAGGCGCTTTGGAAAAACTGCTGGCAGTATCGCCCGCGAACTTCGAAAAGCATCCGCCCTCGGCATCCGATTTGATTCCCAAGCACGCCATGGGCGATGCCAACACCATCCATGAGCTGCAGAACTATGTCATCGGGCCTGCTCCGGACGGCCTCGTGCTGGCTTCGGACGGCTCGCTGGATATCGAGCACAGCTTCCAGAAGGTGAACTATTTTCCGCTGCTGGCCGCGCTGGCGGTGAAGAATAACGTTCAGGCGGATGTGGGATCGCATCCGGTGGACTTCATCGCCGTCCGGATTCCCAAGGCGGTCGCCGCGCAGGACGAAGACGCAGTCTGGCTCTATGCCAGTGAAGATCGCCAGGTCATCATTCTTTCGCGCCATGATGCCGGCGGAAACCTGGAACTTCGATACCTGCCAGTGCGCGGGTTACAGCAGGACGCCACAGGCAAGATCCATATGGACACCCCAGAGTTGGTAGCCGGTCTTCCCCTGCGCATTTGGGAAGATCCGGAGTTTCGAGTGCCGCACGACGAACGTTCCGCCTGGCTGAACACCTGGCATTCCGAGTTGGAGTGGTTACAGGCGGTGCACAAGACGAAATATTCCGATGGAATCCTCGCTCTGCACGAGCAGTTTTTGGAGGAAGCGTGCGCTCCCGATCCTGCCGGTGATGCATTTCTGGTGAGAAGATTTCAGGCCCGCAGACGCCGCTTAGCAGAACCGGACTTTCTGATCTTTGCCAATAATCACTGGAATTTTAATGTGCGAGGATTCAATCCGGGCGGCAATCACGGGTCGCTGCTGCGCATCTCCACCCATTCGGTATTGATGCTGGCGGGTGGCGCGGAAAGCGGGATTCCACGCGGGATGATGATTGAAGAACCCTACGACAGCTTGAGTTTTGTGCCGACCATCCTGGAGCTGATGGGTTTTCCTCGCGAAACGCCGCCGCTGCCGGGGAAAGTCATCCGTGAGCTGCTGCCAAAAACAGAAGAGGCGGGTAGCCGGCCGTAATTCTCTGGTTGTGGAATGCCTCTCACCCCTAGGTCATCGCTGGGGCAGCACTTCCGTCATGTCTCGAACGATCTCCTGTTCCTTCTTGCTGAACTTTGCACGGAATTCAGGACTGGACATGTGAGCCTTGCGCTCCTCGTGAGACATGCTCGCCATACTTCTCAAATCTTGACGCATGGCCTGCTGCCGTTCGGGAGCCTGTTGGGACAATTTATTGATGGACTGGCGGACGGCATTCTGCCGATCGGGTGGAAGCTGATGTAGCCGGTTATAAAGGTTCTTGAGCGCCTGCTGTTGTTCAGGAGGAAGCTGATTGAACCTCTGCAGCCGCTCCTGCAGCTTTTGCCGCTGCTCCGGCGGCAGACGATTCAGCGCCTTCTGCTGCTCGGCGGGCGGCAGGGTCTCAAATTCTTCGATGGGTGTTTGGGCGGGGCCCTTGCCCAGCCTTTGGGCACCCGGTGGGCGGGATGCCGCGCCACGCCGGCCCTGGGCCCGCGCGGTTGACCCGAAGATCATGCCACACGCTAGGGCGTATAGCGCCAGAATGGAGCTACGCCAGCGCATCGCTCCGCCTACATCCGCTCCTGTGGTGTGTTCTTATCGAGCGCGAATTCCACGCCGGCCTGCTTCAACATATCCATGTCATCGAGAGCTCGTTCCACTTGCTCGATCTGAAGCTGGGGTTGGACCTGCTGTTGCGGGAGGATAGAGGGTCCTGAGTTCTTCACCAGAAACGCAACCGCCAGAACAGCGCAAGCGGCAGCCACGGGCATGGCCGGCCGCCACGACCAACCGGCCTGGAACAATCGTCGCCACCAGGCACTTTGCTCCTCTTCGGCGATGCGTTGATATAGCCTGGAATCGAAATTCGATGACACCGGGTGAGCGGGCAACGCCTCGAGCGCCGACCATACTGCTCGCTGAGCGGCAACCATTTCGCGACAGCTCGCGCACGATTCCAGATGACGCTCGAATGCAGCTTCGCTGCCGGAGTCGAGCGTTCGCGCCACGTAAGCGACAATCCACCCGGCGCCATCATCGCTCTTTTGCGGGCACGTTATTTCTTGTGAAGGCTCCATCGCATTCCTCCCTCTTCATGCCATATGCGCCAGCCGCACTCGCAACGATTCGTACGCCCGAAACAACAGAGATTTCACTGCCGATTCAGAACAACTTAACACATCCGCGATCTGCGCATATCCCATCTCTTCATATTTGTGCATCATTACCGCGGCCTTCTGTTTTGACGGCAAGGCCTCGATCGCCTGCCGCACCTCCCTCAGCTTGGCCTGATAAACCAACTCCTGCTCCGCCGTCCTGCCTCGATCCGGTACCTGCCTGGCCGTTCCATCCGGACTCTCATCCAAGCTCGCTTGGCGCTTCTCGTTTCGTCCATCCCGGATCCAATTTAACGCCAGATGGCTGGCGATCCTGAATAACCAGGTCGTAAACTTCGCTGTCGGCTCGTAACTCAACCTCGATTTATAAACGCGTAGAAACGCCTCCTGCGCCAACTCCTCCGCGACAGCCTGATTCTGCACCATCCGGTAAACGAAGTGGATCACCGGACTGCGGTGGCGCTCCAGTAACAGGCCAAAACTGGCCTGATCCCCATCCCGGACGCGCAGCATTAACTCGGCATCCCGCTCCAGGGACCCCTCAGCTGCTCTATCACTGTTAACCCGCGCCGACCAGGAAGGTTGCGCGGCTGGGGTGTTCACGCCCTCAGGATTCATTGACTTAGCCCGTTGCTCACAACGAGGATTCCGGGGTTCGGTTTACAGGAGTTTACATTACTCGTTCTTAAGGGTACGGTCCATTAGCTCGCGAATGGCCTCTCGGGGCGACCTTCCGCCCCTCAAAATCGAGTCCATTTGCGTCGTAATTGGCATATCCACGCTGAATTTGTGCGCTAAATCGACGGCCGCGGACGTGGTTTCGATGCCCTCGGCAATCATTGTCATGGCGCTTACGATCTCGGCCAGCTTTCGTCCTTGCGCCAGTTGAATGCCGACACTCCGATTTCTGCTTAGTTCACCCGTACAGGTCAGTACCAGGTCGCCTAAACCCGCCAGCCCCGAGAGCGTCCTGGTTTGGCCGCCCATGGCGACGGCCAGGCGAGTGATCTCGGCCAGTCCCCGGGTGATCAAAGCAGCGATGGAATTGTTTCCGAGGCCGAGTCCCTGGCAAATTCCCGCCCCAATCGCGATGGTGTTCTTCAGTGCCGCGCCGATCTCGACGCCGGCCGGATCGTCGTTGGTGTACAGGCGAAAAGTCGGGCCGGAAAACTCGCGTTGGATGGATGCGGCCAGCGCCTGATCTTCGGAGGAAATCACTAAAGCAGTCGGCTCGCCTCGCGCAACTTCCTTGGCAAATGTCGGCCCCGAAAGAACCGCGATCCGAGGCTGAAATCGGCTACGAATCACCTCGCGGGCGACTTCCGAAATACGCAACAGAGTGCCGTTCTCCAAACCTTTGGTGGCGCTGACAAACCGCATCTCGGATTTCAAGTGCGGCAACATCGCGGCGTACAGCCTGCGCGCAAACCGCGAAGGCATCACGCCCAGGACGATCTCCGCGCCGTCGAGCGCGAATGCCAGGTCGGACGTCGGCTGGACGTTGGCCGGCAAGTGGAAGCCGGACAGGAAGACGTCATTGACGCGGGTGGCAGCCATGCGCTCCACCAGATCGGTTTCGTACGCCCAGAGCCGGATGCGTGCAAAGCGGGAGGCCAGCACCACTCCAAGGGCGGTGCCCCAACTGCCGGCGCCGATGATCGCGATCGAGCCTGTCATGCGTTATCCGCGGCTACTGGAATCGAAAAACATGTTCTTTGCCGGCTCGAATCCTTTGTATGTTCTCGCGATGCCGCACTACGACAAAAACGCCCGCAATGAACGACACCAGAACAACCGGCTGGGGCGGATGCATGATGAGCCAGGCCGCCAGGGGAAGGGAAGCGGCCGCGATGATCGAACCCATCGAGATGTGGTGGGTTGCCGCTACCACAATGGCGAAGAGCACAAGGGTTGCCAGCAGTGGGATGGGGGTGAGATACAGGAATGCTCCAATGAAACTAGCCATCGCTTTGCCTCCGCGAAATTTCAAGAAGACGGGAAAAGCATGACCCGCCATCACCGCCAGAGCGGCTAAGCTGGTCCAGGTTACGGAATCATTTGTGAGCCT
>DATHOT010000203.1:0-6354 GCA_035484655.1 Bryobacteraceae bacterium | reverse complement strand
GTTGCCGCCTCGGTCGATGTCGATGATCGGATAACTGGTAGTCACGAAGAGGTCGCCGGCGCTCACCACGTCGGAGCGTCGGAAAAAGACGATGGTGTCGCCGTCGGTGTGCGCGGCAGGCTCGTGGAACATCTGGATCGCCTCGCCGTTGAAGAAAAGTTCTTTTTCCGCGCCATTGTAAGTGTCTGTAGGCCAAGCTGCGGAGGGCAGGGCAGGCTGGCTGCCAGTGGGCGCGCTCATCCGGTCGAGAACAGCCTGGTGCGCGAGCACGGTCGCACCCTGTTGCGCGCTGGCGCCGATATCGCCGACCACGTTTCCGCCCGCGATGGTGCTGCCGGCTTTGGCGATCTTCTCGTTGCCACCGGTGTGGTCGGCATGGACGTGCGTGTTGATGATGTAGCGGATCGGTTTATCTGAAACCTTGCGGATGGCTTCCAGAATCTTGTCGCTCATCTGCGGGAGCCCGGTATCCACCAGCAAGATTCCATCCTTGCCGATCGACAGGGTAATGTTTCCGCCTGCCCCAACCAGCATGTAGATGTTGCCCTGCACCGGGAGAACGTGAAGCTCGGCGCTTTCGCCGTTCTGCTGGGCATATGCGAAGACGGCCACGATAGCGCCCGCGGCTAGAGCAGCAATGGAAAGCTTGAACAGATATCTGTGCATGAGTGGCTTTTATTTCGCCGTGGTATTCTGCGCTGTCTTGGCCGGCGAAGCGGTCATCATCTGTTTCAGCTTCAATTTATATTCGGGATACATGGTTTCGGCGCCGCCGCGAGCTGCTTCTTCCGGAATGTGATATTTCGCAGGAAATTCGCTCAGGAATTTGTTCGTGCCCGGCAGGTGATGCGGTACATAACCCTCCGGACGTTCGATCTCCACCACGGCTTCGCAGGGATAAGGCGCGATCTGCTGGCGCGGGTCGGCCACCCAGTCGGTGGTGCGGACGAAAGGTTCTGTCAGATAAACGGGATCGTTGATAATGACCATCACGGTAAGATAGCCATCGTGGCGCATGATGTGTTCCGTCACGGTAGCCTTGTCGCTGCGCGGAATGCCGTTACGGCGAATCCATCCCACCTTGAGATGGGTGGTCGTGACGGTTAAGATGTCGCCGTCCCACTTTCCAGTCGAGAAACCCTGCCAGGTGTGCGCCGCATACTCCGGCGGATGCGGCCGGCCATCCATGTAGATCGTTCTTTCGGGAGCCTGCCACGAAATGTGCGTATGATATGCGATCACCTGCTGGGTCGCGGTATCGATCTCTTTCCAGATCCGAAGATTTGCCGGACCGCGCCAGGCATAGTCGGACGGGTGCGGCTTGCACTGATGCTCCGGTAAAGTCAGCAGCGAGGCATCCCAGCTATCGCCCCTCAGCCGCGCCGCGGCGTTGATCGGCAGGCCAAGATAATCTCCGATTTCAGGACCCGGAATGCGCTCCGGTTGATCCTCGTGAAATCGGGGCGCCCACTCTCCGGACGGATCTACCTGGGCCAGCGCCGGCCCGGTCGCGAGCATACTCAAGAGCAAAAGTAAAGGGCCGCCGATTTTGGCTTGCTGGGCGTAACGCATATAGGCACTCCAACTGAGGATTAGCTCCGTTATCAGGGTAATCGATATGCGAGACCTAACGCTTGCAGAAACTCCACTTGCGGGAACAGAATCTTGATTTCGGCGACGGGCATTTCTAATGCGTCATGGCGTAGACCACATAATTCACGCCGATCCGAATCCCCAGCGCCGAGTACTTTTCCGGATACTCCGGCTCGTCAGCCCACTCCCAGGAGTCGCCGATATCCGAGTTGAACGACATCGCCACCATGATGCGACCCTTGTCGTCCAGGATGCCCTTCCAGTGCGGGATCGCGCCGTCGTTGCGGTACATTCTTCCCGCTCTCAGAGCCCATTGGCCCGGTACTTGATACCGATCATCCAAATCGTAGACCGTGTGGAAAATCGAATCGGCATCGTCCACTTCCACCACCGGCCGATCCGGAAATACGCGATCCATGCTTTCAGCGAACCTGTTCCACTCCTCGGTGCCCCAGAAATCGTCCAACATCAGGAAACCGCCACGCAGCAGAAAATCACGTAGCTTTTTCACTTGGGCGTCGGTCAACTTCCAATCGCCCATTTCTCCGGCGACCAACCACGGCCAGTTGTAGACGTCGTCGTCATCGTCGAGATTCACCGGCTGTTCTACCGACCGGGCGTGGATGCGCGTCAATCGGCGCAGCGCCGTCGCAAAATGCCGGTCCGCCCGCGGATAATCCTGCGTCCAACTGGTGCCGCCTTCCCGCCAGTCATAGGAAACTCCGAAACGATAGCGCCAGCCAAAGCGGGCATGCGGATGCTGTGGATACATCAGCCGGGCTTGCACCCACTCGGAATGCTCCTGATAATCCGCGGGCAGTGGAATATTATCGTAAGGTTCCATGCTCGGATAAATACGGAACGGCCGCTGGAAGGCATACAAAACCGTCAGGCAGACCATGCCGGCGCCAACCCACCAGATCGATTTGCGGATCGCCATCGAGCTTGCTTCGAGGATAGCACTCGCGCGACTCGCCGTCTTGACGACTAGGCGTTTTTCAGTTCTTTTTCAACCGACTCAGCGAAGTAATCGACGTCCGCCACCGTGCTGTAGATGTGTGGAGTGATGCGCAGCCCGTCGTATTCTTCATGCCCCACACGGACGGTGATGATGTTGTATTTGCTCCACAAGGTTTCTGCCATTTTTTCGGCGTTGACGCCGTTGAACGCCAGGAAGCCAATACCGCAGGATTGCGCCGGATCCGGACTGTGCAAGATTTTGCACTTCGGGTTCTGGGCCAACCGGTGCGCCCAGCGATCCCGCAGATACCGCAACCGTGCCGCTTTGCGATCGATTCCGATATTCTCGTTAAAGATCAGCGCCGCGCTGATAGCGTTGTGATTCGCCGCCGGATGGGTCCCAATCTCCTCGAACTTGCGGATGTCGTCTTTCTGCCGGTCGGAAGAAGCCATGAGCGACCAAGTGCTCGCAATACGCGACTTCCTCACATATAGGAATCCGGTCCCAATCGGCGCGCAAGTCCACTTATGCAGGCTGACGCCGTAATAATCGCAGCCCAGTTCGGAGAGGTTATACGGGAAATGGTTGAAGGCATGAGCGCCGTCCACAATCACCGAAATATTGCGCGCGTGCGCCATATCGCAAATCTTCCTAACGGGAAAGATCTGTCCCGTACGATTCGTGATGTGGCAGAGCAGGATCAACTTGGTCTTCGGGGTCACGGCACGCTCGAAGCGCTGGTAAAGATCGTCCATGCTGGGCGGCGGAACCGGGAAGGAAATCATCTTCAGCACGATTCCCTCGCGACGCTCCCGCTGCCGGAACGTCGTTATCATGCGGGGATAATCCTGATTTGTAGTCAGGACCTCGTCGCCCGGCTTCAAATCGATTCCATACTGCGCGTTCTCCAGAGATTCGCTGGCGTTGCGAGTGATCGCGATCTCTTCCGGATCGCAGCCGGCCGTCTTGGCCACCCGGCGGCGAACGTCCTCCACCTGCTTCTCCAGGATATCGATCATGGTGTGTTTCGGGCCCATGTTGCTGAAGTCCAGATACCGGCGCATGGCGTCTTGCACCACCAGCGGCGCGGGACTGACATACCCGTTATTCAGGTTGATCACGTTGCGATCGACGGTGAAGGAGTTGCGAATCTCAGCCCAATAGTCTTCATCGCTTGCGACCTCGATCGGGCTCTGATCCTTGACCGAGCGCGCAGCCGCCGCGGCGCGTTCTATCGCGTTTGTCTGGAAAGCGACCAGGGCCGAGCCGGCCGCCGCGTGCAAAAAGTTTCTACGATCCACAGTTTATTCTCCTATTGCCAGTTTGGGCCAAATGTACCACACCTGAGCGCTGGATGGAAGCTAGGCGACCGATTTCATTCCTATTCCGCCGCAGGCTTTGGCGGATACGCCGGCTTTCGATAGAGTATTCGCGGATCCATGCCGGCCGGGATCGCCACGTGCATGAACACCGCCATCATCTCGTCCGAGGTTTGATCGCCCCATCGAACCTCTTTCGAGGGATCCGGATTGTAGGGATTGTTGGGTGAATTATCGTAATAGGCCACCGCTTCCACTCGTGTGCCGGCCGGCAGTCGCAGGTCCTCTGCGGGCTCGTAGGTAATCTGCCAGTTGAAATCGTACTTGGGCACTCGCAGCAGCGCTTCTGAATGCCCGTCCGGATAAGTCGCGCTGACCTCCGCCGATTTCCCGCGCAAATGCATATGCGGATTGATGCCCAGCACGCGCACGTCAGTACCGAAAGTTGCCGTCGCTTGCGCGCGATAGTTGGCGTCGTAGGGCGGGATCTTCAACCCGAACGACCCGAGGCCATAGGTGATCACCTGGTACTCCGGGGCGGTCGACGAAAAAACGAACCCAACGCCAGATATGTCCTTTGTTGCCCTACCGTTAGGTGTGTAATGGACCTGCAGCATGATGTCTGCGCCCGCCGGAAGCAGCATCGCATAGCCCTTCGGCAGCACCAGCGGAGGAATGCCCGGCACATACTCAGCGATGATTCCGTCCGCGGCCCCGGTCTCGGGGGCGGTGGAAGGTTTCGCCACCGGTACGCCCGGCTGCGCGTCCGCCATCCACTTCGATCCGGCGCGTCGCCAGAACGCGGCCACATGGTGCACGATGGCGCGATTTCCAGGACGCACTTCAAAAGCCTGTACCCATTTGTCTTCTTTGAAACCGGGAATCAGGATCCATTGATAATCGATGGTGCCTTGCGCCGGAACGTCGTAGGGAATCGGCATATTCAGCACCGCGTCCGGCTTCCCGATCGCCCATCCTTCGGTGAATTCGAGGGGCGCAGGCGCATCTTTGGCATTACCCTCCGGCGCTCCTGCATCCGCCCATTTGATCAGGATCGCGATCTCGTCCTCGCTCAGTCGCCGGTCATTGCGGAAGTGCCCGACCGATTCATCCGCCGACCAGGGCGGCATCTTCCGCGTCAGCACCGCCTGCTTGATCGCCTTGGCCCACGGCCGCGCATCGCTATAAGTAAGGAGCGGCATGGGCGCTGCTTCGCCTGGACGATGACAGCCCTGACAGCGGGCCTGGAGCACGCGCTCGACATCGCGATGAAACGTGATCTTTCCATCGGCGGCCAAGGCTACACCAGGTAGCGCACATGCGAGGACAGCGAGAGCGGTTCGATGCGTTCGCATGTCCCTAGAATACTCCTGCCGGGTGGCGACAGACTAGTCTAGCGGTCGTAGCGCCATGCGCGGCGAGCCGCGTGAGATAGGCTATTGCTGCCGAGTCGCCGGCGATGCAGCGCGCGCAATAGGATCGCTGCGGCGCCCGCTGAGCACAGGAACATTGTGCCGGGTTCCGGCACAGTTGATTGCGCGGGCTGGAAGTCGAGCGCGACCTGATCGAAATCGGCTTGATTGGTGGGCAAGGCGGGCGGTCCACCGCCAGGCTCGCTGGCCGAAAACAGGATTTCGAGGTGAGCGCCCAGGTTGGGATTACTGGCCAGAATGTTGACGGTTAGGCCGGGGTTTGTATCTTGAACGAAGGAATTGGCGGGCACGATCAAGTCGTTGCTGTCGGAAGCGATGACAGTGCTACCAGCCAGCAATTCCACCATATTAGGGCCGACTGGTCAGGCTAGCCAAGAACGATTTCGGACTCGCCTCTCTGGTTGCGGCTTCCTATGCGTCCCTGGGCGACGTAAAAGCCACGATTCCTTGGCTGGAAAGAGCGCTCGATGAACGGTCCGGGGCATTAATGTTTTTGAACGTTCATCCCGAGTTCTCGCGGGTGAGAGACGATGCTCAATTTCGCGAGTTTGTTGCGCGAGCCGGCTTACCAACCTCGTTGGCGAAGAAATAGGCGAACCCGTGGTGCCGGTCCCTGACCTGCGAATGGTTTTCCAACCCCTCCTGAAGCAAAAAGCTTGCCCGCCGATCTCTAGGGCGTGCTATACTCGTCCCTTCAGAAAATTGTGATTTCCCGTCGTTCTCTCCTGAGAAACGCGGCGTTTGTTTTAGGCGCGCCGCTACTCAATCGGGGCCGGTTTTCGCTCTTTGCACAGGGCGAAGCGGAGTATTCCGCTCGCACTCTCGACTTGGTCCGCGAATCCACGGTGATCGACATGCTCGGCCTGCTCACGCTGAATTTCAAGAAGCTTTCTGCCTGGCGAACCGATCCGGCCAATTTCCAACCGTCCGATTTGAAGAAGTTGAAAGATTCCGGAATCACCATTTTCCATCCGGCCGTCGGTTACACCGAAGGAGACGTTTACGCTAGTTCCCTGTGGGACATTTCCGCCTGGGATGCTTTCATCGC
>DATHOT010000202.1:0-2091 GCA_035484655.1 Bryobacteraceae bacterium | reverse complement strand
ATCGTAAACGCCACCACGCGGTCGGGCCTCGGATCCACTAAGCCCACCGGCGCGATCACTTCCGACTGGGGCTCCTTTGGAACCTGGGGCGGCAGCGCGTCTTTGGGATTCGGAAGTCCTACCTATGGAAATTTTATTCTCCTGAGTGGAACTCGCTCCGGTCGTTTCCTGGACACGCCCGAACTATTGCCGATCCATGACATTGGAAACAATGGATCAATTTTCGACCGTTTTGACTGGCAGCCGGGGCCGAAGGACGCCTACCACATCGATCTGTTCGTCGCGCGAAACTGGTTTCAGGTTCCCAACAGCTACGATCAACTGTCGCAAGATCAACGGCAACGCGTGCTTACGTGGAATATCGCTCCCAGCTATCAGCATACCTTTAGCGCCCGCGCCCTCCTGACTGTGAACGCCTTCGCTCGACGCGACGAGCTGAATTACTACCCCAGCCGCGATCCTTTCGCCGATACGCCGATTACCGTTTCGCAAAACCGCTTCCTGACCAACTACGGAGTCAAAGCCGATATCGCAGCCACTTTCGGCAAGCATGATGTGAAATTCGGTACACAGCTTCAGCAGACCCGCCTGGACGAGAAGTTTCAATTCGGCGTGACCGATCCCGAGTATAATCCGGTGTGCCTCGCTCCAACCGGTGAGGGTCTTCTGTTGCCAGGCGTAACTAACCCGGACCAATGCTCCACCCTGAATCCAACCTATACCGCGAATCCCAATCTGCAGCCCGGACTGGTGCCATACGACTTGACTCGCGGAGGCTCCCTCTTCTTCTTTCGTGGCAAACATAACATCAATCAATACGCGTTCTACCTCACCGACGCCATGAAATTCGGCAATTTCAGCATCAATGCCGGCTTGCGCGACGATCAGTACAACGGATTATCCTCCGCCAACGGCATCCAGCCTCGCCTCGGACTTTCCTACCTGGTTCCCAAGACCCACACCGTGCTTCGAGCCGCCTATTCGCGCACTTTTGAAACGCCCTTCAATGAAAACCTCATCCTCTCCAGCGGCACCGGGGGCGGCGGTCTGGCGGAAAACGTTTTCGGATCCACTTCCACGCCCATAAAACCGGGCGCCCGAAATCAGTTCAATACCGGCTTCCAGCAGGGTATCGGCCGCTGGATTGTCATCGATGCCGATTATTTCTGGAAGTTCACTCACAATGCCTACGACTTCAGCGTGTTGTTCAACACGCCCATCACCTTTCCCATCGCCTGGCATAACTCTAAACTGGACGGCGTCGACGGCCGCATCAGCACCATCGACCTGCACGGATTCCAGGCTTACTTGAATCTCGGCCACACTCGCGCCCGATTCTTCCCGCCCGAGAACGGCGGCTTGATCCCGCTGGGCGGCCTTCCAACCGCGGTGTTCCGCATCGACCACGATCAGGCCCTTCAGCAGACTGCCGTGTTACGTTACCAGCGGCCGCATAACGCGGAGTGGATCGACTTCACCTGGCGTTACGACAGCGGACTGGTAGTCAGCGGAGTGCCGGATGTGCTTGCCGCTACCATGCTGACGCCCAACCAGCAAGTGGACCTCGGATTCTCCTGCAACGGCGTATATGCGATCGTGCAAAACCCCATCACGGTCTGCAATGGAATCGGCAAATCGACGCTGTTGACCCTGCCGCAGACCGGCACCGAGAACGACGACCACAACCCCGATCGCGTGAAGCCTCGCAATCTGTTTAGCGTCGGCATCGGGACAGACAACCTGTTCCACAAGGAAACCGGCCCTCGCGTGACGCTCCGGTTTACAGCCGAGAACCTGACCAACACCACGTCGCTGTACAACTTCTTGTCCACTTTCAGCGGGACGCACTTTGTTGCCCCACGCACCTATCAAGCTTCGGTGGGCTACGTTTTCTAATCTCGCCGCCGTTCGCCGCCGATCTTAAGAGTGAGCTATGAAAGTCAGGCCCAGGCTGGCGGTTGCGTTTATTCTGGCTGTGATCGCGGGCTGGTTCGCCTACTCTCATGTTCCAGCACCGCTTCCTGAGCTTTCCCGGAGCGAATTGCTGGCCGAGGTCCGAGCCGGTCACGTTCGCAAAGTCATCATCGAGGA
>DATHOT010000201.1:0-9536 GCA_035484655.1 Bryobacteraceae bacterium | reverse complement strand
GACGACATCATCCTGGCGGTGCATTGCAATCCCGACGGCATGGAGCTGGTCTCGAACTGGTACATGCGCCAGTCCGATCCGTTGAAGCGCAGCACGCAATTTGTGCCGGTCCTGTGGCAGAAATATATCGGCCACGACGACAATCGCGACTTCTACATGTCCAACATGAAGGAATCCACCAACATGAATCGCCAACTTTTCATCGAGTGGTTTCCCGAGATCATGTACAACCATCATCAGACTGGCCCCGCCGGCGCGGTGATGTTCGCTCCCCCGTTTCGCGATCCTTTCAATTACAATTTCGATCCGCTGATCCCCTTGCAGATCGAACTGGTGGGCGCGGCCATGCACAGCCGCATGGTCGCCGAAGGCAAGCCTGGCACGGTGCAGCGCAGCGGCGCGACCTATTCAACCTGGTACAACGGCGGACTGCGCACGGTGACTTATTTCCACAACATGATCGGACTGCTCACGGAAACCATCGGCAATCCAACGCCGATGGAGGTGCCGCTGATCGCCGACCGGCAATTGCCCAATGGTGATGAGCCGTTTCCAGTTCCGCCTCAGACCTGGCATTTTCGCCAGTCGATTGAATACTCCATGACCGCGAATCGCGCCGTGTTGGACCTGGCGTCGAAGTATCGCGAAGATTTTCTGTACAACCTCTACCGCATGGGACGCAACTCCATCGAGCGCGGCAGCCGCGATTCGTGGACCATCACGCCCAAGCGCATCGAGGCGCTCGAAGCGGCTGCGGCAAACGGATCCAGCGCGCCGGGCGGAAGAGGGGGTCGCGCGGCTTCCACGGCTCCTTCCGATGCCCCCGGATTCGGGGGCGGGACGGGCGGCCTCGCAACCAAATTGTATGCTTCGGTCTTACACGATCCGTCGCTGCGCGATCCGCGCGGCTACATCATTCCCTCCGATCAGCCGGACTTCCCGACAGCCACCAAGTTCATCAATGCTCTGCTGAAGAACGGCATCGCCATTCTGCGCGCCACCGCGGATTTCCAGGTAGCCGGAAAACATTATCCGGCCGGTTCCTGGGTGGTGAAGAGCGCGCAGGCGTTCCGTCCGCACGTCCTCGATATGTTCGAGCCGCAGGATCACCCCAACGATTTCCGCTATCCCGGCGGTCCGCCGATTCCGCCGTATGACGTCACCGGCTACACGCTTGCTTTTCAGATGGGCGTGAAATTCGACCGTATCCTGGATGCCTTCGACGGGCCGTTCGAGAAGGTGAACGGGTTGCAGAATGCCCCGCCGGAGAAAATACTCGGTCCCGCCCAGCCGACCGGTTATCTGATCAGCCACCAACAGAACGACGCGTTCATCGTGGTGAACCGGCTCTTGAAGAACGGCGACGAAGTCTACTGGCTGAAGAAACCGGCCACCATCGCCGGCCGTAGCACCGGCCCCGGAACAATATTCGTGCCTGCCCGGCCGCAGACGCGCCCGGTGCTTCAGAAGGCCACGACTGACTTAGGCGTGACGGTGGAAGGCGTAACCGCTCGTCCATCCGGCGAGGCGTTCAAGTTGAAGCCAGTGCGAATTGGATTGTGGGATCAGTACGGCGGTTCGATGACCTCCGGCTGGCTGCGCTGGATCTTCGAGCAGTTCGAGTTTCCGTTTGAGGTCGTGTATCCGCAGACGCTGGATCAGGGTGATCTGGCCACGCGCTTCGACGTGCTGGTGTTTCCGAGCGGCGCCATGCCACGGTCGGTGGGTCTGGGCGAGGCCCGAGGTCGCGGCGGATTCAGTCGCCAACCCAGCCCGGACGAGATTCCCGAGCAATACCGCAAGATGCTGGGCAACGTGACCACCGAAAAAACCGTCCCGCAGCTCCGCAAGTTCGTCGACGCCGGCGGTACTATCGTGACCATCGGCGATTCGACCGAGCTAGCCCGCCTGTTCGGCCTCCCGGTCGAAGACGGCTTGACGGAGAGGATGGCGGATGGACGGGCACGTCCCCTGCCTCGCGAGAAGTTCTACGTCCCTGGCTCGGTCCTCCAGGCCAGCGTCGACAATACCGATCCGGTGGCTTATGGCATGGGCTCGGTAGTGGATGTTTTCTTTGAAAACAGTCCGGTGTTCCGCCTCAGCCCGGAGGCGGAATTGAAAGGCATCAAACCCGTGCTTTGGTTCCCCAATCCGACGCCGCTACGCAGCGGCTGGGCGTGGGGGCAGGGCTATCTCGAAGGTACGGTAGCGGCTGCTGAGGCTCCGATGGGAGAAGGCAGATTGTTCCTCTTGGGCTCGGAAGCCGCTTTCCGCGGGCAGCCGCATGGCACCTACAAACTGTTGTTTAACTCGATCTACTTCGGATCGGCGAAAGCGGCCACGCTCGGCCCCTAGGAGTCTTACCTGGTACCCCTAAAACTACAGCGCCCGCCGTTGGCTCCTCCACCAACCGCGGGCGCTCTTCTCCGAGGTGTTGCTCCTCGTGTCTTCGTTCAGTAGACTCAATCTCTAGCGGAATGTTTCCGAAACTCCAAATGAAAAAGTTTTCACACCTGCTCCTGATATTCACCGGTTTCGCGCTTGCACAAGATTCGTCGACCCCGGCCTTCAAGTTCGCTGTCTCGGGCGATTCCCGCAATTGCGGCGACGTGGTGATGCCGGCCATCGCGGCCGGTGCGCGCCGAAATGGAGCGGATTTCTACTGGCACCTGGGCGATATGCGCGCGATCTACACCTTCGATGAAGACCTCGTGCCTCCCGCCAAGCTGGCGTTGCCGCCGCGCGGCGTGCCCCTCAATGTGAGCACCTACCTTTCTTCAGCCTGGCCGGATTTCATCGCTCGCCAAATGGCGCCCTTCGGCGACCTCACCGTCTTTCTCGCGATCGGGAATCACGAAACCATCGCGCCCTCCACGCGCGAGGCATGGCTCATCCAGTTCGCCGATTGGCTCGAGAATCCGGCCATCCGCGCGCAGCGCTTGAAGGACGATCCCACGGATCGCAAGCTGCACGCTTATTACCACTGGATCCAGGGCAACATCGACTTCATCACGCTCGATAACGTGACGCTGGACCAGTTCGATCTGGCTCAGCTCGCCTGGTTCCACAAAGTCATCAATCGCGACGAAGCATCGCCTGATATCCGCACTATCGTGGTTGGCTCCCACATCGCCCTGCCCGGCGCCATCGGCCACAGCCACACCATGGACGACTGGCCTCAGGGCATCAAGACCGGCCGCGAAGTCTATGAAGCGCTGTGGCACGCGCGCAGTGCAGCCAATAAACAGGTCTACGTCCTCGCCAGTCATTCCCATTTCTTCATGGAAAATGTCTTCCGGACCCAGGATTGGAAGGGCAAGGAACTGCCTGGTTGGATAGTGGGGACTGCCGGTGCTGTTCGTTACCAGTTGCCCACCGAAGCCGGGCCTGACCAGAAGGGAGTGACGAATGTCTACGGCTTCCTGCAGGGAACTGCCATGCGCGACGGGTCCATTTCCTTCGCGTACCAGTCACTGAACTTGCAGGATTTGCTGGCTGCCAATCAGGGAAAGCAGCCCGAGCCGCTAGTCCGCTGGTGCTTCAACGAGAATTCGAACGCTCGCTGAACCCTCCGTCGCTGCTTCTTTCTTAAGAAACTCACCCCCCTGCACCATCATCTAAGAGCCAGGGGTGGTTTTCTGCGTCTAATATATCGATCGGAGCAATGTTTGCATCTTCAAATCGAGCAACGGGAAAGCGAAGGGATCGTCATCCTTGACCTAAAAGGCCGATTGGTCCTGGGTCCTGAGGATGTTGCGCTCCGTCAGCGGGTTCAGGAGCTGTGCGAAGCGGGACATACGAATGTGGCCCTGAATCTGAAGGAAGTGTCGGGGATAGACACCACCGCCCTAGGCACCCTGGTTTTCTGCGCGACGAAATTTCAGGAGGCAGGGGGGCGGCTGGTGCTTTTCAATCTGTCGCCTTCCCACTCAGATTTATCCAATGTGATGAAGCTCAATACAACCTTCGAGATCTATCCGGACCAGGTCGCTGCCGTGAATAGCTTTTTTCCCGACCGCGCAGTCCAGCACTATGACATCCTCGAGTTCGTGGAGGAACTGGAGCAACGGCGGCCTGCGGATGAGGTCGACGCCCCCAAAAACTCCTAGAGAGAAACGCAATGTCCAAAGCAGGCGATAGTCTCAAGAAATACCGAAGTAAGCGGAATTTCGACGTAACATCGGAGCCAAGCGGTGGCGAGAGAAAACGTTCGTCTCCGACCCGTGGGTCCACGAAAAAAGCGCTCGCATACGTGATCCAGAAACATCAAGCCTCGCACCTGCACTACGATTTCCGTCTGGAGTGGAACGGTGTGCTGCTCTCCTGGGCAATCCCGAAGGGGCCATCGCTCGATCCTTCCGTGAAACGGCTGGCTGCCCAGGTGGAGGATCATCCGCTCGAGTATGGCGGATTCGAAGGAGTGATCCCGGAAGGCGAGTACGGCGGCGGGACGGTAATGTTGTGGGATAAGGGAACCTGGACTCCTGAAATTCCCGACGTCGACGCCGCGCTTGGCAAGGGCGAGCTGAAGTTCAACCTGAACGGAAAGAAGCTGAAAGGCTCCTGGGTTTTGATTCGAACCAAAGGCGGCTTCGGCGGATCGCGCAAGCCGCAGTGGCTGTTGATCAAGCATCGCGACCAGTACGCGTCCACCGAAGACGTGTTGGCCACCAAGCCGCGCTCAGTGCTCTCCAATCGCCGGATGGCCGAAATCGCGCGCGATGGCGACGGTGATGTTGCCAAAGCCGCAAGAGCCGACCCTCTCGGTAGCCGCGAGACGGCCGGTAGCCGGACTAGGGCCGGTAGCCGGGCGAGGGCGAGTTGAGCGATCGTGTTCCCTTTCGCGTTCAGCCTATGCTAGCCACGCTGGTTCGCGAGCCATTCGATCGTCCGGGCTGGGTCTATGAGGAAAAATACGACGGCTACCGCATCGTCGCGTACAAAGAAGGCGATCGCGTCACCCTTCTGTCGCGCAATGCCAAGGACCGGACCGCGACGTTCTCGGTTGTCGCCCAAGCCGTAGCCTCGCTCGCCGCGCGTACCTTGGCGCTCGATGGCGAAGTGGTATTGTTCGATCGCCACAAAGTTTCCCGGTTTCAACTTCTGCAGAATCTGAACTCGCCGCCGAAATACGCCGTGTTCGACTGTCTTTATCGCGACGGGCGCGATCTGCGGAAGGAACCGTTGTCAGTCCGCCGCGGTGAGCTTGAGCAGATCATCGGGAAGTCGACTGGTAGAAACACCACCATCTTCCTTTCGGCCCGGTTGGCGGACAACGGCCTCAAGGCTTACCAAGCGGCGAAGCGCAAAGGCTTCGAGGGCGTAGTGGCGAAAGAAGAATCCGCGCCTTACATCCAGGGACGCTCCGGAAAATGGCTCAAGTTCAAGGTGCACCAGGAAGACGAATTCGTCATCGTGGGTTACACCGCGCCGGCCGGTTCCCGCCAGTATTTTGGCGCACTGCTGCTGGGAGCGTACGCGGGCGGCAAGCTCCGTTACGTCGGCAAGGTCGGCACCGGATTTTCGCACGACGTGCTGGCCAGTCTCTTCCGGAAATTTCAGCCGCACGTTCGCGCCAAGCCAGTGGTCGACAATCCACCACGCGAGAAAGACGTCACCTATCTGGCGCCGCGCTTGGTCGCGCAAATTGCCTATGGCGAGTGGACCAACGATCAAAAGCTCCGCCAGCCGGTCTTCCTGGGCCTGCGCGACGACAAGAAGCCTGAGGACGTCACACTCCCGGAGGCCCGATGAATCTGGAAAAGCTGATCGGCCATCCCGAGAAAGTGTTTTGGCCGGAGGAAGGCTACACCAAGCTCGACCTCGCGCGCTTCTATGAGAGCGTCTTCCCCAACCTGAAGCCCTATGTTGCCGATCGCCTGCTGACCATGGAGCGCTGCCCGGATGGAATGCGCGGCGGATGCTTCTATCAAAAGGAAGCGCCCAAAGGTCTGCCGCCCTCCACGCCCACCCAAGTGATCGAGCATCAGAATCGAAATGTCCGTTATGTCGTCGGGGGAGCGCTCGCGACTCAAGTCGCGTTGGTCAACCTGGGCTGCATTCCGGTGCACGCGTGGGGCAGCCGCGCGAAGAATCCGCATAAGCCGGATTGGATGGTTTTCGATCTCGATCCCGGTTCCGGCGAATTTTCGGACGCCGCCAAAGCGGGCCTCAACGTTAAAGAAGCGTTGGACACACTCGATTTGATCTCGTTTCCCAAAACGTCGGGTAGCCGTGGACTCCACGTCTTCGTGCCGCTGCGCGCCGGCCCGGATTTTGATGAAGTGCGTTCTTTTGCGGCGGCGCTTTGCGAACGGCTGGCGGCCGCGAATTCCAAAGACCTGACCGTCGAGCAGCGCATCGAAGCACGCAAAGGGCGCGTCTACCTGGATGCTTTTCGCAATGGGTTCGGAGCCACCGTAGTGGCGCCTTATTCGGTCCGCCGTCGCGAAAAAGCCCCGTTTTCGGCCCCGCTGGCATGGAAAGAAATGAAACCGTCGCTGGTCCCTTCGAATTTCAACCTGGGCAACTACGAGAAGCGGCTGGCCGGACCCGATCCTTGGAAAGATTTTTTCGCCAGCCGGCAGTCGATCAAGGGTGCGGCCAAAGCCATGAATAAAATCTGAACGTTCACGCCTTCATCGCCGTCGTAGTCTGTAGGTAATTGCGACCCGTAACCTATGACCACAAAGCTGATCGTACTCATTTTCGGTTGTTGGCCGCTTGGCCAGCTTTGGGCAGATCCGCCTGAGTTGCTGCGAGTCGTTCGCAACGTTCAGGACTCAGAACCGAGCCGGTGCTACGCAGACGCAAGAATCGCAGTCAACGTTCTCGGGATGAGAGCTGTCTCCGGCCTCGATGAAACCTGGCTGATGGAGACGCACGATACATTTGCGAGCATTGAAGAAGTCGACCAGGCTCTGGCCTCGGCTTGTCCAGCAAGAAACTCGAAGCCACGCGCCAATCTGGCGTCCGACGACGTACTTCCATTGGCTCGATCATTAATTGCTTTATATCGGCCCGGTCTCAGTTACCGCTCCGATGAAGCGGCAAAGAACTTATCCAAAGCGCACTACCTGTTGATGTCGATCTACCGGATCCGGCCGGGCAACGAGGACGCTTTCTCAGAAATCATCAAGCTGCGAAGAGTGCGCAGCGATAGCATCAACCTGGATCGGCCGGAAATCGCCTACGAGGTGGTCGCGGGCGCAGTGTCCGGTACCTACATATTTGTTGCGCCGTTTCCCACACTCAAGATCCTGGATGATGGGCTCGCCAAAACGCCCGCCTACGCCGAAGGCGCTCAGGACGCCGGCAAGAAAGCCCTGGCTCAGGCGGACATCAGTCAGGAACGAATGCTGCTCCGAATCGAGCCTGGCCTGAGCTACGTCTCCGACGACTTCGCCTCGAGTGATCCCGAATTCTGGAATCCGAAACCGCTTCCGAACCGCGCGCGTTAGATACTAGCTCACCACTCTCCCCCGAAACGTCCGGCTCCCCAAAATCACCGCGCCCACCACACTCGCAGCCAGGGCTACCAACACCCATACGATCGGCAATGTCGCGATGCTCCGCCCGTTGATCGGCGGCACCATGGCGTACCGCAAACCTTCCGCCGCATAAGTCAGCGGGTTAAAAAGCGTGAAAATCTGGAACCAACGGATGTTGTTGAGCTGTCCCCAAGGATAATAAGTGCAGCCCGTAAACAGCAGTGGAGTGAAGATGAGCGTGAACATCATGCTGATCTGTTCCGGCTTGATCACCGTGCCCATCACCAGCCCAAAGCTCGCGCCCATGCAGGCGGTGAGGACGATCACGCCCGCCAACAGCGCGATGTGATCCGACCGGACAGCGTAGCGCGCGCCCAGTATCCACCACGCCAGCGGGAAGATCACGGCCCCGGCGATCACGCCTCGGACAGCGGCGAACAGCACTTTCTCGATGGCCACGAATCCAATCGGGAGCGGCGCCAGCAGCCGGTCGTCGATCTCGCGCGCAAAGCCCAGATCCAGCACCAGCGGCAGCGTGACGCCCTGCATGGAGGCAACCATCGTCGTCAGCGCCACGATGCCGGGCAGCATGAAGGCCACGAACCCTTCCGCGGCGAGCCCCATGCCGGGCAGCACTTTGCCGAAAATGAACAAAAAGAATAGCGGCTGCATGAGAGCTTGCAGAAGAAAAGCGATGAACTCGCGGCCGGTCACCACCAGGTCGCGTCGCAGCATCGCCAGGAACGCCGTAGTACCGAGTGAAAAGCGGGATCGAGCTTGCATCAGCGCAGGTGCCTCCCGGTGAGATAGATGAACACTTCTTCGAGCGAGGCCTCTTTCAAATGCAGGTCGTGGACATCGGCGCCGGTTGCAAGCACGGCCTGCGCCGCCGACCCGACCAGCGTTCGCGCCTCTTCCGCATATAGACGATACGTCACCGCAGGCGGGCCTTCGGGCGCGGGACCTGCTTCTACCTCTTCCGCTTTCGCCACACCGGGCAAGCCCGCCAGCGACTGCTGTAAGCGCGCGCGCAGCGCTGAATCCACCGCCGAATCCGAAATGCGGACCCGGACCTCTAGCGCATTGCCGCCGGGGATCATCTTCTTCAACTCCGCCGAAGTGTTGTTCACCAGGATCTTCCCGTAGTCCATGATCGCGATCCGCTCGCACAGCTTGTCGGCTTCGTCCATGTCGTGAGTCGTCAGCAGGATCGTCAGGCCTTGCTGATTCAGCTCGCGAATCCGGTCCCACAAGAACAGCCGTGATTGCGGATCGAGATTGTTGGTCGGCTCGTCCAGGAAAAGCACGTCGGGCGAATGCATCAACGCTCGCGCGATCATCAGCCGTTGCGACATGCCGCCTGAAAACCGGCTGACTTTGTCGTTCTTGCGATCGGCCAGCCCCAGTTCAGCCAGCAGCTTGTCGGCGCGCTCTTCGCGCTCTCTCCGTGGGACGCTATGGTAAGCGGCATGGAAGGTCAGAATCTCCCGAACCCTCAGGCTGCGGTCGAGATTGCTTTGCTGCGGCACTACGGCGATACGCTGCTTGACGGCGATCGGATCGCGTGCCACGTCGATGCCCATCACCGAGCAGGACCCGCTGGTCGGAACCACACTGGTGATCAACACGCCGATAGTGGTGGTCTTGCCGGCGCCGTTCGGTCCTAGCAGCCCGAAGATCTCGCCGCGCCGAACTTGAAACGACACGCCATCTACGGCATTGGTCTTCGCCTTCTGATAGCGCTTCACTAGTTCGCGCACTTCGATCGCGGTCGGGTTATCAGCGGAGGCAGCCATTCGGTCCTCCATCAATTGAACAACAGGAGCGTTGAGTAATGCTGCGTAGCGATTTCCGACGTCGTTGTTGCAACCAATCGGCACTTTCAGTTATCAAAGCTACATGGACTTTCGACAACTTGGAAAGAGCGGCCTGCAGGTTCCAGTCCTGTGCTATGGCACCGGCACATTCGGTGGTGGAAACGAGTTTTTTCGAGCCTGGGGCGCCACTGATGTCGCGGAGGCCACCCACCTCATCGACATCTGCATG
>DATHOT010000200.1:0-3178 GCA_035484655.1 Bryobacteraceae bacterium | reverse complement strand
GCCGAAGAAACACACGCGACCGCCGCCACGCCCAACACCACCGCTACACCACCGGGCCCGGATACTCCGAGTGACACCATCAATAGCGCGGCGATGATCAGAGTGGTGAGCGTCAACCCAGAGACCGGATTGTTGGTGGATCCGATCATGCCCACCAGGTATCCGGAAACAGTAGCGAAGAAAAATGCGATGACGATCATGATCGCCGCGGCCACCAGACCGCCCAGCCACTGGCCCGAGAGATAAATGTAGAGGGCGATCATCGCCAGGAACATCAGCCCGATCAAGCTGAAGACCACTTTCGAGCTCATGTATTGCTCGGTGCGGCTGGTTTCCTGCATTTGCGAGGCGGTGACCTTCAGATCCGAGATCGCGCGGCGTAACCCGTCGAACAGACCCTTGCGCATGCGAAAGAGCGTGTACGCGGCCCCGACCATCATTCCGCCGACGGCGATCGGGCGCACGATGTAACGCCACACCGCGTTTGCGAGGCCAATCCAGGAAGCGTCGGTTGAACCGGCCGGCAGGAAGGTTTGAAGCTGCGGTCCCAGGAAGAAGATCAGCAGCGGCACCATCATTCCCCACGCCAGCACGCTGCCTGAAAACTGTAGGGCCGCAAGTTCCGGACCGATGATGTAGCCGACGCCGATGTACGCCGGGCTCACGGTTGGCCCCGATGCCATGGTGACGCCGCCCGCTTGCAGGGTCCGGTTGGGAGTGCCCAACCTCACGATGCTCCGGCCGAGTTGGCCCACCGGCAAAAAGAAATCCTTGTCGGGAGCAAAGAGCTGGATCTCGCCCAGGAATTGAATCAGCGCGCCCAGCCCGATGTTGTAGAACAGGAATTTCGCGGCTTCGGCGCCGCGCCGTCCGGCTTTATGAATTTCAGAAGCGGCCACCGATTCCGGGAAAGGCAGTTCCGGATCTTCCACCATGACGCGCCGGACCAACGACACAAAGAGTACTCCGATGATGCTGCCGACGACCATGAGCGCGGTTGATTTCCAGTATGCGTCTTTGGGAGCGAACGAAGGCCAGGCGCCGGATATCAGAAACGCGGGCAGCGTGAAGATGGCGCCGGCCGCGACGGATTCACCAATGGAGCCGGCCGTTCGGGCAATGTTCTCTTCCAGAACCGATCCCTTGAACACCCGCAACACTGCCATGCCGACCACTGCCGCCGGATAGGTGGCCGCGATGGTGATTCCAGCGCGCAGACCCAGGTATGCGTTCGCCGCGCCAAGAATGACGGTCATCACCAGCCCGAGCAGCAGCGCCCGGAGGGTGAACTCGCGCATCCGCACGGTCTCTGGAACAAAAGGCTGAAACCGTCGTTGATCGTTCACCGGTCTTTGATCGCTCACCGTTGCATGATATCAGGTGATTCGAGGGCGCTGCGTCAAATACCGATGTCTTCGTGCAGGCTGCTACTGCGGTTCTAGTTTCTTCGCGCCGGGCGGTGGTTCGAACTTGAAGAGTTCGTCTCGGATGGGTTCGTTGAGCCGGATGGAGGTAAATACGGCACGATTGCCGGCGTCATCTTCACGGAGGACGCGATATTTTTGTTTGTCGACCCACCAGGTATATTCGAGTTTACCGGACGGCGCGACAGTCAGAACAAAACAGGCAATCTTCGCGCCAGTTATCTCGATTGACTCTTCCCGAAGAAACTTAGCTCCCTTGGTAAAATCTTCGGCGTGACGATATCGCCACATTAGGAAGTGATCGACTGCTTCCGGCTTCAAATCCCCTTGGTCTCCGGGGCCGTCGGCACTTAGTTGTGCGGCGGGAATGGACCCATACTGGTTTGACTTAGGAAGATAAAACCATACCATTGAGCCGTCGTAGATGATGATCGTATCGCTAAAATCTGTGTCTTGATCTCTTAGGCCGGGAATCGCTCCTTCTATTCGGTATCTATCCGGGACCTGAACGCGATGTGCGCATGGGACGTCGTCGGAGCGCCATTCGCTCCCTCAAGTCCCGTGGCTTCGATATCAAATTCATACCGTGATGAAGCCTTATAAGACTCGCTAACTTTCCTCAGAATCTCCGCTACGTCCTGTGGTGTCTGCCCCCAAGCTGTTTGCAGAAACAGCGCGAACAAGCCTAGGCGAATCTGGCCGCGTATCACACGGCGAGTCTAACACACCGACCTGCGGTCAAACTCCGATGTCTTCGTTCCAGAGCTGCGGATTGGAGCGGATGAAATCGGCCATGAGCTGGATGCGTTCGGCATCCTGCACAACGTCAACTTGAATGCCATTCGCGCGCATGTAATCCTCGGCGCCGAGGAAGGTCTGGTTCTCGCCCACCACTACGCGTGGAATCTTGTAGAGGACGATCGCTCCGCTGCACATGGAACAGGGAGAGAGGGTCGAATAAATAGTGCTGTTTTGGTAAACCTTTGCCGGCAATCGGCCCGCGTTGCGGAGGCAATTCATTTCTCCGTGATCGATGGCGCTGCCAGTTTGAACGCGGCAATTGTGTCCGCGGCCAATGATCTGGCCCTCATGCACGAGGACCGATCCGATCGGAATGCCGCCCTCGTCCAAGCTCTTCTTGGCCTGTTCGAGGGCGGCTCGGAGATAGATATCCGTACTCGTTACTTATCTTCAGCCGGCAGGCTGTAGGCGATGTACTCGCCCGAATAAGCGCCACCGCTGACTGCAACGATGATGTACTGCTTGCCGTTGGCCTGATAGGTCATGGGTGAACCGCTCTGCGGAGCGGGCATCCAAACTGCACCGACTTCTTTGCCGGTCTGTTTGTCATAAGCCCGGAACATCGCGCCGCGCGGATGAGTCACTGACGTGACCTGGCTGTCCCCGAGGACCACCAGTGTTTTGGTGACGAGCAATCCGACGCTGCCGCCTTGACCGGTGTTCGGAATATTCAGGCCCTTGAGGGCTGGATGATTGCGAACCGCATCCGGCGTTTCGCCATACGGCACTTTCCATTTCAGTTCGCCGCGATCGAGATCAACAGCGGAAATGACGCCGTACGGCGGCTTGATGACGGACAGGCCTTGGACGTTTAGCCCGAATCCCCCACCTGCGGGCGCTCCACGACCACCTGCCGCGGCGGCCGGAGGAGGCGTTGGCTTCTTCTGCGGAGCATCGGCCGCGCTCCCAAATCCGGGTCCTTGCGCTTCTCGAAACTCTAGATCGTTCCGGCC
>DATHOT010000199.1:0-26974 GCA_035484655.1 Bryobacteraceae bacterium | reverse complement strand
GAATTGGTAGCGCTAACGGGAATCGAACCCGTATTTAAGCCTTGAGAGGGCTCCGTCCTAACCGTTAGACGATAGCGCCAACCGGCATACTCATTGTATCAGGCAGCTCCGCCGTCAAACACTCCCCGCACTTGCTAAACTGAAGGCTCACTCATTCTCCTGGCTCCCGGCTTCTGCGGAGCCATCGGAAGGTACCGATACCAATGATCTCTTCGACACAGCTACGCCCCGGCATGGTCATCAAGTTCAACAACGAACTGTACACCATCTTCAAGATGGAACACCGCACTCCGGGCAACCTTCGCGGATTTGTCCAGGTCAAAATGCGCAGCATCCGCAGCGGTTCCATGACCGAGCATCGCTTCTCGTCGGAAGACCGCGTCGAGCGCGCCGCCCTGGAAGAACATGAGATGGAATACTTGTACGACGACGGCGAGTATTACTACTTCATGAACACTGAAAACTTCGAGCAGATGCATCTCACCAAGGAACTCCTGGGCGACAGCGTCGAATATCTCGTTTCTCAGCTTAAGGTCAACATCGAGTTTTACGAAGGCAAGCCCATCAGCGTCGAGTTGCCGCCCACAGTGGATCTAAAGGTCGTCGAAACCGAACCTGGGATGAAGGGCGCTAGCGTTTCCAACGTCACCAAGGCCGCCAAACTGGAAACCGGACTGGTCGTCCAAGTCCCGCCCTTTATCAACGAAGGCGAGAAAATCCGCGTCAGCACTAGCGAAGGCACCTATCAGGAACGCGCCTGATCGGCTCGCGCCTCCATTCACAACGATCGTACACGACCAGCCGAAGTTCCTCCGCCCCGCAGTGCGACAATGAAAATATCAATGGTGATCGACGGCATCTACTACGCGCTCGCCTTCACCGCTGGCGGCGCAGCAGTCTGGTACTTGAGCCGTCCCTCGTTCAGCATCCCGCTTTTCCTTCTGGCCGTATTCTGTCTCTATTTTTTCCGCGATCCCGAACGCATCAGCCCCGAAGGGCCGGTGGCGGTGTCGCCGGCCGATGGCAAAGTCGTCGCCATCCTCACCGACAGCTCCGCCTCCACGCGCGTGAGCATTTTCCTGAACATCTTCGACGTCCACGTCAACCGCGCCCCGATCGCCGGCATCATAAAAAAAGTCGAGTACACCAAGGGCCAGTTCCTGGTAGCCAGCCGCGAGATCGCCAGCTCCCGCAACGAGCGCAACACCGTCACCATTGCCGGCGATGGAACCAACCTCGGCTTTTCGCAAATCGCCGGCCTCATTGCGCGGCGCATCGTCTTCTATAAGAAGCCCGGAGACCAGGTGGCCAAGGGCGAGCGCGTTGGACTCATCAAATTCGGCTCGCGCGTCGACGTGTTCCTGGGGCCGGAGTGGGAGATCGCCGTCAAAACGGGCGAGCACGTCGCGGGCGGATCCACCATCCTCGCGCGACGGAGGCAGGTCTGATGGCCAAGCTCACTTTTAAAGAACGGTTTTTCGATCCACGCTCTCCAGCGCGAAAATCTCGCCGGTCCGCCTATGCGTTGCCAACTCTTTTCACCGCCGGCAACATCTTCCTCGGATTTATCGCCATTGTGCGATCCATTCAGGGAGCCTTGCTGGGAGCCAGCGGACAGCTCGGCGCCAATCCGGATTTTGAAGTCGCGGCCAAGGCCATCGGAATCGCGGTCGTGCTGGACGGTCTGGATGGCAGGATCGCGCGTCTCACGAACACCACCAGCGATTTCGGCCGCGAGATGGATTCGCTCGCCGACGTGATCACCTTCGGCATCGCGCCCGCCGTCCTCGCCTACACCTGGGGTATTCAGTTTGTGATGCCTGGCGGATTGCTGCACGATCATCGCGCCGGCTACTTCTTCGCTTTTCTCTATCTCCTCTGCGGCGCCGCTCGCCTGGCGCGTTTCAACGTCCAGACCAATCCCGTTCCTAAGAACCCGGGCCGTGCCGACCGCAAGTATTTCGTCGGATTACCCATTCCCGCGGCGGCCGCTATCGTAGCCGCCATCGTCTATGCTGCCGATTCCGCGCCTCTCGAATGGTGGATCTATTCCGTGCTGTGGCTCGCGCTTCTGGCCCTGCTGTCTTTTCTTATGGTGAGTACCTGGCGCTACCCCAGCTTCAAGGAGGTGCACCTGACCGGACCTCGATCGCCGCTCACCGTAATCCTCTTCGGAGCACTCATTTATCTGATCTGGAATTACTCGCAGCCGGTTCTGCTCGCGATCGCCACGTTGTACGTCAGCACCGGCATTTTCATTCGAGCCGGGGGTATCATCCGCCGCAGGTTTCGCCCTCATCCACCTTCGCCTCATCCTGAACATCAGACCAGCTAAACATGCATTCTCGTCGCACTACATCGTCGGATAACAAGCCCCGACCCGCGGTCGCCATCGTCGGCGGCGAATCGCTGCTCGGCAAAGAGGTTCGCGAGTTATTCGATTCCGCGGGCCTTCCCGCCAGCGTCAGCCTCATCGCCTCGGAAAGCGAAGACGCCAGCATCATCGCCCTCGGACGCGACGAACCCATCGTGATCAGCTCCCTCCAGGTTGCCGATCTTGCTACCGCCCGGATCGCGGTGCTGGCGGGCTCTAAGGAATCCAGCCAGAAAGCGTTCGAGCGGGTCCAGGCCGTCAATCCGACGGCTGTAATAATCGACCTGAGCGGCAGTCTCGAGGACCACCCTACAGCTCAACTTCGCGCGCCACTCATAGAGCCTTCGAATTACTCGGCCGTCGGACCGATCCAGGTCATAGCGCATCCGGCCGCAATTGCCATTGCCCTCTTCCTCATTCAGCTTCGCAACGCCGGTGCGATTCGCCGATCCGTCATCAACGTCTTCGAGCCCGCCAGCGAGCGCGGCCAGGCCGGCATCGACGAGTTGCAGAAACAGACTGTGGGGCTGCTGTCGTTGAAGCCCCTCGTCAAGGATGTGTACGACGCGCAGGTCAGCTTTAATATGCTGTCCCAATACGGCTCCGATTCACCGCACTCGCTCGAGGAGATCGAGCTCAAGATTGACCGCCATCTCGCGACGCTACTGGCCGGCGCGGGCGCCCTCAGCATGCCATCGCTCCGCTTGATCCAGACGCCCGTTTTTCATGGCTACAGCATGTCGGTGTGGATCGAGTTCGAAAACAATCCTGAAAGGAACGCCATCGTGGAGGCGCTCACTTCGCCCAAGATTGATTTGCGGGCGCACGACGAAGAACCGCCCACCAACGTCGGCGCAGCGGGGCAAAGTGGAATCACCATCGGCGCCATTGCACCGGACCGTAATCATCCACGCGCGCATTGGTTCTGGATGGTCGCCGATAACCTGCGCATTACGGCTGAAAACGCTCTGGAGGTAGCCCGTGTTTTTCTCAAGTAGTGTGGCCCGCGCAATTCCCGGCGCCGCCGCGGTGCTGGTGTTGACGTTGGCGCTGCCTGCCTGCGGCTATCACGTCGCCGGTCAGGCCGACCTGGTGCCCAAGACCGTTCACACTATCGCCATCCCCGCCTTCACTAACGTCACCATTCGTTACAAGCTTACCGACCGCCTTCCGCAGGCGATCAGTCACGAATTCACCGCGCGAACGAAGTATACGGTTGTGAACGATCCAGGGCAGGCCGACGCTGTTTTGCGCGGCGCGGTCGTTAACTACGTCGCCTATCCTATCCTGTTCGATCAGCAAACTGGCCGCGCCAGCGGTCTGCAGGTCAACGTCACCATGCAAATCAATCTGGTGGAGCGAGCCACCGGCAAAGTTATTTTTTCGCGCCCCAGTTACGAGATGCATCAGCGCTACGAGATCAGCGTCACCTCCTCCAAGGCCTACTTTGAAGAAAGTGACGAGGCCCTCAACCGCCTGAGCCGCGACGTGGCGCGAGACTTGGTCAGCTCCATCCTGGAGAACTTTTGAGTCCCGATCAGTTTCTCGATCGCATCCGGAAAAGCCCGCCTGCGCCCGCCTACCTGTTTCTCGGACCTGAAGTCTTCCAACGCGGCCGCTGTCGCAAGGCATTGCTCAATCGAATCCTCGCGCCCGATGATCGCGAGAACGGCCTGACGCAGCTCGATCTCGAGCAGACCAGCATGGCCGTGGTGCTCGACGATGCCCGATCGCTTTCTTTGTTCGCGCCCAATCGTGTGGTGTGGGTGTCCGGAGCCGAAGGTGTGCTGCCGCGTGGCCGGACCGCCACTCAGGAAGAAAACACCGGTGCGGATGAACTGGCCGAATATCTCCACAATCCGACTCCGGGCACGGTGCTCGTTTTCGAAGCCAGCCGCTACGATTTCGATGGTGAAGATCGCGCCAAGCTGGAGCGCGTGCAGAAATTCTATTCCCGTATTTCAGACCTGGTCGAGTTCCGGCCTTACACTGTCGAATCCGCTCGCCGCCTCGCTCAGGATCTAGCTAAGGAAGCGGGCATCCAGATCGGCCTTTCGGAAATCGGTTTACTGGTGGAATCCCTCGCGAGCGACGCCGGGCGAATTGCCACCGAGATCGAGAAGTTGCGGCTATACGCCGGTACTAAACGAAAAGTCACGTCCGACGACATCCTGAACCTTGTTCCCAATGCGCAGGCGTCCAACATATTTGCTCTCGTCGCCGCGCTCGGGCGAGGCGACCGCAAACGATCGCTCGATAGCTTGGACACGCTGCTTCGGGAAGGCGAGTATCTCCCACTGGCGCTCACTTTCCTGGCCACCCAGTTCCGGCTCGCGATGGTGGCCCAGGAAGCCGGCCTGCGCACCTCCCAGCAGATCCAGGCCTATTTCACCAAGCAGGGGATTCGGATTTGGCGCGATCGCGCCGACCAGATTCATCAGACCGTGAGTGCATTCCCCAAGGAGAAGCTCGCTCTGGCGATCGAAAGAGTCCACCGCGCCGACCGGGCCTTGCGCGACACTCGCCCTGATGATCGTGTGGTGATGGAGGAGTTCGTCTTCAGCCTCACGAAGTAGCTGACGCTTCGTGATCGCCTGCATCCGCGCCGTAGCAACTAGGGGGGACACTCCGGGCTCCGTCGCAACCCCGAACTAGTGCTTGACGATCTAGCCGATTGCCTGCATCCGCGCCGTGATCCGGCTCTTGTACCGCGCCGCGGTGTTTTTCTTGATGACGCCCCACTTGGCGGCGCGATCGATAAGCGAGAACGTCGCCGGGATCGCGGCCTGCGCGCCCTTGCCGTCCTTCTGGTCGATCAGCCGGCGCATCGACCGGATCTGGTGACGCAACCGCGATTTGCGAAGACGGTTCACAGTCGTCTTTCGCTTGGTCTGACGCATCCGCTTCAGCGAGGAATAAGTGTTGGCCATTCTTAAGCTCCAGGATAGCCTAGCGGCCTCGAAAATTCAAACGGCGCCTCGGATGACCAGCGTCAAATGAGGTAAGTTCAAATAGTGAGCCCGCCGGTTCGAGAGCTGTTAGCCTGGATTTCACTCCGTCCCAGAACCTATGCGGAATCAATGGAGGCCTGGCGCACAACTTGTCCCCGGCATTCGGCTTGGGAGGATGCTCTCTTGGACGGTCTCATCGAGGTCATAGAAAGCCGGGACGCGCGGCAGCCGTCCATGGTGGCTCTCACAATCCGCGGCCAAGCGGCCCTTGAAACGGCATCGCTTGCGAGCCGTGAAACTTTTCCGTTGTAGAATCGTCTCGTGGCTGGAGGCCGCTGGCGATCATGAAAAACTTCCTCATCGGACTGGTGGTAGGAATCGTTCTCTCCGGGCTGACCGCCCTGATCTTGATTTTCGCGATGGTGCGGTTGGCCGGTTCGTTTGCCGAAAGGCCCGTGACCGTCGCCGATGGATCTACCCTGGTGATGAAACTGGAAGGCGATGTTCCGGAGAAGTCGCCTCCCGAAATTCCGCTGCCTTTCTTCGAGGCGCAGACGCCCATCACCGTGCAGGAAGTATGGGAGACGCTTCGCAAGGCCGCCGCCGACTCGCGTATCAAAGGTATCATCTTCGAACCGCGCGGCCTCACAATAGGCTGGGCCAAAATGCAGGAGATCCGTGAAGATATTCTGACATTCAAGAAATCCGGCAAGCCCATCATCACCTACCTCCGGAGTCCCAGCGGACGCGAATACTATCTGGCGTCCGCAACCGACCGCATCTACCTGGCGCCCGAAGATTCGCTCGACCTCAAGGGCATGCGGGTGGAAGCCATGTTCGTAAAGAACACCCTCGATAAGCTGGGCGTCAAGGCGGATGTAATCCACGCAGGGAAATACAAAGATGCCGGCGATATCCTGACCCAAACGTCCATGTCTCCCGAGACCAGCGAGGTCTTGAACCAGATTCTGGATCAGTATTACGGAAACCTGATCCAGACCGTGGCCGAGGGGCGAAAGAAGCAGCCGGACGCCGTCCGCGCCATCATCGATCAGGGCCCATATATGGGCAACGAAGCGCTCGCCAATGGCCTGGTGGATTCACTCGGATATGACGACCAGGTGGTCCAGGACATGCAGGGCCGTCTCAAACAGACCGACCTCAAACTGGTCGCCATCAAGTCTTACTTGAAAGCCCCGGTGGCCTCCAGCGGCGTCGTTCGCCGCATCGCACTGGTAGTTGGCGAAGGCGAGATCTCGCGCGGCAGTGGAAACCCGAACTCGGATGAGCAGGGCATCACCGACACCGCCATGGTCAAACTGCTGAAGCAGGCCGAGAACGATTCTTCCATCCGCGGCGTGATCCTGCGCGTCGACTCCCCGGGTGGCGATGGCGTCGCGTCCGATGACATTCTGCACGAAGCCAAGAATCTGAGCAAGAAGAAGCCGCTGGTGATCTCCATGGGCGACTTGGCGGCCTCGGGCGGCTACTTTATCTCCATCACCGGCGACCCCATCATCGCTTATCCCAATACGCTGACCGGATCGATCGGCGTGATCTTTGCCCGCTTCAACTTGCATGGACTCTATGACAAAATCGGCGTCAACAAACAGCTCCTCACGCGCGGGCGTTACGCCGACATCGATTCCGAATATGCGCCTCTGAGCAACGAAGCGCGCCAAAAAATCGCCGGCCAGATCGATGGGTTTTATAAAGGATTCGTGAGCCGCGTGGCGGAAGGGCGCAAGAAAAGCTTCGATCAGATCGAGCCGCTGGCGCAGGGTCGCGTCTGGCTGGGCGTTCAGGCTAAGCAGAACGGCTTGGTGGACGAGTTGGGCGGATTGGACCGGGCGGTGGAGCTAATCCGAAAACGCGCCAATATCGCCGCCACCGACCGCATCACGTTAGTCCCCTATCCTGGCAAGCGCAGCGTGCTCGATTTCTTGCTCAGCCGTTCCGATGACAATGCGGCGCTGGAGACGAAGGTGGGCGAGGCGCTGGGCAAGTTGCCGGTGCGAGCCTTATCGCACGGCGGATTCTTGAAAGTGATGCCGTACTCGATCCGCGTCCGCTAGAGTTGTGGAGCAGGTCCCCGGCCTGCTTTTCAAAGTGGAGCAGGTCCCGACCTGCTTTTCAAAGTGGAGCAGGTCCCCGACCTGCTTTCAAAGTGGAGCAGGTCCCGACCTGCTTTTCAAAGTGGAGCAGGTCCCCGACCTGCTTTTCAAAGTGGAGCAGGTCCCGACCTGCTTCTTAAAACGCGTGCACCGAATCGATCCCGTTGGCCTGCAGCACCACCTGCATCTTCTCCAACGCGGACTTGTGAATCTGCGAGACGCGGCTTTCGTTGATGCCCAGGATTCCCCCGATCTCTTTCATGGTCATCTCATTGGTGTAGTACAAGAAGACCACTTTCTGGTAGCGTTCCGGAAGCGTTTTCATGGCGACGCTTAGTACCGAGCGCATCTGCTCGCGGGAGCACATGTTATCGGGCTGGGTTTCGGGTTTGCTCGGGAAATCCGGCGCTGGAAGATCATCATGCTCCGGTGCGCGCGACGAGGCCGAGATCAGGCCCACGCTGCGCAGGTCCACCATCATCTGACGCCAGCGATCTACATCCACGCCGAGCTTGGCGGCCACTTCGGATTCCGTAGGAGTGCGCTGCAGTGTTGCCGCCAATTCACGCGTGGCGGCCTCCACTTGTTTGTGACGGCGGCGCAAATCGCGCGAAGCCCAGTCCAGTTGACGAAGGCTATCGAGGATGGCGCCCTTGATACGGTGCTTGGCATAGCTCGAAAAGGCAACCTGTTTGTCGGGGTTGAACTTGCTGGCCGCATCAAATAAACCCAGTACGCCGGCGTGGACCAGGTCATCGAGATCTACGTGCACCGGAAGATTCTCATGCACCCGGACCGCGATCGCTTTCACGAGCGGAAGATGCTCGAGTACAATCCGATCGCGCCTGGCGATCTTGGCGGCTGCAGTGCTTTGAGCGGTCTTGGTTTTCATCTCGGTTGCCTTTCTTTTTGAAGCGGCCTTTGCGGCCTGACGCTCCCTATTGGTGCAAGCGGGTAGCCACAGATGGACTAGGCCAAAATGGATGCGCCGCGCGCGTGCTTCGCTCTAGGGAAACGTACAGCATATGCATGAGACTCAATGAGATGGATCTCACCTTCGCTGTACCGCTTTAGTACTTCCATCGGAAGTACTGGCCGCGCGCCCGGCGACTGAGAATCTCGTAATGGAACTAAATCGGCTGCTTAGCTTTGCCGAAATGGAACTTGCGTTCCAAAATGAAACACGACCGAATCTCTCTCCTTCTACGCTTATCGGGTCGTTGTGCCGTGACCTTGAGGGACTAGGGCTTTCTCAAGGTCGCCAGGTAGGTCCTTAACGCTAGTCCTGCGAGGAATATCCAGACCACCAGCCGAAAGTTGCCATCCAGCGTGAACGCCGCCAGCAGCGCAATCGCCGCATAACTGGCCATCGCCGCCAGAAAGGTCGGTCTTTTTCCTTTAGAAGGGGATTCGTCGCCGTCGTCGGTGGGCGTCAATCTACCTGCCGAGAAACTTCTCGATCGTCTCCAGCGACCGCTCCGCCATCTGCAGACTGGTTCGAGACCCGTCGGCATCGCCCGCACGCATGGAATCCATGGACTCCTTCATCAGATAGTCCATGCGCGATTCCGCTTCGAGCATATCGCCGCGCATGTCCACCCCCTGCCGCTGCATCTGCTGCTGGAGGGCTCTGAGGCCGCTCTTGGCCGCACCCACCCGAATCGCGACTTGGTTATAGTTCTGGCGGAGTTCGTTCATTTCCGCCGCCGTGGGCCGCGCCGGCGCTGGTGGTTGCGTCTGTTGTGGAGGTTGCTGCGAAGATTGCGGCGGCTGTTGCGCTACAGACCGCTGCCCTGCCGCTGGCTGTGCCACTCCCGCCGGTGACGATTGCCCCCGTGCCTGCTTCTGCGCTGGCGCGCTTCGCGCCGGAGTCTGTGGTGCGGCTGCCTGCACCGGAGTCGCGGCTGGTTCAGCCGGAGCCTGTGCCGGCGCAGTCTGGGCCGGCGGGGCAGAATCTTGTTGAGCTGTGGGCTGGGGCGGAGGCGCGGCGGGCGTTGCCGTCGATTCTGCCGCCTTGCTCTCGACCGGCGCGGCCACCTGCGGCGCCGCACTGCTGGCGCTGCTATGCAACAGCTTGGGACCCTCGATAATCGCCGCCGCCAGCACTAGAAGTGTCGCTACCGATCCCAGTGCCATATACAAACCTCGGCGGCTCCCGGATCTCGACTGCGGCGGAGGCCCCGGCTGTGTCTGCAATACTGGCGCCGGCCCCGGCTGTGCCTGAAAAACGGGTGGCGCGGGCAGTGGCACGACTGTTGGCGGCAGTGGAGGCGCTGGAACGAAAGTTGGCGCGCGGGGCGGTGGCGGTACGGATATCCCCGTCGCTGTTGGTGGCAATGGCGGTGCCGCAGCTCGCGGCGGCGGCGCTGCGGGGGGCGTCACCTTCGCGGCTTCGGGCAGCGCTCCTAACGTCACTCCCATGGACCCCGCGAAATTTCCCAGCGCGGCGCGGAAAGCCTCCGCTTTCTGAAAACGTTGCTCCGGATCCTTGGCGATTGCCATCAAGATAATGTCGTTCAAATCCAGCGGCACTCCCGCGATGATCTCCATCGGCGCCACCGGCTTGTTCTGCAGATGCGCCGCCATGATCGAGTAATCGCTGTCGCCTACGAACGGCCGCCGTCCCGTCACCATTTCATACAGCGTCACGCCCAGCGAGTATAAATCCGACCGCGGATCCGGCTGCCCGCCATTGATCTGCTCCGGCGACATGTAATACAAGGAGCCCACCGTGGTCCCGGTTTTCGTCAACTGACGGTCGGCCTGCATGCGTGCGATGCCGAAATCCATCAGCTTGACCACGCCCGAGGGCGTGATCATGATGTTCGCCGGTTTGATGTCGCGATGCACTACTCCACGCGCGTGCGCGTATGCCAACGCATCCAGCACCTGCGAAATGCAGTGCAAAGATTCGCTCAGCTCCAGCGGACCTTTATGCAGCTGCTCATCGATGGTACTGCCCTCCACGTATTCCATCAGCATGACCAGTTGATTGCCAACCTGCTGCGCGCTGTTCATGCGTGCGATGTTGGGGTGGTCTAGGGCGGCTTGCACTTTGATCTCGCGTAGGAAGCGGTCGGCCAGCGCCGTATCGCTGCCCAGGTTGGGCAACAACACTTTCATGGCCTCCATCCGGTCCGAGATAACGCTTCGAACCTTGTACACCTCGCCCATTCCGCCGGACCCGAGTATCGAGACAATCTCGTAATCGCCGACGCGCTCTCCAATGTTCATGATGTGCTCCTAGAGGTCTGCTCCTAGAGGTTGCCGCCTACGGTGATGCGGGCCAGACGATCGCCGTCGCCCTGCCGGGCTATGCCGGCCAGTAATTGCGATTCGCTTACCGCTTTACGCGGTCGCCGACCTTTACGCCGGCTGTGCCCTCGTAGTTTCCAACCGCGGATGAGTCGTCCACTTCCGAAATGGTGATCGTGCCCATTGGCGACTCGGTCCGGCGCAGGACCTTGCCGGTTGCGGGATCCTTAATCTCGCGCCCCACTCGGGTGATCTGCAGCTTGTCGCCCACGTGCACGCCCGATCGCGATCCGACGTTGAGCACTAAACTCGCGCCGTTCACGTCCGCCACCAGGCCGTCGATGGCAATAACGACGGTTGGAATCTTGGCCGCGCTTTCTGCCAGCCCCTGCGCCATCTGCGTAACTGCCTTGTTGGTGGCCTCGCCGATAATCGTCGCCCCGAAATTCGAGCTGGACATGTCCATCCCAGCCCCGCCCGCGCCACCTGAGGAACCGCCCGCGCCCAGCAACGACGTTCCGCTGCGCGCTGATTCGCCTTTGCCGCTGGCCACTGCCAGGATCTCGGCTGTATCGGTGCTGATCATGCGCGCGCTGATTTCCACCACCGCCTTGGCTTCACGCCTGCCGACGCCTCCAATCCCGAAGCCCCTGGTGAGACCGCCCACCGCGCCCCCGCCGACGTTGGTGGAGTGATCGTCGCGTCCAAATTGCGTGATGCTGCCGATGATGATCGCGCTCACCCCCAGTACCTTGCCGATCTTGGCCGCGCTCGATGGATCGGCGCGGTTACTATTGGAAAAGTTCTGTTCACCCAGGACCTTGTCCAGTTCCTTGCGCTCGATCACTGAATAAGAGCCGTCCTTCACTAGGCGGTCCACCAGCATATCGGCTATGCCCTTTCCGATGTCGACGTTAGAGCCAAATACACCGGAGACACCCGTCTGTACCGTTCCGTATTCAAAATTCATAACGGCCACGCGGGTCTTATTCTGCGCGCTGGCGGTAGATGCGAACACCAGCATAGATGCGAGCACAAGTATGGTGAAGAAAAACCTTTTCATAGTTTGTCCCTCTCCCGCATATTATACGCCGGAAAGTCCCAGATCCAACTAGAACTCTAGTACCAGTAGCCCGTAAACGGTATAATCTTGGGAACTCGACGAAAACTCGACAGAGGAGGACCTATGGCGGACGAGAATCCCGGTGTTGCGAGCGGTCTGGTCGGCATGTTGAATGCCTTTGTCGACCCCATGGGTCTGGCCAAGCGCGTTAAGGCTAAGCTGTTCTGGTTGTGGCCTCTTATTACAATCTGCATCATCTACATCGTGGTCGGGTATCTTATGCTGCCTTACAGCACGCAGTTGGTGGACTTCTCCATGCAGCAGCGGATGGCCGCGCAGAGCATCCCGCCCGAGCGTATGGAAACGGCGCGAACTATGGCCCACACCATTACCCAGGTCGGGATCGCGTTCACGCCCGTCTTCGTCATCGGAGTTCTGGCGCTGATGGCCTGGCTGGTCATGGTCACAGGCTCAATGGTGGGGTTGCGCGCCAAGTTTCGCGACGTGTTCTCGCTCATGGCCGCCTGCTCCCTGATCCCCGCGCTGCAATTCATCGCGACCTACATCGTCATACATGCCAAAGGAGACGAGATTCAATCCCCCGAGCAACTGATGGCGCCCTTCGGCGCGGACATCTTTATTCAGGACATCCACGGGGCCACGCTCGCATTTCTGAATTTCTTCTCGATCTTCGAGATCTGGTACCTGGTGATTCTCGTGCTTTCCCTGGCTTATTTGACCGGGTCTTCCAAAGGCAAGGCCTTCGCCGCCGTGACACCGGCTTGGGTTATTCCCCTGCTGCTGGTGATCGTTCGCGCTAAATTCAGCCCCGGCGCGAGCAGCTAGGTCAGGTCCGGATCAACCGGCTTCTTGTGCTTGGGCTTCTTGCGCTGCGTCTTGGGCACGATGATTTTGGGAGCCGGCACGTTGCCCACGCGCTCGCGTGCCAGCCGGCGCACACCCTTCCTGCTGTCGAATCGTTTCGGCTTGCGCGCCATCTTAATCGTTACCGGCCGGCCTGCTCTCCAAACAGCTGTTTCAGGAACGGCTTGTCGTCCAGGATTCCCTTGAAGACGGTCCGCTGCGCGGCGCCCTCGAATTGCCGGCGAAAATTGGAGTCGCCGCTGAGCGATTGCGCCGTTTTGAGCTCTGCCAGCGCTCCGCTCTTATCGCCTCCCGCATAGTCGAGTAGCCCGAGCGTTACATGCGCCTCCGGCCGATTCGGCCAATAGCGAGCCGCCTGCGCCGCCGCATCTCGCGCATTGCTGATTTTTCCAGCGCCCAGAAGTTTGAACGTCTTGTCCTGGTATAGATATCCGAGGTTCAAATCCAGCAGCCTTCGCAGTTCGGGCAACGGCGCCGGATTGTCGTCGACGTTTATATAAATGTAGCGATCGTTATTGGTGTTGCGGCCGCCCTGCTTGCGGACCACCAACATGGACGCCGACTGTTTTCCCCGCGCATCGCCCCCGGCTTCGTCGCCCGCCTTCACCGCAGCATACAGCTTTTCAGCCAGCTCCCCGGGAGTCTGATCGAATGCCCGCCCCATCGACTCCACTACCTGCGGCCCCACCAGAATATTGCCCTGTGCCGACCAGGTCTTGCCTTGCCGGTCTCCCGCCCATTTCGGAGCGCCAGGGCCGGTGTAGGCCGCGATGTTTCCCTTGGCATCCACGACCGCGACCTGCCGGCCGTCCTTGCCGTCGAACTTGTCTTCAGCCAGTAGCTGATCCAACACTTCCTTGGCCGTGTGCCCTTGTCCCAGCAGTTCCAGCCCGCGCGGTCCGTAGCCGACGTTGACATTGGCCTGCGTAGCGATCGCTCCCACTTGAGCCGCCGCCCACGGAACCACCGACCCGACTGAAAAATATCGCGACGCCACCGCCACTCCCCAATCGGCATTCTGCGGATCGTAGGCGACGATCGAGAAGGTTGCCACTTGCGCGGCCGCCAGCCCCGAAAATCCGACCAACAGAAGCAAACTGCGAATCATGACCTATCATCCTACTACTACTCGATCGCTGAACCGCGCAGCCCGTTTCTCCGCGCGTGTTTCGCCGCGACGGGTGCGTTATGATCGGAATTGGCGCGTCGGGCGCCACCGTGTCCGCGGGAAGGGCTGAGCCTGCCGATGGTCAGTTGTTCTCCAAAGTAAGACGAATCTTCTTTCCGCCCGTCACGCGGACGCCGGGCAATGACTCGAAAGGAGATCGTCATGTCCGGAAATTTCCCATCTTCCCCTCCGACACGCCGGCTGCCGCCGCAACCGAACCTGGAGCAACTCCGAAAACAAGCCAGAGACCTGCTGGAAGAATATCGCGCCGGTAAGCCCGAGGCACTGGCCGAAGTGCAGCGGTTCGAGCGCCATCCCGATTCCGCAAAGTTTGCACTCCACGACGCCCAGCGAGTCCTGGCGCGGGCCTACGGCTATGAGAGCTGGCCCAAATTGAAGGCATTCGTCGACGGAGTCAGCGTCGCCTGGCTGGCTGAGGCTGTCAAAACCGGCGACACGGCCCAGGTGCGACTTTTCCTGAATGCCCGCCCTGAGCTGATCGGCATGGATATGGCCGCGAATGATGAGCATCGCGCCTTGCACTACGCGGTGTTGCGCCGTGACGTGGCGATGGTACGGTTACTGATGCAAGCCGGCGCCGACGCCCGCAAGGGCATTTTCCCGCATCGCGACGCAACTTCTGCCTTAGTCATCGCCAGAGACCGCGGGTATGATGACATCGTCGCTGTTATCGAGGATGAGGAGCGGTTACGCCGGCCGGAGTTGAGCGCACAGGATGGTACCGTCGAACTCGACCAAATCAAAACAGCGATCTCGCACGGCGACAGGCCCACCGCTCTTAGCCTGCTCCAGGCGAATACGTCTCTAATCCACGCCTGTGATCTCGACGGCGCCACGCCGCTGCATATCGCCGCCCAACAAACGGACGAAGAGATGGTGGCGTGGCTCCTGGCCAGACGCGCCGACCCGCGTAAGCGGGACGTTCACGGCCTGACCGCGGTCGACCGCGCCGCCCTTGCCGCCGATCCTCGAAACGATCGCGCAAAATTGTTTCCAGCGGTAGCGAAGCAGCTGCTGGAACATGGTGCGGAGATGACCATCCATGCCGCAGTCGCATTAGCGGACGCCCAGCGCATTCGCCTGCTCATAAATGCCGATCCCGGCCTGCTGCGCCAGATTAACCCCGGCGGCGGGCTGCTCACACTGGCAGTAAATCATGGACACGTCGAGATCGTCCGGCTGCTCCTCGACCTGGGTGCCGATGTGGATGAGCGCATCATGCTTCACCAGTTGGAAGAACCTACGTTTAGCTGGGGCATGCCTTTGTGGTACGCCGCGCTGGCGGGACAGCACGATATCGCCGAGTTACTGCTGGACCGTGGCGCTGACCCCAACGCCAACGTTTATGCATCCGGCTGGCCGCTCCGCAATGCCTGGGGCCATAAAGATGACTCTGTCAAGCGGCTCCTGCTCCAGCGCGGCGCCAAGGTGCAGCCCTATATGGTCGCCGAGGCGCACGATGTCGGCGAGGCCAAGCGGCTGCTGGAAGCGGATGCGAGCGAGCAACTCGCCCGGGAGCTGGCTTGGTCTGCGGCCGACCACGGATGCCCGGCCATCGTCGAACTGGCTCTCCCGCGTCTCAAGTGGCCGGCTAACGATCCGTCGTGGCACTGGATCCTAATCCAACCCATCCGCGGCGCTACAGGCGATCGGGACAACCAAGGCCACTTCGCCTGCATGGCCGTGCTGCTGCGGCATGGCATCGACCCAAACGTATCACGCTTCGGTCAAACCGCCCTGCATTTCGCGGCCGCATATCACAGCAACCTAAGCGGCGCCGACCGCGCGCGCTTCGCTTCGATCTTGCTCGATCGCGGAGCCAGGCTCGACTTGCGGGATGATCTGTTGAAGGCAACGCCCCTGGGCTGGGCGTGCCGCTGGGGACGGAAGGAACTGGTCGAGCTGCTACTGGCGCGCGGAGCGTTGATCGATGAGCCGGATGCTGAACTATGGGCCAAGCCCAAGGCGTGGGCGGAGAAAATGAAGCAGTCTGAAGTGCTCGCGGTCCTGGGTGAGCAGGGGCATTGACCCGCCCCCCGGCCGCTTGACGCCGGGTTTCCCAATTCGCTAGCCTGACCATGCCATGCAGTTCGAACTCAAGCCCATTTCGAAGGCCGGCATTCAGGAAGCCCTCGAAAAAGCCGAACGGTATCGGCTCTTGAACGAGCCCTCCCTGGCCGAAAGCATTTGCCTCGATGTCCTCGAAGCCGACCCCGACAATCAATCCGCGCTCGTCATGCTGCTGCTGGCCTTGACCGATCAGTTCGGCCACGGACATGGTCACGGTCCCCACAAGGCTCGCGAGATTCTGCCGCGCCTCAAGAGCGATTACGAAAAGCAATATTACGCCGGCATCGTCTGGGAGCGGCTCGCGCACGCCCAGCTTCGCAAAGCCTCGCCCAACGCCGCCTTCACCGCCTACGACGCCTTTCGTCAGGCCATGGAGTCCTACGAAAAAGCCATCGCCCTCCGTCCGCCCGCCAACGACGATTCCATCTTGCGCTGGAACACCTGCGCGCGCATCCTGATGCGCAATCCCAATCTTCGGCCGCGCCCCGACGAGGCCTACGAACCGGTGCTGGGCGAGTAACAACTCACTCGTAGCGCAGCGCCACAATCGGATCCACTTTCGCGGCGCGCCGCGCGGGAACCAGGCACGCTCCCAGTGACACCGCGATCAGCACCGCCGCCACCAGCACGAATGTAATCGGATCGGTCGCCTGCACTCGAAAAAGTAGCGACGTCATCAGCGGCGTGAGCGCCAACGCGCCCGCCACGCCAATAGCAAGGCCCATCAACACCAGCGCCATCCCCTGCCTCTGCACCAGCATCAGCACTTGCGCCTTCTGCGCGCCCAGCGCCATCCGTATGCCGATCTCGCCGGTCCGCTGCGCCACGCTGTACGACATCACTCCGTAGAGTCCCAGTGCCGCCAGGAACAATGCCGACGCCGCGAAAAATGCCAGTAACACCAGTGAAAAACGCCGCTGGGCGATCGATTGAGAAACCACTTCGGTCATGGGCTGCACTGCGTAAACCGGCTGCGATTTGTCGATCTTCAGGATGGCCGCCTTCATGGCCGCGCCGGCTAATGCCGGATCCTGCGTAGTCCGCGCCAGCACGGTGATCGTGCCCAGCTGGATAAAAGTCGGCTTCTGGAAATACGCGGCGTAGACCTGCACCGGCGTGTCCTGATCCAATCCCTGGGTGTGGACGTCAGCGGCCACGCCCACGATTTCGCGCCAGTTGGGCGGCGTCGCGAATGCCACCTCCAGCCGTTTCCCGATCGGATCCTGACCCGGAAAATATCGGTCCACCAGAGTCTGATTCACCACCACCACTGGGGGTGAATCGGCCGTATCGCGATCCGTAATCCCGCGGCCACGCAAAATGCGCATGCCCATCGTTTCGAAATAGCCGGGGGTCACCGCGAAATAATTGGCCAGCGGCGCCGTGCTCGGTTCCACCGGCGCCCGGCCTTCGAAACGCATGATGTAGATCGGATTCCCCAGCAAAGGAATGTCGCTCGACACCGCCGCCGACCGCACACCCGGCAGCGCCGCGACGTCCCCTAAAATTCCGTGGACAAATTCGCGCAGCATCGCGTCGTGCCCAGTGTATTTGAAGGCCGCGGGCGCCAGGCGCATGGTCATCAGATGCTCGGCTTCGAACCCCGCGTCGACATGTTCGATCTCGTAGAAGCTGCGGATCAGCAGGCCCGCCCCGGCCAGCAGAATCAGGGCCGCCGCCACTTGCGCCACCACCAGAATGTTCCGCAGGCCGCTCCGGGCGCTTGCTCCACGCGCTCCTTCCTTCAGCAAGGAGTGGACATCGGTCTTCGATGCGTACCACGCCGGCGCGAACCCGAACACGATCCCCGTAATCATCGACAGCGCGAGCGAGCCCCACACCACTGCGGAGTTCAGACCGGCTTCGCTCAATCGTGGCAGATTCGCGGGCGCCAGCGCCAGCAGTCCACGGAATGCCCCGTACGCCAGCAGCAATCCCACCGCGCCGCCCGCCACCGACAGCAGTACGCTCTCGGTCAGCATTTGTGTGACGATCCGGCCGCGTCCGGCTCCCAGCGATGCCCGGATCGCGATCTCCCGCTGCCGTCCAGCCGCTTTGGCCAGCAGGAGGTTGGCCACATTCGCGCAGGCGATCAGTAGCACGAAGGCCACCGCGCCCAGCAACACCAACAGTGCGGGCCGGATCTGTCCCACCATATCGTCCAGCAATAAATTCACCACAATACCGGCATCTCGATTGAAAAAGGGATACTGCGCCGCCAGCCGCGATCCGATGGTCTGGAATTCCGCCCGCGCGCGCTCCAGCGTCACCCCGTCCTTCAGCCGCCCGATCACGCGCAAACGGTGGAAATCCCGCCGCTCCCGCGTTTCATTGTCGAAGCCCAGCGGCGACCACATCACCGATTGCGGTGGATATTCAAAACCCTCCGGCATCACGCCGATCACCGTACGTGGCTTGCCATTCATGTTCAATGTCTGGCCAACGATCTTCCGATCACCGCCGAAACGCTGCCGCCACAAGCCGTTTCCCAGAATCACCACGTCATCCCGGCCCGGTTGATCCTCTTCCTCGGTGAACACGCGGCCCAGCGCCGGCTGTACTCCCAACGCGTCGAAGAATCCCCGATCGCAGATGGCGCCGAGGTACCGCTCCGGCTCGCCTTCACGCGAGGCGAGATTGAAAGTGTTTTGCTGGTATGCGCCCAGTGCGGAAAAGGCCTGGTTCTGCTTTTGCCAGTCATAGTAATTCGCCGGCGCGACCGAGAATCTGGGTATGTTGCGCTTGAGATTGTTCTCCCACACGTTCACCAGCCGCTCGGAGTGCGGGAAGGGCAGCGGGCGTAGCAGGACGCCGTCGATCACGCTGAACATGGCGCTATTGGCGCCCATCCCCAGCCCCAGTGCGAAAACGGCGGCGAACGTGAATCCTGGATTCTTTCGAAACGTTCTCAGTGCAAATTTCAGGTCTTGCAGCAAGCTCATGACGACCGTCAATAGACCCTGGACGAGCCGGGCAGCGAAACGTTAGCCGCCCTAACCAATCCGCGCCACCAAGTCCTTGATCTTCACCTGCTCCGCCGCCGACGGCTTGTGCTGTAGCGCCTTCTCCAGCTCTTTCTTGGCGAGTTGCTTTTCCCCGGCGTCCAGCAGCGCCATCCCCAAATGCAGATGGAACGACGGATTGTCCGGCACTCGCGCCACCAGCTCCTGCAATACCTGCACGGCCTGGGTGGTCAGCTTCTTCCGAATGTAAATCAGACCCAGTGTGTCGGAAATATTAGGATCCTTCGGTGAGCGCTGCAGTGCGTGCTGCGCATAACCCAAAGCCTGATCCAGATCCACGCCCTGTTCCGCCTTGAGGTAAGCCAGATTGTTCAAAGCCGTGGCATTGTCCGGATCTGCCTTCAGCACTTCTTCGTACATCCCGCGCGCCTGCTCTGCCTTTCCCGCATCTTCAAGTAGCATCGCGTAACCCAAAGTCGTGCTCGCGTTCGCTGGCTGGATCCGATGCGCCTTCTGAAAGTTTTCCAGCGCGCTCGCTTTGTCACCCAACTGCCTTTCCACCGTGCCTAAGTGAATGAGCGCCTCGGCCCAATCAGGTTTACGGCCCACCAGTTGTTCCAGTTGCCGGCGAGCTTCTTGAAGCTTTCCCATGCGAACTTGCACTTCCGCTAGCGCCAGCTGGTAGCCATCCCGGTCCGGATGCTTGGCCAGTCCCTGTTCCAGGATCTGTGCGGCCGCGGCCGGTTGGCCTTGCGCCAATCTCGAATCCGCCAGGCCCGTAATGCCTCTCAGATCGTCCGCCTGCTCCAGCGCCCGGAACGCTGCTTCGGCCTCGCTGTAGCGCTTCTCTCGCAGATCCACCGCCGCCAATTGATAGCGCGCCTCATTGGAAGCCTTATCGATACTGAGGATACTCCGCAGTTCCTCGCGCGCCTTGTCCCCTTCACCCAGATTCCCGAGAGCGGTTCCCCGGATCACTTTGGCCTGCAGATTCGATGGATTAGTTTCGAGGATCTCCTCCGCGATCTGGACCGCAACCCCATTCTGCCCTTGCTCTAATCGAATCCGCGCTAACCCCAGTTTGGCAAGTAAAGAATCCGGATTCAGCTTCAGGCTGGTCTCGAAATGTTGAGCCGCCTTATCCAGGCCGGCCGGCTCGCCCGTCATCCAATAGGCTCGCGCTAAATGAAACTGCAGCATCGCATTCCCCGGTTCCTTCAACGTCAGCGCTTCCAACTCCGCAATTGCGGTTTCGACCTGCTTTGGATCGCCTTTAGCCCGCAACGATGCATGGATCGCCGCGGCCTCCACGTCCCGGGGATAATCTTTATGCAGCTTCGTCACAACCGCCAGAGCTTCCGGGTCCCGGCCCTGCGCGAGCAGAACATCCGCGATTCGCTTCTCATAATCGGCCGCCATCTTCGGGTCCTGCTTCTCCCCGTCCCGGTAGGCCTGCATGCCAGGCTCGTACGCCCCCATCCGCACATAGAAGTCGCCGACCAGTCCATCGGCGTGCGGAAAAGTTTTTCTCGCCGAGCGCAGGCCGTCCAGTTGCGCCAGCATCTCCCGTTTTCGATTTCGCGTGTAGTAGAAGCCCGCCAACTCCAGCCGCGGCATCGCATCCGATGGCAGATTGGCGATCTCTGTCTTCAGCGTCTCCTCGGCGTGATCGAACTGTGAGCTTTGCATGTAATAAGAAAAGAGGAGATCATAAACGCGGCGTACCGTCTTATCCCGCGCCAGAAATTCCTCGCCCAGCTTCTCGGCTTCCGTCTCTCGGCCGGTTGCCGCCAGCCTGCGCATCAGCGGCACAATTACTTCCGGCTGCCACGGCTTCACTTCGCCCGCCTCTCGAAGCTTGGCGATGGCGGTTTCCGAGTCGTTGGCGAGCGTTGCCAGATCGGCATCCAGCCGCAGCCCCCCAAACGACTTCGGGTTCCGCTTCAGCACCTGCGCCACCAACAGCCGCGCTTCATCCAGCGAGCGTTTGTTCGACTTTGGGTTGGCGGCATAGGCTGCGATGTAGAGCTCGGCCAGCCGTACGGTTGCTTCCTCATTGCCGGGATCGAGACTCGTGGCCCGCTCCAACGCCCGCGCCGCGTCGCCGTACTCCCGCAGCGCTAACTCTACCATCCCCAGCCGATAGTAAGCTTCCCCCGACTTCGGATCGAATTGCAGCGCGCGCCGGTATAAAATCGATGCTTCTTTGTACTTTCCGTTCTGGAAGTACTTGTTGCCGCTGGCTACGCATTTGTCGCGCATCGCCCGCGGATCGCGATTACACGCCATCAAAAAGAGGCAGGCCGCCGCCGCCGGTACCCACGCTCGTGTCATGTCTGCCGTTTCAAACCGCTGTATCTCCACTTCCTGTATACCATCGGTTCCCTTGCGATAAAAACTCACCCGCGAACCGCAGGCCCGGAACGCATTTCGGTATGATGAAAAACGTTCGGGAGATTGATATGTCACAATCCATCTGGATCGGGCTCCGCACCGTCATTATTCTGTCTTTAGCCGTCCTGCTGAACCCATCTGCCCGCGCCCAGGCCGTCGTCGGCGAATTCGTTCCTGAGATAGGGCTGGATCTTTCCGGGAACTGGAATCCGGTGCTGCACGAAGACTTCCTCGAGCGCATCCCCGGCCCCGAACTAGTCAATTACTCCGGACTTCCTATCAGCGTCGGTAGTCGCCTCTGGGCGCTGTCCTGGGATTCATCGCGGCTGACAATGCCCGAGCATCAGTGCCAGGTCCACGTCGCGCCCTACATCTATCGCGGACCGCTGCAATTGCGCATCTGGGCCGAAAAAGATCCCCAGTCCCAGCGTATCATCGCCATCAAACAATACATCAGCACCTACGAACAGACCCGTACCATCTGGATGGATGGTCGCCCGCATCCTCCGCCGTACGCGGCGCACACCTGGATGGGATTTTCCACCGGCCAATGGGATGGCAACATCCTGACCGTCACCACCACGCATATCAAGCAGGGCTGGATCCGGCGCAACGGATTGCCCGAAAGCGACGAGGCCACGCTCACCGAGCATTTCATCCGGCACGGCGACCACCTTACCCACGTCAGCATCGTCACCGACCCCGTTTATCTCACCGAGCCTTTGATCAAGAGCCAGGATTTCGTGCTCAACGTCAATGCCGGCGGCAACTGGCTCTATCCCTGCGAATATGTCGAAGAGGTGGTCAACCGGCCGCGCGGCGCGGTGCCGAACTATTTGCCTGGACAAAATCCGTTTGTTCACGAGTATGCCGACAAGTACCATCTCACGGTGGCAGCGGCGCTGGGTGGCGCCGAAACGATGTACCCGGAGTATCGCTTAAAGATGCGCGCGGCATCCTCGCCCGCCGACGCCGCGAAATTAGCCGCCTGGACCGCGCCTGCTCAGGAGCACGTCAGCCGCGCCCTGAATCCCATACCCAACGACGGCGAGGTCCACGTTCTGCCGGTGCAGGGTAACGTCTACATGATCGTTGGAGGCGGTGGCAACATCACGGTACAAATCGGCGACTTGGGCGTCGTCATCGTAGATACCGGTACTGCCGCTATGGCCGACAAGGTCATCGCGGCCGTCCGCAAATTGTCCAACAAACCGATCCAGTACATCGTCAACACCCACTTCCATGCCGACCACACCGGTGGAAATGAGAAGATCCGTGCCGCGGGCGTCACCATCACCGGCGCGAATGTCACCGCCGATATCCGCGATGCCCGCCAGGGCGCGGCAATCATTGCGCATCAAAATGTTCTCGACCGCATGAGCGCCCCCAGCGGCAAACAGTCTCCCACCTCTACCGAGGCGTGGCCCACCGATACCTACACTTCCGGCCAGAAGGAGCTCTATTTTAACGACGAGCCCATCGAGATCATTTACCAGCCGAAGGCGCATACCGATGGCGACAGCCTGGTCTTCTTCCGCCACTCCGATGTCGTGAGCACCGGCGATATCTTTGTCACCACTGGATATCCCTTCATCGACCTGGCGAATGGCGGCAGCATCCAGGGCGAGCTTGACGCGCTCAACCATATTCTGGACATCGCGATTCCCAAACACGACGAGGAAGGCGGCACCTATATAATTCCCGGCCATGGACGCCTCTGCGACGAATGGGAAGTAGTCGAGTATCGCGATATGGTGACCATCATTCGCGATCGCATCCAGGCCATGCTAAAGAAAGGAGCGACGCTGGAACAGGTGCAGGCGTCGCATCCCACCGCCGATTATGATGACCGCTATGGCGCCACGTCGGGCTTCTGGACCACCGATATGTTCGTCGAAGCGGTCTACAAAAGCCTCTCAGAAAAAGTGGGGCGGGTCCCCTGACCCGCGCCGGGCGCCCTCGCCCGGCTGATCGAGTTTTCAGCCAGATCCCGTTACTCGGTAAAGAACCGCTGGTCAGCTCTCTCAAAGCGTAGAGAATGAATTATCTCTTCGATCGTCCCTTGCTATCCCGCCGGAGAAGACCAAATACTACACAGACGGTCCGAAGCCGTTTGGCCCCGAGATAGCAGACAATTTTTCCCTCTACTTCACTACAGGGCTTACCCACGGGGAAAGTATGATGAGCAAAGAGCACTAGGAGGTTGCTGAAAAAGTCTTTCAAGAGCTCACATTGGCAGGTCGGGGACCTGCTCCACAACTCCAGGTCAATGACTTAGCTCTATACGTGGCGCAGGTCTCCGGCCTGCGAGAGACTTTATCAGCAACCTCCTAGACGTGCTGCGGAACATCCCGGGGTTCATGCAAAGGCTTGCCACACGACTCCATGAATAGTGGCATTATGGAACCGATGAAGCCTCCCGCTGAAACGCACGAAGGCCCGGAAGCGTTCGAGCGATTCCGCACCGCGGTGAAAACCGTGCTCTCAGTTTCGAAAAGCGCCGTACAGAATCCCTTCAAAACGAGCAAAATAAAAAAGCGAAAGCCAGCGGCCCGACTGAAATGAGTTCAGATGAACAGATATTAGCTGTAGGAAGAGTAATGACTGAGTATGTCGAGACGCGCAAAAAGCTCGCCGCATTATTTTCTGAAGTTGATCGAGCCACAGGCATTCTTCAGAGAGTCTTGTGGTATTTGAAGCCAGAGCAACATGGAGCTAATACCGATCTGAGAAGCGGCTACAAATCGCCGGATTTATCGACTTTTCCAACCGGCGAACAATTGACCTCGCTGGTAGAGGAGACACTTGCAACGCTCGCGCGCAAAAAAGAACTCCATACCCAACTCAAAGAATTCGGAGCGGAACCGAAGGAGTAATCTCTAAGCGGCACTCTTTCGCTTCCCGCCCTTCCGCCGTGCCAGTTCCTTCTCAGTTCGGGAGCCTCGCACTCAACTCCAGACCTTCTCCGGTCAGTTGATTCCAGGTAACGCGCTTGCCGACGATCTGAGATGCGGCCAGCTTGAAGCGTCCGAAGTCATCCAGTCAAGTAAATAATTGCCTCGACTAAGCCGGCGTGCCGGCAATCTCCGCCGCCCGCTCCCTCCACTGCGTGGCCTCTTCCTTCCGCCCCATCCGCTCTTCGACATCCGCGAAAGTCTCCAGCGCCCGCGCCAGTGGCGGTCCGCCCTTCCGCTCCAGGGTTCCGATCGCTTGCATCAGCAGCTCGCGCGCCGGCGCGATCCTCCCGGCTTTCACGTACAACCCCGCCAGATGCACCTGAACATCGGTTGCCTCTTCGCGATTCCCTCCCACCTGTCGATCTTTCAGCTTCAGAACGCTTTCATACTCACTCACCGCACCCGCCAGATCACCCGACTGCTCCAGCGACGCCGCCAGATTATAAAGCGCCTCCGTGGCCGCGTTCGATTCCGGACCCGAGGTCTCCCGGTGAATCTCCAGTGCCCGCCTCAAGCAGCGCTGCGCTTCCGCATGATCGCCGTGCTGGCGCGACAGCATGCCCAATTGAGACAGCGATTGCGCGGTCTCCAGATGATTGGCGCCGAAGGCCTGCTCTGCCAGGCTGGCCGCTTGCTGGAAAGCTTCGAACGCTTCCTCTTTTCGCCCGCTCCGTAACAGTGCAGTTCCCAATTTCCTGGCGCACGTTGCCAGCCGTGCCCGGTCCGGTTGCGATTGCCCGGCTTCCTTGCTCGCGATCTCCCGGATGGTCTGCTCGGCGTCGGAATATTTCTCCTGACTGATCTGGACGTCCACGAGCGCTTCCATCGCCCGCGAGTGCAATGCGTGGTCGCCCGCTGCCATCTCGATCGCCGCCCGCGCCGTCTGCGCCGCCTGGTCCAATTTGCCCTGCTTGCGTTGCGCCCTTTCGAGGTCCAGCAGGAAACCGATGCGCTTCTTCGACGAATAGCGGCGCTCCGTCAAGGCCGCGGCCAAATGTTTCTCCGCCTCGCTCCAGTTCCGCGATCCCAGGTGCCGCTCCGCCTCCGATTCATTAAGGTGACGCTTGCGGTGCCACTCCTTGACGTGCGGCGTCACCCACACCGCGAAACGTATCCCCAGCCGGAAGATTCGTGTGATGCTGATCATAGCCTTAACGGCTGAATCGGCCGCCCGGATACCAGACTTTACCCCCGTCCCCCTTCCAGTCACCAAACTTCCCATCCCTCTCTTTCCCCTCCTTTCAACAACTTCCCCAACTTCCCCCCGCAGCATCCATCCGCTCGCATGGTATCTACATCTCAGGAGACAAAACCTATGGCCCCTGTATCGAACGGAAATCCCGCCCCTGCCGCCGGCAACCCTGGCGCCGGCGTTAATCAAGCAAATGCCCAGAAATCGACCGGTCCCCGTACCGCGGCTGGGAAGCAGCGCTCATCCCTGAACGCCCTGCGCCACGGCCTCACCGGACACGTCATCGTCCTGCCAACAGAAGATCTTGCCGCTTACCAGCGCCACCACCAACGTTTCGTCGACCAGTTCCAGCCCAAAGGCGCGCTCGAAGAACAGTTGGTCCAATCGCTGGGCGACACCATCTGGCGCCTCAATCGTGTCCCCGCCACCGAGGCCACCTACCTCACCCTCATCTCCGAGGATCATATCCGCGCCATCCGTACCAATGAACCGCGAGCCGCCTCGGCCGTAACCCTCTCGCAAGTTTTCCACCTCCGAAGCCAGTCCCTCACCAACATCAGCCTTTACGAGCAGCGCCTCGCCCGCTTCTTCGACCGCACTCTCAAACAGCTCCACGAGATCCAAGCCGAACGATTCGAACACGAAAGGCGTCAGATAGACGACGCCGCCGAAATTTTCGAAATGCACCGGGACCGTAACCTCCCCTACGATCCCACCCAGGATGGGTTCGTTTTTTCGACCGCTGAAATCCAGGCCTTCATCCAGCGCCGCGACCGCCTCGAAGAGGCCTACGCCTACTCTGAAGACGAAAATCATCTCGCTGCCGCCTCCTGATGTGGCGCGGTCCCCCTGGACCGGAGTGGGGCGGTCCCCCTGGACCGCGGCCGACGCCCTCGTCGGCCTTCGAACATCGGCGCACAACCGGGGCTTGGTAGAATGAAGTTCTCCCACCCCAATGCTCAAAAGCATCACCGTGCACGGGGCACGCCAGCACAATCTCAAAAATATCGACGTCGAGATCCCTCGCAATACCTTCACCGTCATCACGGGGTTGAGCGGATCCGGCAAGTCCTCGCTCGCTTTCGACACCATCTACGCCGAAGGCCAGCGCCGCTACGTCGAGACCCTCTCGCCCTACGCGCGCCAGTTCCTCGATCAGATGGAGCGACCCGAAGTCGACTCCATCGATGGTCTCAGCCCCGCCATCTCCATCGAGCAAAAAACCACCAGCCGCAGCCCGCGTTCCACCGTCGGCACCATCACCGAGATTTACGATTACTTGCGCGTGCTCTATTCATCCATCCGCGTGCCGCATTGCCCCACTTGCGGCATTGAAATTTCGCGCCAGAGCACGGAGCAGATTCTGCAGCAGATCCTGGCGCTGCCGGAAGGCGAGCGCATCATGATCCTGGCGCCCATCGTGCGCGGGCGCAAAGGCGAATACAAGAAGGATCTCGAAAAACTCTTCCGCCAGGGCTTTGTGCGCGCCCGCGTGGATGGCGTGCTGCGCTCGCTGGACGAGGAAATTCCGCTCGATAAGCGCAAGAACCACACCATTGAGATTGTG
>DATHOT010000198.1:0-5710 GCA_035484655.1 Bryobacteraceae bacterium | reverse complement strand
AAATGGCAAATCCGAGTTTGACATGCTCGACCGACAAAATCATACTTGGGTTCCTATTTCAATACCGCAAGAATTCGCTACAACCTCCATGCGCGTGTATGGTTTTGACGGAACCACAATGGTTATGAGTCATACCAACACGGAGCTTCGGCGGTTTACTGCGACAAAACTAAAGAACTAAGGATTTAACTGTTCTTAGCGGGAGTTGAGCGGACAGTTGAGCACCGCGTGAGCGGTGCCAGAGGCGGCGTCTCCGGTGGTAGATTTGGGTTTTCCAAGACTCAAAAAGCTACCGAAAGGACACCACCTCATGAGCACCAGAGAGAAGCTTATCAAGGCCCGCTTGGGAATGCTGGTGCTGGCCGAACAACTCAACAATGTTAGCCTGGCTTGCAAGCGAGCCAGCATTAGCCGCAGTCACTATTACGAGATCAAAGAAGCGTTTGAAGAGTTCGGCGCGGATGGCTTGGCGCCGCAGCCTAAGCGCAAACCACGAATGCCGAACCAGACGCCCCCGGAGCTGGAAGCGCAGATTCTGGAGATGACCGAGCCCTATCCCGTTTACAGCTATATCCGCGTCAGTGACCAGTTGAAACTGGCGGGCGTGGGAGTTTCGCCTTCCACCGTGCGAGCGGTGTGGCAGCGTCACGGGTGACGCTGCGCATTCATCGTCTGCTATGGCTGGAGCAAAAGACGGCGGCGCTAGGTGGCATCCTCACAGAGCGCCAACTCCGTCTATTGCACAAGAACCGCGGCCGTCACAGCCGATCCAGAGCAGCACGTGGAAGCCCCGTATCCAAGTTATTTGCTGTGCCAGGACACCTGCTTCGTCGGCACCATCAAAGGGGATCGGCAAGATCTATATGCAGAGCGTCATCGATGCGCACTACTCGCTCGGCTTCGCCAAGCTGTACCTGTCCAAGGTTCCGATGACCGCCGTCGATGTCCTCGATGACAGGGTCTTGCCTTTCTGTGAGGAACACTCTGCTGAGGTCGAAAACGTTCCTTAGAGCCTTCCGCGCGATGATTCACAGCCTCACATCAACAATCGCCTCTTCTCATCCAACAACTTCCCAGCCTCGAGGCATCAAGCGCCCTGGTCGCCGTGTTATCACTAAATCGTGGACCCATGCCAATTCAAACATCGCCTGGGCCGCACTCCTGCCGGCATTGGGTTCGTTTTGCAAAACCCGCCCTTTCGGGCTCGCCGCACGCCAGACGATGCGTCAAACACGCTTTACGCGCCATGCTACCGCCAGTGGGCGCTGGGTTCGTTTTGCAAAAACGTTCGTTTGAGCCAACCGCACGCTATGGGATGCGTCAATCGCCGTTAATGCAATGTTAGACTGGAGTTTAGAGGTTGCCATGCAAACGCCCTCTACATCTCGCCCGTCGCTCTTCGGCTCCGACTAAGCCGCCTCCTTCCCGTTTCTGTTGTTCCAATCCAGAACTGTCGATAGAAGAAGGAGATTGATATGCTTAGCGAAACGGTCCGGCTGGACCTTCCTCAGATCCTCACCAAGTTACCCGGCCCGCAAGCCGAGGCGGTGATCGAGCGCGACCGCAAGGTGCTCTCACCCTCCTACACCCGCTCGTACCCGCTCGTCGCCAGCCGGGGCGAAGGCGCCATCATCGAAGATGTCGACGGCAATCGTTTTCTGGATTTCAATGCCGGAATAGCGGTGTGCGCCACGGGCCATTGCCATCCTCAAGTGGTCGCAGCTATTGAAGCGCAGTCCGCTCGCCTCATCCACATGTCCGGTACGGACTTCTACTACGAGAACATGGTCGAGCTAGCCGAGAAGCTCGCGGCCATCGCGCCCGGCAATGTTCCCCGCCGCGTTTATTTCGGAAACTCCGGCGCCGAGGCCATCGAAGCCGCCATGAAGCTGGCTCGCCATCACACCGGCCGCGACAAGTTCATCGCCTTCTCTGGCGCATTTCACGGCCGCACGCTGGGCGCGCTTTCGCTCACCGCCAGCAAGGTCGTGCAGCGCAAAGGGTTCGGTCCGCTGGTTCCGGGCGTCTATCATGCCCAATATCCGGATCCTTACCGCCGGCCCGAGGGCATCTCCGCCGAGGATCACGCTGTGGCATGTGTCCGCTGGATTGAGAATGAGCTGTTCCGCACCCTGCTGCCTGCCGAGGAAGTAGCGGGCATCGTCGTCGAGCCGATCCAGGGCGAAGGCGGCTACATCATCCCGCCACCCGCGTTCTTCGCCGAGCTCGAATGCCTCGCCAACAAACACGAAATTCTTCTGATCTTCGACGAAGTCCAATCCGGCATGGGCCGGACCGGACGCATGTGGGCGGCGGATCATTTCAACGCGGTCCCCGACATCCTCGCTTCCGCCAAGGGCATTGCCAGCGGCTTGCCATTGAGCGCGATGATCGCTCGCGCTGAGCTTATGGATTGGCCGGCCGGCGCCCATGCCTCCACCTTCGGCGGCAATCCGGTTGCAGTGGCGGCCTCGCTTGCCACCATCGACCTGCTGGAGCGCGAGCTGATCGAAAACGCAGCGCGTATCGGCGGCCATATTCTCGACCGCACCCGCCATTGGCCCCGCCGCTTCCCCCACGTCGGCGATGTCCGCGGCCTGGGCCTGATGATCGGAATAGAGATCGTGCAGGATCAGCGGTCCAAAGATCGCGCGCCCGAGTTGCGCAATCAATTAGCCGCGAAAGCCTTCGAGCGCGGCCTGCTCGTGCTCGGCGCGGGACGCAATTCCATCCGTCTCTGCCCGCCGCTCATCATCACGCGCGATCAAGCCGACTTCGCCGTGGATACACTGGAGGAATGTCTGACGCTGGTGGCCTAGCCGGGTTGTCCTCATCGCAACGCACGCTCGACGTCGGCTGCGGCATCAACAAATATCCCGGCGCCATCGGCATCGATCGCAATCCGCGCAGCCGTGCCGACGTCATCTGCGACCTCGACCGTTTTCCTTACCCGTTTCGCGACAACTCGTTTGCTTCGCTCCGCGCCGTGCATGTCATCGAGCATGTCTCCGACGTCATCCTCGCCATGGAGGAGTTCCACCGCGTAGTCTCACCCTCCGGCCGAGTCTTGATCGTCACTCCTCATTACACCGACTTCAGCTCTTTCTGCGATCCCACCCACCGCTGGCATCTCAACAGCTTCTCGTTCCGCTATTTCGGGCCCGATCACGGCGGCTACGATTACTATTCGCGCGCGCGCTTTCGCGAACTGCGCGTACACGTCCGCCTGCTCGCCTTCTGGCGCTGGCTCGGCTTCGAATTCCTGGTCAACCACTTTCCACGCTTCCGCCGCTTCTGGGAGTATTACCTCTGCTACATCATCCGCGGCAAAGTGATGGAGTTCGAGTTCGAAGCTCTCAAATGACTTGATAGCGCACGCGCTCTTGCATGCAGCGTTCACACTCGTGTGAACGTTTTCGATGAGATCTTCTTCCGCCTCTCAACACTCTCCTCCTGGGACTACTCCCGACAGCGGCATAAAGGTAATCACCGCAAGATCCGATTACAGAGAGACGGGTTAAGGCGCTTAGATATGATGGGTCGCCTGTACGAATTCGCCGATGTGATCCGGCATCACGCCCGCCAGCGCCACCTCGCGCCCGACCATGCTCTAGGCCGTCGCGGCGAGGACATCGCGCACCGTTACTTGCAGCGCCACGGGATCATCATCGTTGCCCGCAACTATCGCATGGCTTCCGGCGCCGGTGAAATCGACCTAGTCGGTTGGGAGGATGATCGCCTGGTCTTCATAGAAGTGAAATCTCGTCAGACAGATGACTATGGCGCTCCCGACCGCGCCATCGGCGTACAAAAGCGCTCCAGCTTGATCCGCGCAGCCCGCGAATTCGCGCGCCACGCCGATGTTCAATGGCAGAATGTCCGCTTCGACGCCGTCAACGTTGTCTTTACCACGCCGCCCTCGGTCACCCATCTACGCGATGTCTTCGGATCCAGCGCGGCTTAGCCTTAAGGTATAATCTTACGTTCACGCCACAAAATTCTGTAACAAAAGGACTTGAGCGTTGCCAGATCTTCGCAAAGACCCCGTAACCGGCCGTTGGGTCATCATCTCCACCACTCGCGCCCGGCGTCCCTGCGACTTCACCCGCACCCACGACCTGCCTGTGCCCAACGGACGCTGCCCCTTCTGCCTCGGCCATGAGGCCGATACGGCGCCGGAAATTCTCTCATATCGAGAAAACGGCAACGGGCACTGGAATCTGCGCGTGGTTCCCAACAAGTTCCCGGCTCTCCGCGTCGAAGGCGTGCTCGATCGTGAGGGCGAAGGTCTCTACGACCGTATGAGCGGCGTCGGTGCGCACGAAGTAATCATCGAAAGCCCGGACCACAAAATATCACTCGCCGATCTTCCCGAAAAGCGCGTTGAAGATCTGTTCTGGGCTTTCCGCGACCGCATCCTCGACCTTAAACGCGATAGCCGCCTGCGCTACGTTCTCTTGTTCAAGAATCACGGCGAAGCTGCCGGGGCTTCGCTCGAACACACCCATTCCCAGATCATCGCGCTCCCAGTTGTGCCGATCCAGGTGCAAGAAGAGATTGACGGCGGCCGGCGCTATTACGCATTCAAAGAGCGCTGCGTGTTTTGCGACATTGTCCGGCAGGAGTCCGCCGACGGGGCCCGCGTCATCCTGGAGACCGACGAGGTCCTGGTCATCTCGCCCTACGCCCCGCGATTTCCCTTCGAAACGTGGGTGATTCCTCGCGCTCACAACTCACACTTCGAGACCGCTCATCCGAGTCTCATTCAGAGCCTGGCCTGGGCCATGCGCGCCATCATCCGCAAGATGGAAAAGGTCCTGGAATATCCCGCCTATAACTTTTTGATTCACACCGCTCCCATCCACGCTGCCCCGCTTGATCATTATCATTGGCACCTGGAAATCATTCCGAGGCTTACTAGAGTGGCGGGATTTGAATGGGGCGCCGGATTCTACATCAATCCCACGCCGCCGGAAGAATCAGCGCAGTTCTTACGCGACGCCGGGCTCTGACGCGGCCTGGAGCTGGGGTGTCATCCAGTGATAGTTGGGCGTAGCGTGGAGGAGGGCGCGGGCGGCCTGTTCCGGCTTTGCGGTTTCGAACAGACAAGTCCGAGAACCTGCCCGCCCCTCCACGCGCACCATGGATGCGCGCTGACTCACACGGTATGCCATCCTGGCCCCATGATGTGCCTGGAGGGAATCCAGCGGCCAATCGGAATCAGCCACCATTCGAATCCCTCCTTCAGCGCTGATCAGGATGGTCATGTCCGAAGGAGTGTGGCCGGCTTGCATTGCGTTTTCCGCCGCATCGAAGATCTGAACGGCGTTGTCGACGAACCTGCTCACAAATCCCTTATCGTAACTGTGAAGCAGAGTTTGAATGTATTTTATCGGGCCGGGTGTAGGGGTAACCGAGCCGCGACCGCGAGGGAGCGCTACCACGAATACCGCTAGCACCCGCATCCGTGGTAGCGCGCCCTCGCGGTCGCGGCTCGGCATTTTGTGGATAAACCAGGCGCGGTATTTTTATATCGGGCCAGCCGGAGCCTTAACCTACAATGAGGTTATGCGCATCCTGCTGTTCAGTGGTAAGGGCGGTGTGGGAAAAACCAGCGTCGCGGCTGCCACCGGGCTGCAGTTATCGCGGCTGGGCTATTCCACCCTGGTGATGAGCGTCGATCCGGCGCACAGTCTGGCGGATGCGTTCG
>DATHOT010000197.1:0-5423 GCA_035484655.1 Bryobacteraceae bacterium | reverse complement strand
GAGCTACCCAGAAGCGGATTGCTGCGGCTGGCGGGATTACCGTTGACCGCGGGCGTGTACTGCGTTTTGTTGAGGACGTTGAACACCTCGAAGCGGAACTGACCGCCGAAGCGCTCCGAGAACTTCACGTCCTTTGTCAGGGAAGCGTCCATCAGCTTGAGCCCTCGGCCCCGGAATAGATCGCGCGAGCCGGTGCCGTAGGTTCCGATAGCGGGAGGGATCAGGATCGATGAACCGGATGCATAACAGCCGTATTTGGCCAGAGCACTCGAGTAAGTATAACCGGGATACGCGGCCGCGCGGCTGGAATCCAATGACGCGGCCTGAGATACGCAGGCTGGGTTGCTGGTGCCGGAAAAGTAGGGGACGGTGGCGTAGCCCAGCCCGCTAAATGCCGACGGGTTGCCGTAGAAATTCCATCCATCCACTTTTCCTCCAACGCCGCTGATATCGTCAGTCGTGTCGATCACGCTCCAAGGCAGCGCGCTTTGCACGTTCACAATGGAATTGACCTTCCAGCCTTCAAGCAGATGGGCGAAGCTCTTCTTTTCGGGAAGCGCATAGCTCACGGACGCGGTCATGCGATGCCGGACATCGTCGGCGCTGCTGGCATAATCGGACCGCACGTTGAACAGGTTGGCCGGAAGCGTGGTGCCGTTCCAATCGCCGCCGGACTCGTCTAAAGCGTGCGCCCAGGTATAGCCGACCAGATAGGACAGGCCATGCCAGGGCCGCTGGGTCAAGGTGACCTGCAATCCATTGTAGTTGCTGATGTCCTGGTTGGAAATGTTGTAGATGCTGGACAGATAGGGGAACTTACCAAAATAGGGGCGGTTGAGGTTCTCGCAAGTCGCGCTGGCGGCTGCGGCGGAGCCAACCAGGGCAGCCGGCGTATAGGGAGTATTGCATAATGGACCGGTCAGCCAGCCCGCGCCGGGAGCAGGCGCATTGATGTCGTTCAGCCCGATGAGTCCGGTGCCGTGGGTTCCAACGTAGGCGACCTGCAGCGAGAGATTGTTGGAAAGGGCATGCTGGACGCTCAGATTCCAGGCGGGCGCGTAAGGTCTGCGGAGACTAGGACTAACTCCGGTAATGGCACAGGGTTTGTTCGCGCCCGCCGGCGTGGTATTCAGCGGCGAGTCGCAGCGGACCGTACTGGTGCTCGGAAATACAGGACCGGCGATGCTCCAATTCACGCCCGATGTGAACTGAACGGAAGCCGTTGTAATATTGCCAGGCCCCTGAACGCCGCCCAGCAGAGCGCCGGTGGGAATTGCGTTTACGCCGATGGCCGAGACTCCCTGTTGAGAGACGAATACGTTGAAGCCTTCGAGCACGTAAATGAGGCTGCTGCCTCCGCGCACCACCCACTTTCCTTTGCCTCCGATGTCCCAGGCAAAACCCAGGCGCGGCGACCAGTCGTTGGTACGGCGCCAAAGTGAGTTGAGGCCTTGGCCTACCTGTACTAGGCCGGTGGGTGCGCTGGGGCTAAAATTTCCCAGCTGGTTGTTGGCGTCCTTAATGGGCGTGACTGTTTCGTAGCGCAGCCCATAGTTCACCGTGAAAGTGTTCGTAATGCGCCAATCATCCTGTACGAATCCGGCCCAGGCGAACTCTGTCAGGGAGCGGGCGGGTTGGCCCAGAAGTAACGTGGGGGGACTAGCTGCATTCACGGTGCCGGTAAGAAATGTAGTGAGGTTCGTAAAAGTGAAGCTGCCGCGCGCGCCGGAATACGTGCCGCCAGTGTAGGAAAGACGCCGGCCTTCGGCGCCGAATTTAAGGGAATGGCGGCCTCGAATGTAGGACAAGTTATCGACGACCTGTTGGGTCCAATCGGGACCTTGGATCTTGGGGAAGGTGCTGCAACAGCCAGTGGCGCTGAATCCGGTGATCGTAATTACAGGGAAGCCGCAATTGGCGGGCAAACCTGCGCCGGTGAGCGATGAGTTGGAGTTCATGTTGGCCAGATAGCTGTAATCGGGATGACCGGTGCTGCCACAGTCGCCCGGGTAGCTGAGCTGGTTCTCGCGGTTGAATCCGCCGCGCAGCTCATTGACCAGGCTTGAAGTCGGCACCCAGGTCCAGTGGGCGCCCATCACCATCGATTTGGCGTGAGTAAAGGTGTCCCAGTAATCCTGGGCGGCGGCGTTATTCTGTGGACCCAATCCTTCGTAATTGCCGACGAAGTATTCACCTGTAATGGTGTGCTTGGCAGTGATGTGGTAATCGATTTTTGCGAGCCCGTTGTTGAGTTTCGCGGTGCCGACCGGCGCCACGGAATAAGAGACGGTGTTGCGATCCTGGAAGACGCCGGTGTTGGCCGGGTCTTTGGCGCAATTTCCCGGGCCGTTATAAATGAGGCCGGCCATCTTGAGGCTGAGGTCTTTGGGCGGAGTTGCGGCAGGCAGCGCGTTGCAGGCATCCAAGACGCTCTGAGCGGTATTGCCGATCGACGCGCGGGTGGGCAAAGTGAGCGACCCGGATGGAGCGCCGATAGTGTTGAGCTGGCCTTCGTATCCCAGCAAGAAAAACAGCTTATTGCGAATAATCGGACCGCCGACACTCGTTCCGAAATCTTGGATGTCGGTCACCTGCTTGGGAGTGCCTGCCTGGATGAAGGGATTGCGCGCATCCAACGCATCGCTGCGCCCGAAGGCGTAGGCGGTGCCATGCAGAGTGTTGTCGCCGGAGCGCAGGCCCACATTGACGATGGCGCCGGGCTTCCAGCCGTACTCTGCTTTGGGAACCTCCTGGGTATTGAACTCCTGGATAGTGTCGATCGGCACGATAGAGGTGGCGTCGCCGAAAATCGGCGTTGCGTTCACCACGCTTTGCGACGAGAAGCCTTCGACGGTATCCATGCCGTTCAAGATATATACGTTGTGCTCGCGGCGCATGCCGTTGGAGCTGAGGCTCCACTTACCGCTTCCAGGAGCCAGGTATGTGCCGGGGCGCAGCTCTAGCAGTTTTTGGAAATTGCGGCCCTGGACCGGCAGATCGAGGATGAGTTGATTGCTCATGGTGCCGCCCAGCACCGCGTTGCTGCTGTCCACTAACGGGGCCTCGGCGGTGATGGTGACGGTGGTGGTGGTGTCACCGGGCTGGAGGGTTAAGTCGATGCGAACGTCTTTGGCGACCTCCACTTCGATGTTCCGGCGCTCGATATTCTTGAAACCCATGGCCGACGCGCGGACGATGTAGTTGCCCGCGATCAGGTTGGGGGCTAAGTATTCTCCAGCATCGTTAGTGGTGAGAGTTCGAGTGGTGCCGCGGTCGGCATCGGTGATGGTAACCATGGCGCTTGGCACGACGGCTCCGGATTGATCATAGACGCTGCCGAGAATCCGGCCGGTGTCGGTCTGCGCTAATAGCGCGGAGGAGAACAGAAATCCCGCGCATAAAATCCCGATAGCCCTAATGACATTCTTCAAGGAATGCATACGGCCCCCTATCTGGGGAGAAACGTTATCACACATAGAAGTGGTCGGTCAAGGCGCGGGATAACTGCGGTATACTGGCACCTTCGTTGTTCAGCGTGAAGGGAAGGGAGAAAGCATGACTAAGGAAACACGGTTCTTTCTTACAGGACTGTTCTTATCCGGGGCCGCGATCGCACTTACTTACCGCGAGGCGGCTGCTCAGAACATCGACAAATTCGTTATCTCGGGCTCGGCGGCGAAAAAGGCGATGACCAGGGAGATCTCGGCGGATACGGCGGCGAAGATTACGCAGGCGTGCCTGGATTTCGCCAAGGAGCATAATGTAGCGGTGACTGTTTTCATTCTCAATCCGACCGGGCAGATCGTGCACGCGCATCGAATGGACGGTCAAGTACCGATCAATGTAGAGACGGCGGAACTTAAGGCCAAGAGCGTTCTATACACCCGGGATTCGACGCATGCACGTGCCAACATGGTGGCCGGCAATGTAGCGCTCCAGATGCGCTGGGCGCCGCTGGGCGTGTTCCCGACTTCGGGCGGATTGCCGATTATGGTGGACGATCAGATGATCGGGGCGATCGGCGTAGGCGGATCGAACGTGGATGAGGAGTGCGCGTACGATGCGCTGACGAAGGTGGTGGGACCGCAACCACCGCTAGCTCCGCCGACACCGGGTGGCCGGGGCGCGGGTGGTCCGCCGCCGACAGCGCGGTAATCAGGTAGATCGCAGGCCCGAGGCCTGCGCCACTAAGACTCAGGGCTTTACCCGATGTTGGGGGCGCGGTGAGTGGACGAAGTCAAGATTAAGGACTCGTCCATGCCAACCCAGAGAACTATCTTCTGCTCCGTATTACTCTTCGGTTCCATCGCATTAGCCCAAATCCCGGTTTATAAGGACCAAGCGGATTATTGCAATCACAATCCGCAGGCGGTGGAGTGCCGCGATGGCGTGCCAATCAATGTTATGGAGGAGATGCAAAAGAACGCGGAGAAAATGCAAAAAGAGAACCAACTCCAGTTCACTCCTCAGTCGCCGGTGCGCGTGACCACTCCACGGCCGGCACGGGTAATGACTGCTCCGCAGAGCCCGCGGGTCCAGCGGCTCCGGAGCTCAGCAAGTCCAGCGATGGTGCAGGTGGGCGAGTTGGATTGGCGTTTTGCACATCCGCACCCGGACCTGCTCATTGGCATCGATATGGAAAGTCTGATGGGCTCGGAATTGATGCGCACACTACTGCGCGATTGGGCCGGTAAGTTGGGCGCCACGCCCAAAGAGCAGGATCAGATGCTCAACGGTTTGGGCGACACGAAGCGGGTTTTGATATCGATCTCCAATAAGGAAATCCTCGGCATGATGGTCGGCAATGTCGGAAACCTACCGGTGGGTCCGCAGGCCGGCGGGTTGCTATTCACGCGGCTCTCGGAGGATACCGCGCTGATGAGCTCGGAAGGAGCTTCGTTCGGCGCATTGACGCGCCTGAAGCTGGCAGCTTTGCCGAACCCGCAGCAGGATGAGGCCAAGTTGATGGCGCGCACCTATGACTTCTGGGTGTGGGGCAGGTCCGATCACTTAGCCGGTCTGAATCCTGGGATGAGTGCGAACTCGCCTGTGAAGAGGGTCAAGATGGGCGTTACTTTTCGGGATGGTTTCAACTTTCAGCTGATTCTCGATACTCCCGATGCGGCCAGTGCCGCGCGGTTGCTGGATGGCATGCAGAAGCGGTCGCCGCGCGGTATGCAAGGAGCTGTGGAAGGGAGCTCGGTGCGCTATGCGATGGTGCTGGATCGCGACACAGCGCTACAGCGCTTCGCCGGGTTCATGACCGATTCGATGGGAAAAAGCTTTGCGCCTCTGATCGCCGCTGCTCGCCAGATGTCGGCCCGTCAAGCCACTCCGCCGAGGCCCGCTGGAAAGATCGTCATTGAGGGGCTGGATGATGGACCGAAAGAAGTAGGGGTCGCGAAAAAACAGTAGCGTTATTC
>DATHOT010000196.1:0-11106 GCA_035484655.1 Bryobacteraceae bacterium | reverse complement strand
GTGGACCCGGATACCGGTAAAGTTGGGGACATGATCGCCGTCAAAGGCGAGAATCTCAACAAAACTACTATTTCCGATGTCTATTTGACGGATGGCTCCAAGGACACCAAGGCCGTAATCTCTGAACAGACCGACACGCAGATTAAATTCAAGGTGCCCGAAATCAAGCCGGGCCGCTATCATCTGGCCATGCTGACCGCCAATGGCGCTTCCATGATCGAACAGCCCGTCGTGCTGACGGTGGAATAACCGCTTCGAATTATTTCGAGTCGAGCAGCATATACGTAACCACACTCACCGCCGACAGGCGCTTCTGGATGTCGAACAGGTCGACCCGCGACACGAACAGCGTTTTTCCCGCGCGCAAGGCGTATGCCCGCGCTCTCATTTTCTTGCCGGCGATCGGGCGCAGATAGTTGACCTTCAGCTCTGTGGTCGTAGCTGCGCGCTCGCCTTTATAGGCGTGAATCATGGCGTGCCAGGCCGCTTCGTCCGCGATTGAAGCGATCACGCCGCCGTGCAAAACGCCGTTGCTATTCAGGAAATCCTCGCGGACAGTGAACTCGACCGTGACGCCGTCAGCGTGTTTACGCACCACCCGGATCGCTAGATTGTGCTCGAAGGCCATTCCGCTATGATACTCAGCGGGCGGCGCCGGCCACCGCTGCGCCATTGCCGCGCACCAGCGGTCCCAAGCTCGGAAAGCTCAGACGCTTGCCGTGAAAGCCGTACTCGCGCAGACCGTCGACCGCAGTCCAAGTGGCGTGATAGCGGTTGTAGATATCTGCATCGGTGCGATCGCCCCAGCTACCGTCGGGGTTTTGTTTCGAAAGCGCGTAGTCAACGCCCACCCGGATCAGCGCATCGCGTTCCGTCATTCCGAAGTCGCGGAGCGTGTCGAGAAATTCCCCCAACGACTCTGGGTCCTGCAGTTTGACGGCCTCCTCCAGATTCGACGTCAGATACTGATACTCCTCGGGTAGCCACTCGGGCGAAAGCAGATAGCGGTTGTAATCGTTCAGCGTGTAAATGACATGCGTGATCGCATTGTTGACATCGATGAAGGCGTTGGTGCTGAGGCTCGCGCGCGCCGGATAAGGGCGCATGACCGATATCCAACGGATGACATCGCGATAAGGAGCGCCCAACGGGACGCCGTAGATCTCTCCCGAATAAGTGGTGATCAAAGCGTCGGCCCACACATCGTAGCGATTGCGCATCGTCAGCGGCGCCCCGCAATACCGGCAAACCGTGACGCCCCTGTCGTTCCAGTGCTTGCACTTGGCGCATTGGTCCGGAATGTCGGACGGTGGGGGCTCTTTGGCCGGGTCAAAAGCCAGGAAATCGGTTACCGAATAACGGCGCACCGCTTGGCGCAGTTGTTGTTTGAAGCCTGGATCGCGCGCCCCCAGCCGATCGGCCGCGTCGCTTCCAAAGAGCAGGCCCGCAACTTCATCGGCGCTGAGATTCGCCGGGACCAGGGGCGTAATCCGCCGCCATTCGAGCGCTCGCTCGTGACCCATCTTCCAGGCCATATCCCGCAGCTTGGGATTCTTCGACGTGGCCGAGATCGAATAGAAACACCACAACAGATCGTGGCCCCAGTCGGCAAAAATCGCCGGATCGGAGGCCGTGCGATAGATGAAGTTGAGCCCCCGCTCCAGGGCTGCGTCCCGGTCGGCTATGGTGTACCGCGCTCCCGGCCACAACGGCGCGCTCTGCGCTAGCAGCATCGCCGGCGCCAGAAACAAAATGGCCAGTTTTCGTCGCGACACGCCTCAGGTTAGCACGCGAACTATACCTGAAAGCGCGCGTCAGCAAACTCTGCGACCCGGTCCCGCCCGCGGAACACCCGCCCGTGGCACAATGGATAAAACACATGAGGTCATTGGGGCTCCTACTCGCACTATGTACACTTGTGCTCTGGGCGCAAGTGACCGCTTCGATTTCCGGCAGGGTGGAAGACGCCACCGGCGCCGGAGTCGGTGGCGCAACCGTCACCGTGAAGAATCTGGAAACCGGTGCTACCAGAGTCGTCACCACCAGCGATTCGGGCAACTTCCGTGTCTTGTCGCTACCCCTTGGCCGTCAGGAAGTCAAGGTCGAAAAGACCGGCTTCAAGGAGGCGGTGCGGACCGGTATCAATCTCGAGGTCGGGCAGGAAGCAGTGTTGAACTTGCAGCTCCAGGTGGGCGAGTTCGCCCAGCAAGTGATCGTTTCCGGAGAAGCCCCGGTCGTGAATACCACCACCGCCTCTGTTTCGGGCGTGGTGGGCGAGCGCGAAGTGAAGGACCTTCCGCTCAACGGCCGCAGCTTCGATAACCTGATCACCCTGAATCCCGGCGCCATCAATTATGCATTGAAAAGCCCGCAAACCAGTACCAGCGATGGGAATACGTTCAGTGTGGCGGGGCGCCGGCCGCTCGAAGATCTGTTCCTGTTGAACGGCATCGAATACACTGGTTCCAGCCAGCTCGCCGATACTCCCGGCGGCGTGAGCGGATACCTGCTGGGAATCGATGCCGTGCGTGAATTCAATGTGGAGACCGACACCTACGGCGCGGAGTACGGCAAGCGTGCCGGCGCTCAGGTCAACGTGGTGACGCAGTCGGGAACCAATGCGCTGCATGGGACACTTTTCGAATTCTTGAGGAACAGCGCGCTGGATGCCCGCAACTTCTTCGACCAGGGGTTCGTTCCTCCTTTCCGGCGCAACCAATTCGGCGGCGCAGTGGGCGGGCCGTTGAAAAAAGATCGATTGTTCCTGTTCGGTAACTATGAAGGATACAGACAGAGCCTGGCGGAGACCAGCTTGAGCATCGTCCCCGACGCTTTGGCGCGGCAGGGTCTGCTTCCGAACGGCTCGACGGTTGCGAACCTGAACCGGTCGATGTTGCCGTACATGTCGTTCTGGCCCGCGCCCAATGGCCTCGGATTGCCACCCGTCAGCGGCCAGCCGGGCGCCGCTTATTCCTATAACAATCCCAGATATCCGATTCGGGAAGACTTCGGGACCTTGCGATCGGATTATGTGATAAGCGATCGCGACACTCTTTCGGCCTCTTACACCATCGACGATGGCAACAGCCAGATTCCCCAAGCCGATCCGCTCTTCGGGGCTCTTCTCATGCTGCGAAGCCAGGTGGCCAGCGTTCAGGAAACGCACATTTTTTCGCCGAACATACTGAACACGTTCAGCGCCGGATTTTCGCGTGCCGCGTTCAATTTTGATGCGCTCTCCCTGGCTTCCCTTCCGTCTAACCTCTCTTTCGTCAGCGGCGCGCAACCCGGGGGAATCGTCGTCGGCGGCGGTGTTACGACCACCGGTGGAGGCACCATTACATCGGCCGGTCCCAACAATGCCGCCAACGTTTGGAATCGCAGAAATCTTTTCACTTTCACAGACACGGTGCAGATTACCAAGGGGATTCACCAGATCAGCGCCGGCGTGTGGTTTCAGCGGGTCCAGGACAACGAGGCCACCGCCTCGCGTCAGTTGGGACAAGCCACCTTCACTAGCCTGACGACCTTCCTGCAAGGAACCGTGAGCAGTTTCCAGGTTGTGCCCAACGCCAACGAGTTGGGTTGGAGAAGTCTGTTCGGCGCCTGGTATTTCAGCGACACGATGAAGATCCGCCCCAACCTGACACTCGAGGCCGGTATCCGCCATGAGTTCACTACGGGGTGGAACGAAGAGTCCGGACGAGCTGCCAACTACATTACCGGCGGCAATGGAGTGCTGGTCACCAACCCGATCGTGGGCGGGTCGGCTTTCACGCAGAACAATGCGAAGCTGCTTTTATCTCCGCGTATCGGCTTCGCGTGGGATCCATTCGGAAACGGAAAAACGGCCATCCGCGCCGGCTTCGGAACCTATTACACGTTGATCGACGCGCTCAGCTTTTTGCTGAATTCACTGCCGCCTTATAACGGTTCGTTGACGTTTTCAGGACCGTTGTCTTCCTTCGCGCCGATCCAGCCCAACGTGGTCCCGCCGCCTACCTGCGGCCCCGGCGTTCCGACACCTTGTACCACGTATGCACCTCAAGGAATCCAGGCGAACGCGAAGACTCCTACCGTTGAGGAATGGAATTTTTCAATCCAGCAGCAGCTCAGCAATAACACGGCGCTGCGTGTCGCCTATGTGGGATCGCATGGCTACCACAGTTTGCTCAGCATTGATCCGAACACCATTCCCGCGCAGATTTGCTCCAACGCGGCCGGATGCCAGGCCGGCGGTGCAGCCACCAGCGGAACCCCTGCCACGGCCGCCAATCAAAGCCATGTGCCCCAGGGCGCGGAGTACATTCCGGTGGGAACACGGCCGAATCCCTATTTGGGCGCTGGCTTTTTCTGGTTTACCGAGGGTAACAGCAGCTACAACGCCCTGCAGTTGGATTTGACCAAGCGGCTCAGCGCTGGACTGCAATTTCGTGGCAACTACACCTGGTCGAAAAACCTGGATATGAACTCGGGTTTAACTGGCGCGCAGGCCAACAACCAGTCGCAGATGATTCTCGATCGTAACGATCTACCGCGGGACTGGGGCCCGTCCGCGTTGAACGTGACACATCAAGCCAGTATCTCGGGAAGCTACGAACTGCCTTTCGGCCACGGCAAGCATTGGCTCGGGTCTGCGAACGGTCTCGAGGACAAGCTGGCTGGTGGATGGCAGATCAATGCTATTACCGCGTTGTTGAGCGGTTTTCCATTCACGCCGGTGATCGGCTCGAACCGGTCCGGAGATGGGGATACTAGAAACCCGGATCGGCCGTCATTGGATCCCTCGTTTTCAGGACCTGTCATGGTTGGACAGCCAACTCAGTGGTACAACCCCAAAGCATTTATTTTGCCGCCTGCGGGTACGTATGGGACTCTCGGCCGCGGGACGTTCAATGGCCCGGGACTCGCGGAGCTGGACCTCTCTCTCTTCAAAAACATCGCGTTCACCGAGCGGGCTGCATTGCAGTTCCGGGCGGAGTTTTTCAACGCCCTCAATCACCCGAATTTCGGTACTCCCAACGCGACTGTCTTTTCCAGCGGCGCAATCAGCTCGTCGGCTGGGGTAATCACAACCACGGCGACGACGTCGCGGCAGATTCAATTCGGCTTTAAGCTGATCTTTTGATGACTCCCGTGAAACTTGCTGCGTTGTGCGTGTTGCCGCTCTGCATTGCATCCGCTTCGGCTGCATCGGTGACCACGATCGTCGGCACCGGAGCCGCCGGTTACTCAGACACCCAAGTAAGTGAACCTTATGGCATGACGCTCGGCCCCGATGGAGCGCTTTACTTTTGCGACCTGGGCAACCAACGAGTCCGCCGCCTGGACCTCAAAACGAAACGCATGACCACCGTCGCCGGAAACGGCCAGGCCGGTTATACGGGCGACGGCGGGCCCGCGGTCGAAGCTTCCATCAAGGCGCCGCATGAACTCGTATTTGATAAAAAAGGCGACCTGTACTTCGCCGAACGTGACAATCACGTAATCCGAAAAGTGGACATGAAAACGGGGACAATCTCCACTGTCGCCGGCACCGGTTCTCCTGGATTCGCTGGCGATGGTGGACCCGCAATCAAAGCTCAGCTTCGCCAGCCGCACTGTGTCCTGCTGGATCGCGATGGTTCGCTGCTGATTTGCGATATCGGTAATCGCCGCGTACGGCGCCTGCATCTCGACACCGGAATTATCGAAACGTATGCCGGCACGGGCGAAGCGGCCACCCCTTCCGAAGGTGCGCCCGTCGCGCAAGCGCCGCTCAACGGCCCGCGCACCATGGTGATGGCGCCCAATGGAGATTTGTATATCGCGCTCCGGGAAGGCAATACCATTTACAAAATCGCTCGGAAAGATCAGACCCTCCATCGTGTCGCAGGCACGGGCGAGGCTGGTTATAGCGGCGATGACGGCCCGGCCTTGAATGCGAAATTCGGAGGAGTTGCCGCCACCCCGGCTGCTGCGCGCGCCGCCGGTCCGAAGGCGCTAGCTCTGGGGCCGGACGGAGCGCTTTACGTAGGCGATACCGAAAGTAATACGATTCGGAGGATTGATCCTTCCACCGGGATCATTTCAACGGTGCTGGGAACCGGCGAGCGGGGCGACGGCCCCGAGACGAATCCGCTGGCCTGCAAACTCTCGCGGCCACACGGGCTTTTGTTTGTAAAACGAGACTTGTACGTAGCTGATAGCGAAGCCGACCGCATCCGCATTCTGCATCTGAAATAATCAAGCCGGAACGCTCGGGAAGGCGCCGGCCGGCGCCAGCAAGCGGATATTATTGCCGGTCAGTTCCCAACCTGCCTCCGCCAAGCTCTGAGGCGACGCGCTGAAGACGATCTGAAAGACGTTCCGCTCGGTGGAAGGCGCCAGCGGTTTTCCGCGCCGCGGCGAAACGACGGCCAGATATCTGAGGATCGTATAGACATCGGCTTCTTCCGGAATTTGCCAGTCCACTTCCTGGGTACAGAAGCGCACTCGGGAACCACGCTGCGAAATGTTCCAGGTGAGGAAGGCGCAACGGTCGATCGCTGTCTCGAACCAGCCGGCTTGCTCTTCCGGAACATTCAGGTCGAGAAAGAACGCGACCGACTGTTCCCTCTCCCGCGCGAATTCGCGAACCTGGAGATCGCCGGTGTGCGCTGTAGCCTTCCAATCGACGTGCCGCGCGCTCTCCAGCGCTTCATAAGGCCGGATGCGATAGAAATCGTGTCCCAAGCCTCGGTAGAAGGATGCAATTTCGCCCTGTAGCGAGATGAGCAGTTCCTCGAAGCCCGGCTGCGGATCAATCGAGGGATAAATCAGCACCTCGCGGCGAATCGGGACGCTCAGGCGGCGCTCCGTAAATCCGAAAGGAAACCGAGTAGAAAAGCGAAAGCTGTTTTGCCGATACGAGCCGCGCCGGGCAAAGAACAGCTCCACCGATTCCTCAACTTTCGTTCCGCGCGGCAGAACCGGAAAATAGAGGGGTAGCGAGAGCCCGCTGTCGCTCGAGGCGGCGACGTGAATCGAAAATGACGGCATCCAGACCTTCGTGTTGCGGATCACGATGCGGCCCCTGAGTTTTCGCCCGGCGCACAAATGCTCCGGTAACAGGAAATCCAGCTCCAGGCCGGCCAGGGAAAGACGGCTGATAAATTCGGAGACCATCAGCGTTGCAATCATCGCCGCCAGGATCAGGAACAACAGGTTATTGGCGGAGGCGAAGGCCGCAAGCGCCACCAGCAGGCAGCTCATCGTGAAGAGCAGTCCCAACCGGGTGACCTGCTTGCGCATGCCGAAGTCGGATTTACGCACTGATCCTATTGTCACACCCGGTGGCGCAGGTCCCCGACCTGCGAAAGATCTTTTCCACTATTAAGGCCTGCTGGAACTGTAAGCCGGTTTCTGTACCCCGAAGGGCGGCGGTCATTCCTCTGGGCCGGACATCTCTGCCCGGCTCAAGCAACCTACCCGGAAGTCGAACGGAGCGGGCCGCTCCTCCTCCCCTATTTGGTCTTGCTCCGCATGGGGTTTACCCTGCCGGCGCGGATTACTCCGTCCGCGGTGCGCTCTTACCGCACCTTTTCACCCTTACCCTGAGCCCAAGCGAAAGCCTGAACCCAAGGCGGTATTTTTTCTGTGGCACTTTCCGTGAAACCCGCTTTGAGCGAGCCCCCCCGGCCGTTAGCCGGCATGCTGCCCTGTGGAGACCGGACTTTCCTCCTGGCTGGCGGGCCGAAACCCGTCTCGCCAAGCGACCACCCGTACCAGCAGGCCCAAGCTCATTCTCGCAAAATCGCGATGAGGCCGCCTTCGTCTTACAATGACGACATCGAGATGATTTATCTTTGGATCGCATTGGGGAGCGCCATTGGCGGCGCGGCCCGGTATTGGTGCTTCGGTCTTATGGCCCGGCTAGCCGGCGAAACTTTCCCCTTTGGCACGCTGGCCGTTAACGTACTGGGCTGCTGGATTATTGGCCTGTTCGCGACCCTGACGGGCCCCGAGGGCCGCTGGCTCGCTCCGTCGTCATTTCGGATATTCGTCATGACCGGCATCTGCGGCGGCTACACAACTTTTTCGACCTTCGGCCTGGAAACCCTCAATCTCGCTCGCGATGGCGAATGGTTCAAAGCCGGCGCAAACATCATCTGCTCCGTGGTGTTTTGTCTGATAGGTGTGTGGCTGGGCCACCTGCTGGCGACCGTCCTGAACGAAAGATAGAGCGCCAGAGTCAGGTGGGTTCTTAGTCGGGTAGACTGGGGCTGTGATGAAGCAATTCTGGCTTGTACTTATTGTTGGGGCGGCGATATTCGTGCCGGCCCTTTCCCAGAAGCACGTGTCCGACCCGTTCGCCGGCCGCTGGGATCTGACCATCACGGCGGGAAACACCTCCTATCCTTCTTGGATGGAACTTGTGGACGAGGGCGGTAGTCCGGCAGTTCGGATCGTAGGGCGTTCCGGCAGCGCGCGCTCGGTCCAGGATGTGAAAGCGGAAGGATCGCATCTTTCTTTCACCTCCGACGAGTCGTTCGGCGGCAAACCAATCAAGGTCACCTGGGCGATGAGCGTGCATTCAGACAAACTGACTGGTAAACAGCACCGCGCCGACGGAATCGATTACGAACTGACCGGAGTTCGCGCCCCAGCTCTGAAGCGCAAGCCTCCGGCCGCCTGGACAAATCCCGAGCCCTTGTTCGATGGCAAAGATCTGAACGGCTGGGAGCCGGATAATCCTTCCACTAATCACTGGGTAGCCAAGAATGGCGAATTAGTGAACGAAACGAAAGGCGCGAACATACGGAGCACGCGCCCGCTCGAGGACTTCAAGCTCCATATCGAATACAACTGCCCGCCAGGCGGCAATAGCGGTGTATACCTGCGCGGCCGCTACGAAGTTCAGGTCGAATACGAACCTGCTGACAAGAACGATCGTTATCACGGCATGGGATCGATCTACGGATTTCTCCCGCCTTCCATGGATCTGCCGGCGCGCCCTGGGCAATGGGAGACCTATGACATAACGCTGGTCGGCCGTACGGTTACCGTGGTTCGCAACAGCGTAACGACCATTGAAAATCAGGAGATTCCCGGAATCACCGGAGGCGCGATCGATAGCCACGAGGGTGACCCCGGGCCGCTCTACATACAGGGCGATCACACTGGCGGGATGAAGTATCGGGACATTACGATTTCCGTGCCGCGGAAATAAACTACGAGCTGCCTATCAACACCCCGGTTGCGAACACCAGTATTCCCCCTAGCCCCACTTGCAGCGCCGCGGAGACTGCCGGCGTCTCCATGTAGCGATGTCGAATCCACGTGATCGTGCCCAGCTCCACCAACACCACGATCATGGCTGCGATCATGGCCGCTTGAAAATCGGAAATCAGAAACGGCAGCGTGTGGCCGATTCCGCCCAGCGCCGTCATCAGTCCGCAGATTCCGCCGCGCGCCCACGGGTGGCCTCGGCCGGTGAGACTCCCGTCATCCGAGAGCGCCTCTGCAAAACCCATGCTGATGCCGGCGCCGAGCGACGCTGCCAGGCCGACGGCAAACGCGTCATGGGTATTGTGTGTCGCGAACGCCGCGGCAAACACTGGCGCGAGCGTCGAGACCGAGCCGTCCATCAATCCAGCTAATCCCGGCTGAACGATCTGCAGCACGAACAGCCGCCGGTTGGCTTCATCTTCTTTACCTTTGACATCCGGACGCAGCTCGGTTTTCTCTAACTCCTCGGCCCGATCCTCATGCGTGCGTTCTTCCTGGGCCAGGTCGTCGAGCAATTGCCGCACGCCGGGATCCGTCGCGCGTGAGGCGGCCTTCTCGTAAAACCGGCGGCTCTCCACTTCCATCGCAGCGGCCTGATTGCGGACCGTATCGAGCCCCAGAGGCTGCACCAGCCACACCGGCTTCCGATGGACGAAGCCGCGCACGTCCTGACGCCGGATCAGGGGAATGTGTTCGCCGAACTTCTGCCGGAAAAGCTCGATCAGCCGGCGCCGATGACCAGACTCCTCTTCTCGCATGCCGTCGAAAACGGCGGCTGAAGCTGGAAACGTTTGCCGCAGACCCTCGGCGTATTCAGCATAGACGCGTTCATCTTCTTCCTCTAGCGAAATCGCAAGCGCCATGACCTCGCGTTCCGAAAGGCTATCGAAGCTCCGCATATTCCCTTTTTGCCCCCCAGTAATAGTAGATGCGTGGCCTGGTGTTTCAGGCGCGCAATCGGAGGAAAAACCACACCACGCCGACCGTCAGCAATAGCGACGCTGCTACTGGAACCACGCGTCGCATCCATGCGAAGCGAGCCAGCCGGGTTACGATCACCGCCAGAACGCCGATCAGCAGCAGCTCGGCCAGGGCGACGCCCGCCAGGAAGGTCGCGGCGTTGTATCCGCTCTCGGCGAGGAAGATCGAAAAATAAGTGCCGTGAAACAGGCCCAGCACACCGACCACCAGCCAGCGGAATGAGGAGTGCGGCAGCAGCACAATCTCGAAAGCAAGATACGCGATGGTGAGCGCGGCAGCGGCCTCAATGAAGCGCGGCGATAGTGGAAACGTAATGCGAGGAGCGAGCAAACAGGCCAGCGTTTCGGCGATTAGAAATGCGCCCGTCAGAGCCGCGAGTTCGCCCCAGTTCCGCGCGGCCAGTACCAGCGCCACCAGGAACAACAGCGGCGCCAGGCCGCCGGCGGCTCGCATGAATCCTCCCGCCAGTTCCTGGAACGCGATCTCGAACGGTGTGGGCGGGCGAAAACGAATTTGCGCGTCCGTGAACGAGAGATCGAAAACCGCCTGGTCAACCTTGTCGCCAAGATAAGCATGCAACAGGTGGACATGATTCGGAACGGTCACCGACGGGAACGTACATTCCGCCTCGAGTTCTTCCACCGGGGCGGGGAAGTCGTAATCGGCCGCGCACACGTAAGTTCCTTGGTCCTCCCGGCACGACTCGTTAGAAGCTTTCCCCCACGCCCCACCGCTCTTGAACCGGATGTGTTCGAGTAGTGTTTTCGCGGGATCACTCACATGCGCAACTTCGTACATCGGCATGAACAGTTCATAGTGCGCGCGACTTCCGGTCACTTTCAGCTCGCCCGTACTCATGCTCACCATGTGCGCGCC
>DATHOT010000195.1:0-3020 GCA_035484655.1 Bryobacteraceae bacterium | reverse complement strand
CAAAGCGGCTTGACCCCCTTAATCCGTGGGACCGTGGGGATGATCTTTGTAACCGTCGAGATCCTGGCGGAGGATCAGATCGTCCTCGAACAGCTGGCGCGCTGCGCGCTTCACCCGGTGCTTGATGTCGTTCGGCCTGCTGGCGGGGTAGCGAGCATCGAGCTGCGATTGGGTGAAGGGCGTGAACACGCCGGCGAGCAGACGGAAGACATTTGCGGGATCGGTGTTGTCGACGCCATTGTAGCTGCCGAGCGGAGCGCCGGCAACGTTGCCATGCGCGTCGATCGACGGCATGTGGGGGGCGCGCACGCCGCCGGTCGCATTACCCTCTTCGTCGCGAGTGATGACGAACGTGGTCCCGCGGAGGGCCCCATCGATGTATCGCCCCGCAGGAGGCGGCGTACCTTCAAGCCATCGCTTGATGTTCCGGAAGGCGGCCCGGCAGAAGGGGCGGCCGTCGACCGGAATCTGATTCACAGCTAGAAACTCACCCGACACGTCGAAGATCGGCTTGGTAAGGTGCGGGAAGCCGGCTAGCTCGTACTGAACCCAACCCGCTTCGGCAATACCGCGTGAGAAAAAACCGCGGCGTACGAGCATGTCATTCTCCGATGCGATGGCCATTCCGACCGCGCCACCGCGATCCGCGTTGGTTGGTACGCGCGGGCAGGCCACGCCACCGCCGTAAAACGGACCACTGTCGGTACGCTGCCAGCAGACAGCGCCCTGGAACTGGACCAGAAATGCGTCGAAAGGTCGCGGGCCGCCGCCGTTGTTGTTCTCGCCCCTAATCATGAACTCGTTGGCCAGCGCGCCCGTTTGCGAGTAGCCGGTGCCGATGACTGCCCCAACAGCCATTGGTTGATTTGCCCCGGCGGGCAAACCGGTGAGCGTCGGGTTCTTCAAGAAGCGGCCGGCATCACGCATGATCTCCCAGGCGTCCGAGCCCCGTTCGATCGTGCCGAAGCACAAGCGATTGTGAGCCAGTCCATCATTAGGAACCTTCGCCCCGAACAGATCCGTCACAACTTTGTTCCACTGGATGGACATGTAGGTGTAGCCCTCTTGGAAGAGGTAGTCCTCGGTTGTCGCCAGCGTGAACTGAAAGGTGAACTCCTCTCTCTTAACCGAGGGGATGCCCCCTGGAGCACCATAGAGCGGATGGATGACGTGGTAGTAGACGGAGTTCGGATAGTCGACCACACCGGCCCCGTTCACCTGATCCGACTCAGTCGGGTAGTAAAGAACGAAACCCACCGAGTACGAACCGGTCGACCCGTCGTCGCGGGCGATCGTACCATTCAGCGAACCTTCGACGTACCGGTAGCGCGTGCCGCCGAGGCGAACCAGTCGCGTCGAATCCACATTCGCTGAAGTGGCTGTCGCGTGTGCGATTTGCTCACCTGACGCCAGCCACAAGCAGGCGCCCGCCACTGCAACTAAGCGAAGTACGATGTAAGTCATGCGCGAATTTTCCTCTCTTGCTAGTTTCCCCAGAACGCCTGCGGGTTCTTATCGCGGCAAGAAACGTGACTTTGCTCGTCTCGAGCGATTGTTCTAGAAAGCAGGCTGCAGTGTCCGGCAGTTAAGACCGATGTGGCATTGGAGCTTGATGCCCGATAGCTAGTTTGGTTCCGAGCAATTTGGTTATGGCGTTAGCGAAGCTCCAGACCGGTAACGGCCGATCTGGAGCTATCCTGTTTAGGAGATTTCTCTAAATATCACCAACTCGGGCGTGCGTCGCCTTTTCAGCTAGGGGGGAAGCGCTGATCGCCGGTGTTACCGGATTTTAGCGTCTATCGTTTGGAGGGTTCGCAGGCCTCAATGCATTTGCGAAAACCCACTCCCCAACGCGTTCGCCCTGGATATAGCCGGCGTTCACTGCTGTCGAAAAGTGAATTCCGTTAAGGACACGAGAAGCACCATTTTCTCGCGCTGCTTCAGAGAAGCTCCAGAACTTGCGGGTGATACCAGGGTACGGTGCGCCGCTCGTCATCGAGAAACTGATGAAGTCTGTGTTGAAGAAGCGGGCCATCACCGTAGCCACAGCAGCTCCTTCCGCCGCGTGGCCCGAGGGATAATCTGGTACCGGCGGCGTCGGAAGGTAACTCAGCCATTCGCTATCACCACTTTCGCGAATGACGGTGATCGGTCGCCAGTAGTTGTAATGATATTTGGATTCGAAATTCGCGATGTAGCCGTCGGCCATTGCGAGATTCACTAGCGCAAACAGTCGGGCGTTCTCCCACACGTCGAATTGCCGTGCCCCCGCTACTTCGCGTGCGATCCGGTTCCAACCCCGGGTCGAATTCTCATACCAGTAGCGGGCGATTTCACTCTGTTCGGCGGTCCGCGTGACACTCTTGCTTCCGCCGATCGTCTTGACCTCTTCAATGTCTGCAAGAGCACGAGGACTGTTCACCGCCGGGGGCTCGTCAGCCGGCCGGAACTGAGCGGGAGACTTAAGTACAAACGGCGTTACGCTGCCCCAGTGCGTTAGGGCTGCCGGTGCAAAGTCTGGCGGTGTCGGGCGATAGTCGCCGGGCTTAGTACCCGGAGTATATGGCGAGGTACGATTTTCTCCGTCATTGGCCCGTGCCGCCAGGATCGCCGCCGCAGCAGCTCGCCCAACCTCCAGACCGGCCTTTTTTGTCGAGTCATCGGGAAGCTTGTGGAGAGTCTCCTCTAGAGCCGCGTCAAAACTCACTTTCGACGCCGGGAGCAAAGCGACCAATGTGCCGTGAGCGGCACTGGCGATGGCGGCATCGATTGAGGCGCTGGCTGACCGGGATGTCGTTGGCAGATATGGCTCATAGCGAGACTCGACGTTATTTACTGCGTCATGAATTGCCACATGCAAGATCGCGAAGACGCAAGACTCCTTGAGCGGGTTAGTATTTTCCACGGTGCTGGCGTCGGTGGCGATCTGATTCCACCGAATGACTTCGTCAACCGAAGCCCTACTGGCAACGGTGACGGCCAGCAGCGCTGCGGCAAACGTGCCCAGGAGTCTGCGCGGC
>DATHOT010000194.1:0-16543 GCA_035484655.1 Bryobacteraceae bacterium | reverse complement strand
TTCCGATTGCGACCGTGATGTATGTTGGTGGCCTGTTAATCATCCCCGCAATCGTGGTGACGGCGTGTGGCTGGATCAGCCGGCTCGGCGCAAATGCCTCCTGGAAGGATCTAACTTGCAGTTTCTCGCTCGCGCTGGTGCCGGTAGGCTTCAGTATGTGGCTCGCTCATTTCTCGAATCACTTGATCGTCGGGTGGAGCACCGTGATTCCTGTCGTCGAAAAATTCATTTCACGCGCTTCGTCCGTCAACTACCTGCAGGCCAGAGTGCCCAATTGGATTCCCTCTCTTGAGCTTTGCTTCTTGGATTTAGGCTTACTGCTTACTCTATACACGATCTGGCACGTTGCACGCCGCCTCTCGACCGGGGACAGTATGGCTGTGGCCGCGATGTCTCCTTGGGCTGTGCTGGCGGGCGCGCTGTATTCGGCAGGTATCTGGATTGTCTTCCAGCCGATGCAGATGCGCGGAATGATGATTCATTAGCGAGACGCCATGAGGCCACTCTTAATACCAGCGTTGATGATTCTGGCGCAGGCGGCCGCCTGGGCGGACGGAGGCACGGTGCAGCTGCGCCAGGAAGCCGGCGACCTTGTAATCACCGTATTTACGTCACCGGGTCCACTCACGGTTGGTCCCGTCGACATCAGCGTACTCTTACAGAACCGTGATGGGCTTCAACCAGTGCTCGATGCGAAGGTCTCCTTGGTTCTACGCGCGGAGGGTTCGGGTATTGAACTCCAGGCACAGCCAACTCGAGAGCAGGCGCGGAACAAACTGCTGTATGCCGCTCCCGTGACTTTTTCTAAACCGGGCAAATGGAAGATGGCGTTCGTAGTTATACGAAATCATGAGGAAACTGATGGAGTGGGAACTCTCGAAGTGGCAGCGGCTCCCGGCAAAGCGGTGTCGTACGTGGGCTACATCGCCTTTCCGCCGGTAATGGTCGGGCTCTTCATGGTTCGCGAACTGCTGATTCGCCGGAGATCGCAAAGGGGTGAATGATGAAGGATTACCTGGAATTGACCAAGCCGCGCATTACTGTGTTGATCCTCATCTGTACCGCTGTCGGCTATTTCTTCGGCTCTCCGAATGCATTACACCTTGCACTGTTTGTTCACGTTCTGCTCGGAACAGCCTTGATGGCTTCCGGAACAGCGGCGCTCAATCAATGGTATGAAGCAGACTCGGACGCTAAAATGCGCCGGACCTCTAAGCGCCCGATCCCAGCCGGACGGATTAAACGTATCGACGGCTTCGTTTTCGGCGCCTTGCTGTCGATCGCCGGCTTCGCCGATCTGTGGTTCGGAACGAATGCGCTTGCTGCCGGGCTTGGTCTGTTTACGCTGGCGACATATATCTTTCTCTACACTCCCTTGAAACGACGTTCGGCCGTGTGCACGACAGTGGGTGCGCTGCCGGGCGCGATGCCTCCCCTGATCGGCTATGCTGCAGCCAGCGGGCGCCTGGATGCCTGGGCTCTCGCGTTGTTCCTCATTCTGTTCGTTTGGCAGTTCCCTCACTTCTACGCGATCGCATGGATGTATCGCGACGACTATGCTCGCGGCGGCATCCGAATGCTACCCGTGATTGAGCCGGATGGCGAGTCAACTGCCAGGCGTATTGTGGTCTGTTCAATACTGCTGATCCCAATTAGCCTTATTCCGCGCCTTCTCGGCATGACGGGGTCCATCTATGCGGCCGCCGCAGTTGCGGCAGGCATGGGGTTGCTCTACATCGGAGTGCGTCTTGGGCGCGACCGCACTTGTGCTCGCGCGCGGCACGTGCTACTCGCGTCCGTACTTTACCTGCCGATGGTATTGGCCGTGATGGTTATCGACCGAACGGCGTCGTGATCCGTCCAACAAACCCGCTTTAGCACGTCTCTTCCAGGATGTAGGTAACTCGAGCGAGCTAGAGGATGAACGACTATGCGTGAGAACGCCCCACGGATTGTGATAGTTGGAGGCGGTTTTGGAGGCTTGGCCACCGCCAAAGCTCTCAAGAACACTCCGGCGGAAATCGTCCTGATTGACCGCACGAATCATCACCTGTTTCAGCCGCTGCTTTACCAGGTAGCAACATCAGAGTTGGCGCCCGGGCAAATAGGCTCGCCGATCCGAAACATTCTCGGAAAACACGAGAATACGACGGTGATTCTTGGCGAGGTTACGGGTGTAGACAAGGACAAGAAGTGCGTTTTGGTTAGCTCAGCAGATCGGACCGCGGTACCGCTTACCTACGATTTCCTGGTCCTGGCAACGGGTGTCACCCACAGTTACTTTGGACACGATGAGTTCAAGAAATTTGCGCCAGGGCTGAAAAACCTGGCAGACGCGGTCGCGGTTCGAAACAAAATCTTGCAGGCATTTGAGCAGGCCGAGGCCGAGGAAGACCCCACGCGTCATCGCGATCTCCTGACCTTTGTACTGGTGGGGGCAGGGCCGACTGGTGTGGAAATGGCCGGCGCGATCGCGATCCTGATCAGGAACACGCTTAAATCAGAGTTTCGGCGTATCAATCCTGAGTCGGCACGAATTATCTTAATAGACCAGTCTCCGCGAGTTCTTGGAACTTTCTCCCCGGAGCTTTCCCAGGTAGCGAAGGGGCGGCTCGAGAGCTTAGGAGTAGAGGTCCGGCTGGGACACGGCGTCGATCACATTGATGCGGATGGTGTCATGGTGGCGGGTGAGCGTATTTTGAGCAAGACAGTAATCTGGACTGCGGGAGTGGCTCCCTCACCTGCCGGCAAGTGGCTGAATGCTGAAACGGATCGCGCCGGACGAGTACGTATCCAACAAGATCTTTCCGTGCCCGGGCATCCTGAAATCTTCGTGGTCGGCGATACGGCCTCGCTCGATCAGAACGGTAAGCCACTGCCGGGTGTGGCGCAGGTGGCTATTCAACAAGGGCACTATGCCGGAAATCTAATCCATCGGCGGCTTACTGGCAAATCGGCGTCCCGGCCATTTAGTTATTTCGACAAAGGCAACATGGCCGTAGTCGGCAAAGGGTTCGCCGTTCTACAGAGCGGCAAGTTCCATCTGAGCGGTCCTCTCGCATGGCTCGCTTGGGCAGCGGTGCATCTTCAGTTCCTGGCACAGTCCAACCTTCGCGTGAGCGTCTTCTTGCAATGGGTGTGGACCTATCTTACCGGGCAGCGAGGCTCACGGCTCATCGTGAATTATTATGGCGCTGAAAGTGCTGCGCCGGTTATTGAAGAAGCGCCATTGGCGTTGAGACTTTCAAACAGGTAAGAACTTAGATTAAAAAGGAACCTTTTTTGTGCTCTGTCATATCTCCTCCGTTGCCGTAGCATGCGCTCTTTTTGCGTCCCTATCTCCGTGTCAACAGACTTCACACGTCGATCCAGCTGAGCCGGTAGCTCAGTCCAACGAGAAGAACGACCCGCCGCGCGAGAGCAAGCGTATTCTCGGCATTGTTCCCAACTATCGCACCTCTCCAAGCCTGCAGAGCTACGAGCCCCTGACGCCTGGTGAGAAATTTAAGATAGCAACCGAAGATTCATTCGATCGCGGCACTATCGCACTGGCGGCTTTGTTCGGCGGCGAGGGCCAGTTATCCAACTCAAACCGATCCTTCGGGCAAGGCGCTGCGGGCTTCGGCAGGTATTTCGGCGCGTCATATGGCGATTTCGTAATCGGCGATTATATGACTGAGGCGGTCTTCCCTACTCTTCTCCATCAGGATCCTCGTTACTTCCGACGCGGAACGGGAAGCGGATGGTCCAGGCTCGGCTACGCTATGGGGCAGATCTTCTGGACCCATCGCGATTCGGGTGGCATGCAGTTCAACTATTCCGAACTGATCGGCAACTCAACCGCCGTAGCAATTTCGAATGCCTACTACGTGAACAACCGGACGGCCAGTGACGCCACGTCCAGGCTCGGCATGCAGCTCGGTGTTGACATGGCCGCCAATGTCCTCAAAGAGTTCTGGCCCGACTTGGAACGAAAATTCAGGCGAAAGCACTACCAGGACAGTGACCGCCAATAGACTCCTCCCCGATTAAGACGCCGTTCCGTTCCTCCTTTCACACCATATTTATATATCTGGCCCGATGCCAGGTTTAAAGACGATAACTCGGCAATTGGCGAATGCATCGGGCCCGGGAAGCTGATCAGGAGGGCATAAACCTAAGAAACAAAAGGGATGGCTCGCAAGGAAGGTTGGATACGTGAGTGCTTTATTCCAGGGTGCAGCCGGAGAGGGGCGCTTAACCGAATGAGCAACGAGCCGATCCAAACCGAAAGATTCCTTCGCGAAGAGGAGGTCACGAAGAGGTTTCTGGAGACTCCGAACGAGGATTCGTTCGCTGACCTGTTCAAGACCTTTACACCGCAACTCGTCGCCTTTTTCCGGGCGCGCGGTTGTGACCTGGCCTTGGCGGAAGACCTGGCACAGGAAGTGATGTTTACTGTGTACCGCAAGGCTTCGCAAGTTCGCGACCGTACATTGTTTCGTGCCTGGCTGTTTAAAGTCGCCCGTAATTCTCTCTGCCGGCACTATGGCAAGCAGTCGCGGGAAGTTGACACGGTGGATTTGGCGGACGTTGGCGATCGCTCGGTTGCCGCCAGTCAGAAGCCCGCGGCGACGCCGGCTTTCGAGTTCATGCATTGGATGGCCTTTTTGGATTCACGCGAGCGTGAAGTTATGAAGCTGCGTTTCATCGAGCAGTGGGAGTACCACGAGATCGCCGCGGCCCAAGCTATCCCGATTGGAACAGTCCAATGGAGGGTTTTTAACGCGAAGAAAAAGCTTGCTCCGCATTTGATGACGCGCCAAAATATCACGCGCAAAGCGGCCTGAGGAGCGCCTTCATCTGCTCTCGCCGCTCGGTTTGGTGGGTGGGCGACTACCCCGACGCGCTTGCTCCGTTCGGACACCAGTACCATGCCCTGCGTCCATTGGTTTTGCGCCATTGACATGGCGCCAGGTGAACTCGCGCTTGCGAGAAATTGTTCGTTTGGCCGCAAGAATCGGATAGTTCCCCCGACTGGAACCCTTTAGCATTGAGGTTGTCAGGAGGAATCACAATGACCACAATGCCGGCGTTTACAATGATGGATGCCCCAACCGAAATGGCGGACAGCGAGCAGCAATTCTGGCGATCGAGCTACTGGGACGCAGTCGCCGGCCGCGACCGCGCCATGGACGGTGTTTTCTTTTATGCCGTGCGAACCACCGGCGTATACTGCCGCCCCTCGTGCCCGTCGCGTCGTCCCAGTCCCGAGAACGTTGTGTTTTTCCGTAGTCGCAGCGGGGCCGAACGCGCCGGTTTTCGTCCGTGCAAGCGCTGCAAGCCGGAACAGGATGCCCGGACCGATGCCAATTCGGAAATCGTCGAGAAGGTTTGCCGCTACATCGATACGCATCCCGACCAACCGGCCACGCTCGAGATACTGAGTGCCGCGATCGGGCTCAGCCCGTTCCATCTGCACCGGACGTTCAAGGCGCTCACCGGCATCACGCCGCGGGCTTATGCCGATTCCCGGCGACTGCAATCGCTGAAAGCTGGCCTTCGTGAAGGCCACTCGGTGACGCGGTCAATGTACGACGCCGGCTACGGATCGAGCAGCCGGCTGTACGAGCGCGCCTCCTCGCAACTCGGCATGACGCCGTCTCGTTATCGCAAGCAGGGATCGGGCGTCACGATACGATACTCTATCGCGGAAACACCGGTTGGACGCCTGCTGCTCGCGGCCACGGTGCGCGGGATCTGCTCGATCCAGTTCGGCAATTCGGACACCACGCTTGAGGCCGCGCTCAGAAGAGAATATCCGCAAGCGGAGATCGTGCGCACTGATAAGCAGCTTACCGGTTGGGTTCGCGCGGTTCGGGATCGCATTCGTGGGGATAATACCGCCGCGCTGCCGCTGGATATTCGAGCGACGGCATTCCAGCGGCTGGTATGGGAGCAGCTTCGTGCGATTCCAAGCGGCGTTACGCGGTCCTACGGCGAAATTGCCAAGCGGATCGGACAGCCACGAGCCGCCCGAGCTGTCGCGCGCGCGTGCGCCACGAATCCGGTAGCAGTCGCGATCCCGTGCCACCGCGTGGTCCGGGAAGATGGTGCGCTGGGAGGATACCGCTGGGGAATCCAGCGCAAGCAAAAACTCCTGGCCTTGGAAAAGAAAAGCTCAGTTTCCAAATCCGGCTGACACGAGTAGAACTCCCAGCTTGGCGCCGTCGGCCGGGGCGATATACGGATTGCGGACCTGCATTTTGACGATTGTATAGTCGTCGGTTCGCAGCCAGTCAGCCGGCACGGCGTGGCGATAAGTGTGGTCGCCGTCCTCGGTATATCGAACGCGTTCGAGAAGTCGGTTGTTGACGAAATAGTCGATCACCAGCGGGCCGGTTTGTTGGAACGTATCTTTGGCGACGTTGAATTGCGCGGAAAAAATACGATCCCTGGTGGACGATAGCCAGAATTTCAGTTCCGGGGCGTCCAGGGTCCAGCAGTTCACCGATTTCGGCGGGCACATGATTATATCGTCGACGAAATATTGATAAGCGTCCGCGCTGGATATCGTCATATTCTCGCCGATGCGCGCGCCACGCTGGTTCGCTTTCACTAAGCGAAGGCGGACGCTGCGGCGAGTGTCCGCGTTATCGAGCTCCACGTACCGATCGCCCTGGTAGCTGAAGATGTGATCGTAATGGTCCAATTGATCCAGCGGGACTTGCTGCGCGGATGGACCGTTCAACTGAGTGATGAAAAGGTCTTTGTCCAGGTAAATGAGGCGTAGCGTGAAGAAAAGATCCCAAACGCCGCCGTCCAGGGGACTTTGGACAATCAGAAGGCTGGAGCCATGCTTGAGTTTTGGATACATGCCGAGCAACTGCTCTTTTGCGATCTTGATCGGGGCGTCGCTCGAAGGCGGCACGGGCTGCCAATGCTGGTAGTGGATCACTCCCAGCGCAACCCCCGTTAGGGCAAAAAGAAGCGTTATCGCCAGGGAATCCGATATACGAAGGAAGCGAGGACGCAGGCTAAGCAATTTGTCTTTGATCCAGATCAGCAAGACCGCGAAATAGAGAGCCAGGCCGGCGTTCGGGAGATATAGAACAAAACCTTCGCGTGCGCTTACGAACGAGACCGGCAGCAATGTGATCTGGAAAAATAGCAGTCCAAACCACATGAGGCGGGAGCGCAGTAACAATGCAACCAGCGCGAGCAGCCCGTAGAAGACCATGACGCCCGCGGAAGTGAACGGATGGCTTGAATACGTGAGATAGCCCAAGTAAACTCCCGTGTCATGCAGAAAGGTTGGCCAAGTGAAGTGGGAGACGTAAGCCGCTGAGCGCGCCAGACCTTGCGCCGAGGTCTTGGCCGGAATATAGCCGATGACACAGATGCCCGCCACCAGTGCGCCTCGTCCTTCATGGATCAACCACTTGCCGGCGTCGCTCAGCCTGCGCCAGTGCGGGGTGTGAAAAAGAAGCTCGTAGAGGATCAGGATGGCCGGGAGCGTGGCTCCCATTTCCTTCGAATTCAGACAACAGATGAAGCTGACGATAAACGCAACAAGACTCCATCCAATGAGATATTCGCCTCGTTCCCGCACGCGGATATAAACCAGCAGCGCGAGGAAGAGGAACAGGAAGCAGTAGACATCGTAGAGCGAGCCGGCGTTGTAATAGAGGTAAGCGAAGTTGGCGTGAACGGACCAGATCAGAGTCGCGAGAGCGCCGGTTTCGGCTGATCCGCTGATTCTTTTCAGAACGACGTACGCCAGGTAAAGATTGAGCAAGAAACTGGCGTAATACAAGATATAGAGCGGGTGCGGATTGAATCCGAAAAGCGCGAATAGTGTTCGATAAATCAAGCCGCCGAAGGGCCGGTAATAGGGCGTCCAGAACAGAATATTTGCCTTGACCAAATCCGCGGCCGGCCGGCTCCAATATCCGTAGAGGTTCATCACATCGTCGCCACTGAAATACATCAGCAGCTCGCGCCAGGTGAAGGCCACGAAAAAAGTGGCGATGAAGAAGCCGGCGAGTATAGCGGTCACGCGCCGCTTGAATGGCCGGCCAGCGGTCCGGGACATCCTATTCCTTCGGCCAGGGTGGCTGAACAAGAGCGGGGATGGCGTTCACCGCCCTGGCATTCGGCGGCGGGAAAGATAATTGCTGGGCCAGAAAGGCGATGCGATCGCGCGTGGCTTCGGCGTTGAGCGCGTGCGGCGCTTCATAAATCTTGAGCTTCTTCGGCTCGCTTACGATCTCGAAGTATCGCTTGGCGATATCGCCATTGAGAAACGGCTCGTCGTTAGCGTACTGCAGGAACACGGCGGCGGGCGCAGCGTGCGAAACATACCTGCCCGCATCCATCCAGGCGTATTTAGCGGAAAAAGTATCGAACTTTTCCGGTCCGACCTTCTGCCGGTATTCCTGAAACATCTTCGTCGACCGATCCACTTCGTCCGAGAGATCCCCCGCCATGATCACAAAAGCTTTGAACCGCTTGTCGATTCCGCTTAGAAATCCGCCGGCCGTGGCGTCACAACTGTGGCCGACATAGGCCAGCCGATTGGGATCGACGTCCTTGCGAGAGAGCAGCATATCGGCGCCCCGGCGCAGATTCACATCCTGTTGCACCTCGACCGCGACCTGCTTCTCATTCAGAGGTGAGTTATCTTCCTGGAAGCCCGGATGCACAATCACATGGTCGGGCAGCAGCGAGAGAACGGCGGAACGCGCCAGCACAATCGCTTCATCGAGAAACTCAGTGCGGTTCTTCTTCTCCGACCCTGGCATGCACCAGTGCCCATAGATGACGGCCGGAAACGGACCCTTTCCAGAAGGGAGCACAAGGTAGGCAGTAACCGTGCCGCCATTCGGTCCGACGGCCGCGCTCCGGTCGCCGACAGGACTAGAGTAGGTGATGTCGTAAATCTTGACGCCGCCCTCGCGGTCCTGGATGCCTGCTTGCTTGATATTCAGCGGCGCAGTCTTATCGTAATCCCAATACTGCAACAGCTGGTCCGTGGACTTTTGCGCGAAAGCCGTTACCGTAAACAGAAAGATGAGACCGGCGAAGTTGTTCACCAACTCAAATATATCAACGATATACTTGTCGGAACTGGAGGGTTTCGAATGAAGACGTTGGCGAGTTGGTTGGTCGTGGCCTCGTTAGGTGCGACTGCGTATTCGCAGCCGCGCACTACGTCTCCAGCCGTTTTGTATGGAGGCGCGCGCTTGATCATCGGCGATGGAAGCGCACCCATCGAAGGCGGGGCCTTCGTCGTCCGCAGCGGGCTCATCACGGCGATCGGCCAACAAGGCGCCATCCAGGCACCCGCTGGGTCCACTCGCCTCGATCTGACCGGCAAGACCGTGATGCCAGCCATGATCAACGTGCACGTCCACATTGGTTACGAGGGCTACACCAGTTGGGGCGCGGAGAACTACACGCCGCAGAACGTTCTGGACCATTTGCAGCGTGAGGCGTTCTACGGCGTCGGCGTCACTCAGACTGTGGGCAGCAGCCCGACCGACGCCTCGATCGAGTTTCAACGCGACCAGCAAGCCGGCAAGTTTCCACCCGCATCGCGGTTTTTCTTCGTGCCCGGTATGGCCCCGCCCAACGGCGGTCCGGATCCGGTCCTGCGCAAGGCAACCACGGCTCTACACGTCGTGAACGAAGTTTCGACCGGGCAGGAGGCACGCGCGGTGATTAGGGCACTGGCCTCCAAGAACATCAAGGCCGTCAAGATCTGGGTGGACGATCGGCGCGGTACATATCCGAAGATGACGCCTGAGGTTTACGAGGCGGTCATTGACGAAGCGCACCAGCACGGGATGATTGTGCATGCCCACGCGACCACGCTGCCGGATCAAAAGGCGGTGGTGCGCGCCGGAGCCGACGTCCTGGTACACATGGTGCAAAACGAAAAGCTGGACGACGACTTCCTTGCGCTCGTCAAAGAGAAAAAGCCGTACTGGGCGACGGTGATCGGGCTGGGGGATCGCACGGCGGTGTGCGAGCGCGATCCATTCTTCGAGCAGGCGCTACCGGCGAAATTGATCGCCACCATTCGCGCTACGACGGAGCAGCGTCCGCTGACGCCGAGCTGTGGGCCACCCTCTCCGAACGCCCCCGCCCGCGAGGCGATTCTGGCCTACAATTTTCCGAGGTTGATCGCATCGGGCGCCCGCATCGTCCTCGGCACCGACACCGGCATTGAACCCGGCCATACGTTCGGATCGGGAGAACATCTGGAGCTGGCGCGATGGGTGCAATTGGGGCTGACGCCGGCGGATGCGATCGTGGGCGCGACCCAACGGCCCGCGGAATTGCTGGGACTCAAAGATACAGGAACGCTGGCCGTCGGCAAGCGCGCGGATTTCATCGTGCTGGATGCAAACCCTCTGGAGAACATCCGCAACACGCGCCGAATATCGAGTGTGTATCTGGATGGAGCCAAATTCGATCGGGATACTATGCTCGCGCGGTGGAAGAAGGCGGACGCGTCGCGATAACGCAGGGCGTGACCCTGCGCATCAATCTCTCTACGGAGCGTTCGTTCCTGCCGTCGCAGGTAGCTGGAGCATAATGAGATTCATCCACCATGGACGCGGAGCGAGTGCGCGCACAGCTCGACCGGATTCTAGCCGGCGCATCTTTTGTCGACGCAGAGCGCGCCAGCAGTTTCCTGCGCTTTGTCGTAGAGCGCGCGCTAGCTGGGCGCATCAGCGAGATCAAAGAGTCTGTGATCGCCGTCGAAGTCTTAGGCCGGACCCCGTCGTTTGATTCGAGATCCGATCCGATCGTTCGGGTCGAAGCCGGACGCCTGCGAGACCGCCTCAGTTCTTATTACGAAGACCAAGGGGAAGCGGACCCTGTTGTGATCTCGCTGCCGAAGGGCGGGTATGTTCCCGAATTCTCTGAGCGGCGGCCGCGGCGGCCGTCTGCGTCTCCAAAGGAAACCGCCGTACTGCGGCTTTCCATCCTACCGCCCGAAAACGCGGCCTTCGATTCTTTTGCCATCTCCCCGGACGGCCGCAAACTCGCGTTTACCGCTTCTCTGAAAGGGAAGCTGATGCTGTGGGTTCGAGCCCTGGATTCGCTCGAGGCAAAGCCTTTGACTGGAACGGACAACGCTGCCTACCCATTCTGGTCGCCCGACAGCCGCTCTATTGGTTTCTTCGCGATCCCAAACAAGCTCAAGACTATTGAGATCGCCGGAGGACCAGCCCGGGACATCGCCGACGTCGTCGTGGGACGAGGAGGCGCCTGGAGTCCTGACGGAGTTATCGTTTTCTGTCCGCGTCCGATCGGCGTCCTGCATCAGGTTGCGGCGACGGGTGGCACGCCCCGTCCGGTGACTTCCCTCGATTTGGCGCGCGCGGAGGTCAAACATGGCTTCCCGCAGTTCTTGCCCGACGGCCGCCATTTCTTGTACCTTGCGGCGAGTTCGAGCTCCAGCGAGTCGTCGATTCGTGTTGGGTCGCTCGATGCAACCACGCCCAAGGTACTTGTGATCGCAGACACAAACGCAGCCTACGCTCCGGTTCTGCGCGGGCACCCGGGCTCCCTGTTGTTTGTGTATGATGGCGCTCTCATGGCGCAGCCGTTCGACCCCCGGTGCCTTGAACTGAGCGGCGAACGAACGGTTGTTGTCCCGGAAGTCCGCTATCGCCGCTGGGACCAAGCCAGATTCTCAGTTTCCGGCAATGGCGTGCTGGTCTATCAGAGTGGCAGCGCTGAGAATCACCAACTCGCCTGGTTCGATCGGCACGGAAAGCTACTGGCGGAAGTTGGGCCGCGTAACGATTACCGTTCATTTAGCCTTTCGCCGAACGAGAGACACGTGGCGGTCGACCGCCTGGATGACCCGGGCAGCGCCAATCCTACGATCTGGGTGATGGATTTATTCCGAGAGGGCGCCGTTTTCCGATTCACCGACACCGGAGTTGCGGATGCCCAATTAAGTCCCGTGTGGTCCCCGGACAGCAGCGAAATCGTGTTCAGCATTGGTGACGATCGGAGTATGCGTCTCGTCCGGCGGGCGATGAACGGTGGAGCTGCGAAGTGCATCCTCGACACGGAAGGACCGAAGTTTTCCACAGACTGGTCGTCCAACGGGAAGTTCATTACCTACGGTTCGCAGTGGCCCGATTACCGCCACATGCATACCTGGATCATGTCGCTCAACGCCTCGAACCAACCGGAGAAACCGTTTCCATTCTTGCAGCATTCCTGTGGTGAAGGTGACGCCTACTTCTCGCCCACAGAGGGGGCACAAGCGCCACGTTGGATCGCCTACACGTCCGATGAGACAGGCTGCAACGAAGTGTATGTTCGGGACTTTCCTTCTGGCAGTCACAAGTGGCAGGTTTCGAACCAGGGCGGCGTTCTCCCTCATTGGCGGCGCGACGGACAAGAGTTGTTCTTCCTGACCCCAAGCGGAACGCTCATGGCGGTCGCTGTCAATCCGAGTGCCACATTTGAATTCGGCGCTCCACAGGCGCTCTTCGAGACCGGGTTTCGGCTGATGTTGAATGTTCACTACACCAATCAGTATGCAGTCGCACGCGACGGACAACGATTTCTACTCAACCGCCGTCTTCCGGAAACCGGATCGGGCGTGATCACTGCCGTCATTCCTTGGTAACCAGTGCTCCATAAGCCGTTGAATCCACAACGTACACAGACGTACGATACGAGCTGTTAACGCTTTTGTACTCCCACTCCGCGTGAATCCTGCCGCATGCTCATACACATGCTGAACCTGCATGAATTCCTTCATTCAGTGTTGACTGCGACGTGTATAAGCACGATCGGTCTGTAAGAAACCAAAGAAAGGATCAACGAAATGACACAACGACAATCTCTCAAGACGATTGGAACGGGCGCAGCGCTTGCCGCGCTTGTTCTTGGTGGAATGCTGATTGCTCCCAGGCGCGGACAAGCGTCGGGCAACGCGGGGAACGACGATGAATCAAGGATCCAGCAAGGTCTCGCAATCGCACCGGTCAAGCTGAATCTGGATGGAAAAGACCGCGCACTGGTGGGACTGGGTAGCTATATCGTCAACGCGCAGGCCGACTGCAACGGCTGCCACACGAGCGCCCCTCTGAACAACCCTGCTCTCGAATGGCTCCCGGGTGGAGTCCCGTATTTTGGGCAGCACCCGACGGCAGTCAATCCGCAGTACTACCTGGGTGGTGGCCAGCATTTCACGCTAATCCCAGGTTTTCCCGACATCATCTCCCGCAACCTGACGCCCGACAAAACCGGACGGCCTGAAGGGGGCCACACCTTTGACGAGTTTCTCACGATCTTGAGGACCGGCAAAGATTTTGATCACATCCATCCCACCTGTACAGGCGCTCCCAATGGCAAGTGCCTTCCGCCTCCATTTGACGGCGACCTTCTGCAAATCATGCCTTGGCCCAGCTTTCAAAACATGACTGACCACGACATCCGGGCGATCTACGAATATCTGAGCGCTATTCCGTGCATCGAAGGTCCGGCTGACCCCAGTGACCCTTTGCACAACGACTGCCAGTGAACCACAAAGCTAAGAGATGCTAAAGCGACGGGATGGCAAAAAATGGAAGCAGCCTCTTTATCGCCTGGAACGTGCTGTATCGTGGGCGGTGGCCCAGCCGGGATGATGCTGGGATATCTGTTGGCGCGGGCCGGAATCGAGGTCCTGGTTCTGGAGAAACACGCTGATTTTCTGCGTGACTTCCGCGGTGATACGGTCCATCCGTCGACGCTGGAAGTGATGCACGAGCTCGGGTTGCTGGATGACTTTCTGAAGCGGCCGCATCAACAGCAGCTTCGCCAGGTCCGCGCTCGGATAGGATGCGATGAAGTCGTCTTGGGTGATATGTCCAACCTCCGGACGCGATGTCGATTCATGGTGATGATGCCGCAGTGGGAGTTCCTGGACTTCCTTGCTGAACAAGCCCGACGCTATCCCACGTTCCACCTGAGAATGCAGACCGAGGTCACCGGGCTCATCGAAGAGAATGGCCGGATCGCGGGCATTCGGGGGAACACCCCCGCTGGCCCGCTGGAAGTCCGCACGGACCTGGTGGTGGGCGCAGATGGCCGCAATTCCGTGGTCCGAGGCTGCTCCGGCCTGGCCGTCGAGGACGTTGGCGCTCCCACGGACGTACTGTGGATGCGGTTGTCCAAGCACGCCGGCGATCCGAATTTGTTCGGCTACGCCGATCGCGGCAAGGCCCTGTTCATGACTGACCGCGGAGATTATTGGCAGTGCGGATTTCCGGCTCTAAAAGGAGTAGTGTCCCAGATGCAGGCCAAAGGCATCGAAGACTTCCGCACGGGCATTGTTGAACTCGCGCCCTTCTTCCGCGACCGCGTGACGGAACTGCGTGATTGGAGCGACGTGAAACTATTGACTGTCAGAGTGGATCGCCTGCTGCAGTGGCATCGCCCAGGCTTGGTGTGCATCGGTGACGCAGCTCATGCTATGTCTCCCGTGGGCGGGGTCGGGATCAATCTTGCCATTCAGGACGCCGTAGCCGCGGCCAACATTCTGGCGGGACCACTTCGCAAAGGCGCTGTCAGCGCCGGCGATCTTGGGAAAATACAACGCCGCCGGGCGTTCCCCACCCGGCTCACGCAGCGCTTGCAGGAGCAGATCCAGAAACGTCTCATGGGGCGTGGCTTCGTCAACGCGGGACCAACACGGCTTCCGTGGTCTCTTCGGCTCCTGGAACGTACCACGCTCCCGCGCCGGCTTCGCACACGCTTCATCAGTGTCGGCATCCGTCCGGAGCACGTGAAGACACCCGAGTCTCGAACGCGCGCTTCGATCCTGTAACGCACAATCGGAAGATGTGAAGCGGCCCGAGCAGTAACCCCAACAGACTGGAACTTGACTTCACAAGCACTAGCCAAAACCTACTAACGCCTCACCAATATCAAGCTAGCGGATCTTCGCGTCCCGATCCGGTCATATCGCGAGGCCAATCAACGCCCTGGAAACGTTTTGGCACCGGCAATCATAGACCGATGTGCGCCACAAAGTTTGGCTGATTAGGTCCGAGGGGGGCCGCCCATTCCTGCTCCCATGTTCTACCCAATTCCACGTCAATTCGATAGACCCTGATTTGAGCCTAATTTGACAGGCCTAATTTAAATCCTAATTTAACCCCTAGCGCACGTGCTTGAAATGGTATATACTCCCAACACAGTTTTTTTCGCGAGTCAGTCGTAATCGCGAGTTAGTTCCATTAAGGGTGAAAAGGGTGAATTGGATATGGGAACCAAGTCGTTTTTTGTAGTACTTCTTCTCTCTGGGCTATCGCTATCAGGCCAGACACTCGGGGAAATCTCAGGAACCGTTGTAGATCCGAGCGGCGCGGGAGTGCCAAACTCCACCGTCACTCTGATTAACACAGCAACCAATGCTGGCCGCGCCGAGCAGACTAACGAACAGGGGCTCTACACATTCCCGTCGGTGCCGCCCGGCATCTACACGGTGAAGGTGGAACATCCGGGCTTCAAGACGACGACCAGCAATGTAGAAGTGCAGGTGCAGCAATCCGTGCGCCTGGACCTGACACTCCAGGTCGGCCAGGTTTCGGAATCCGTTGAGGTTTCGGCCACTGCGGCTCTGTTGCAGGCTGAAAACGCTACGGTCGGCACCGTGGTCGAGACCAAAAGCATAGTTGAACTGCCTCTCAACGGACGCGAGTACTTGAATCTGGTGACGCTGGCTCCGAATGTCAGCAACCTTGCGCCGCCATCCGGTCAGGCTCAATCGCGCCAGGGCGCCGACCGTGCCAACCAGTCGATCTCGGCCGGTGGGAACCGCATCGTGTATGACTATTACACGCTCGACGGAGTAGTCAACACGGATCCCAATTTCAACACCTACGTCGTCCTCCCCTCGATTGATGCCTTGCAGGAATTCAAAGTTCAGACCGGTGTGTATCCTGCCGAATTCGGCCACGAAGCGACGCAGGTGAACGTGCTCACCAAATCCGGCGGTAACGCCTATCATGGTTCGCTGTTTGAGTTCGTCCGCAACAACGATTTCGATGCCAAACCCTACGCGTTCACCGCCGTGCGTCCCGGTGTTTCGCCCTTCAAGTGGAACGATTATGGCTTCGAGATCGACGGCCCCGTCGTCATTCCCAAGCTCTTCAACGGCAGGAACAAACTATTTTTCATGGCGAATGACGAGTGGCTGGTTCAACGGCAGAGCCAGCAGGTCACCTATTCCGTACCCACCGCCGCCATGTTCGGCGGAAACTTCAGTCAGTATCCGGCCATCATTTACGATCCGACCACGCATGCTCCCTTTCAGAACAACACCATTCCCTCGAGCATGATCGATCCGATATCGCTGAAGCTTTTGAAGTACTACGACTCCTCCCAACTGCCGGGCTTCAGCAACAACTACGTCCAGAACAACGGCTCTCCCTTGAGCCGTGACGGCTTCGTCCTGCGTATGGATTTCGTCGAATCCTCGAAATCGCAATGGACTGGCCGCTATAGCTGGGGCGTTGATGCTCAATCCACACAGACC
>DATHOT010000193.1:0-11372 GCA_035484655.1 Bryobacteraceae bacterium | reverse complement strand
CAAGGGACTGTTCCATCGTGCCATCGTAGAGAGCGCTTCGGCGATCAAAGGCGTGTCGCGTAGCGATGCCACCAAATCGGCCGAGATGATCCTCGCCAAGCTGGGGTTGAAGCCCAACCAGATCGATGAACTGCAAAACCTGCCCATGGATCGCGTGTTGTCGATAAACGCCGGCGGCGGACCGGCCGGTAATCAAGGGCTGCGGCTAGCTCCGGTGGTCGACGGACGAACGCTGCCGAGCGATCCGTTTGACCCCACGGCACCCGAACTTTCCGCCAAAATTCCGCTGCTGATCGGATCGGTTGAGACCGAAGTAACGTTCATGCCCAGGCAGCAGCTCGATCCCATCGATGACGCCGATTTGCATACGCGCGTAAAGCAAGCTGCCCGCTGCGATGACGCGCAGGCCGACAAACTAATCGAGGTGTACCGCAAAGGCCGTCCGAGCGTCAGCAACATTGATCTGTATCTGATCCTGGCCTCAGATACCAGTTTTCGCGCGGGTGTCCGGACCGAAGCCGATCGCAAAGCGGCCCAGGCCTCGCAAGGCAACGCGCCGGTTTATATGTACTACTTCACTTGGCGATCACCGGTTCGAGACGGCAAGCTCAAGGCTTTCCACACGCTCGAAATCCCATTCGTGTTTGAGAATGTCGACATTGGCAGACCCATGACTGGCACTGGTCAGGATCGCTACGCGCTATCGGACAAGATGAGCCGGGCGTGGGCAGCTTTCGCACGCACGGGGAATCCGAACCACAAGAGTCTCCCCAATTGGCCGGCCTTCAATACGGATCAGCGCGCCACCATGATCTTCAACAACGAGTGCAAAACGATCAATGATCCGGGCAAAGAAGAACGTCTGGCGCTAGCGGCGATTCAACCTCAGCGGGCATAATTTGCCGGCGCCTGCCCGCGTCAGCAATCAGGACAGCAGAATTAGTAAGCGGAACGGTTTGTTGCCGCTCCAACGATATATCTCAAAATCGTGGTCAAGGGTTAGAACGTCTCCCGTGTGAAATTCAGTGGCCAGATGGATTAGGCAAGCGTCTGCGAAATCCACTTCACGATCCCGATATTTTCGAAGTACACGCTGAATCTGGGATGCGCTTCGTGAGAGCTGGAATGGAATCTGAAAAGTACCCGCCAGCACATTTTCAAGAATCGCTTCCGGCGCGCCGGGTAGGAATCGAAGGAGATAGCAACTCTCTGCGATCACTGCCTCGCAGGTCACCAATGGCCCGGCGATCGCTTCCAATGCGGCTTCGCACGATTTGTGATGACGCTCGCTGCGATCCAGTAAAGCAACAATCACCCCAGTATCAAGCAAGACCGGCTTCACTGCCCAAAGCCCTGCAGGTGTTTCTTGTTCGATCCAAGGTCTGCCCGGCCGGAGGAGAACTTCCCGAGCCCGACAATCTTCGGATGCCCCGAACCCGGGTGCGATGCGGCCAACAAACGAATGCCTTCACGCACCACTTTGGATGGACTCCAGCGCAGGCGGCGGACGAGGTTTTCAAGCGCTTTTTGTGCGTCGTCATCTAATCTGGCTTGAACAATTGCCTTCACAATCATCATTGTACTACATATTTGCAATTGTCATACATCTGCCTGACCGTTCTTGCGCAACGCACATAGTCAGGATCTCTTTCTCACCTCGTTACACGCACCAAGACGCTTGCTATGCGCGCGACCGCAGTGTACTATCATTCTGTTGTTTTCAAGAAGGGAGCAATAACATTGACTCAAACGCAATTGGTAAAGCTGCTGGCTGACGACCTCGAAGTCAGCCGCAAGATCTCCAAACAATTTCTCGATGGCTTGGCCGCCACCGCGATCAAAGAGGTACGCAAGACCGGCGCCTTCGTGCTGCCCGGCATAGGCAAACTGGTTCGAGTGGACCGGAAAGCCCGCATCGGACGGAATCCGGCTACCGGCGAAACCATCAACATTCCTGCCAAGAAGGTCGTGAAGTTCCGCGTGGCCAAAGCGGCCAAAGAAGCGATCGTACCGCCCAAAGGCAAAAAGGTAGCAGCGGGATAACTGGAGACGGCCCTTCAACGGGCCGCCCCGCCTTCAAGGTTCGTAACCTCGACAAAAGGGCACTTGTTTCGGCTGGCGAACGTGATATCCTGAAGTGCAGCGTAGAGACATCTGTGCGTCAGTTGGACCAGTTCGAAGGGACCGAGAACAAGACCCGCCTTACTGCCCTCAATCGAGACGTCAAGACTCACATCGCTAGAAAGAGGAGAAAGAAAGAAGCATGAAAGAAACAGGGACAGTGAAGTGGTTTAACGCTGGAAAAGGATTCGGATTCATCCAGCGTGAGAATGGCGAAGACGTCTTCGTTCATTTTTCCGCCATTGAAGCCAGCGGTTACCGCACACTCGATGAAGGCGCTCGGGTTACGTTTGTCGTGAAGCGTGGGCCCAAAGGATTGCAAGCCGAGCAAGTAACATTGGCGTAAGCCGTAACAACCACTCATCCCCGTTTGGAGCGAAGCTAGGTTAACGTACAGTCCAACGTGTCTTCAGAACAACGTTCCAGACCGCTTGGGGCGGAATCTCAAGCGACGGATGCTCAGCGCGTAGCCGTTCCGCGGCAGCCTGGAAGGAAGTCTCCTTTGCTTCCAGTTCATTATCGGCGGAGATTTCCGCCTGAAGTGGCGTATCGCCCCAGATTTGAAGATTCCAGATCGAATCCTTGACATGAGAAAGAACCAGCCAGTTCTTTCCGATACGCGTTGAAAATCTCGGCTTCAAGGACGAATCTCGAGTCTCCAAGTCCTAGCTTACCATTTGTGGCAGGGCACGCCGTGTCATAATAGCCAATTCTGATGTTTCGGAATTGGCTTTTCCTTATAGCCTTCGTCTGCCCGGCGCAAACGCCTGCCGCGCGCATCAAGATCGACATCGACCGCACGATTGGCGAAGTAGACCCGCGCGTCTTCGGAAACTTCGCCGAGCATCTCGGCCGCATGATCTATGGCGGTATCTACGACGAAGGCAGCCCGTTGGCCGATACAGACGGCTATCGCAAGGACGTTATGGACGCGGTCAAAAAGCTGGGCGTGTCCATCCTGCGCTATCCGGGTGGCAACTTCTCTTCGGGCTACGACTGGAAGGACGGCATCGGTCCCAAGGACCAGCGTCCGGTGCGAGCCGAGCTGGCGTGGCACGACTTGGAATCCAATCGCTTCGGGACCGACGAGTTTCTGAAGTACTGCGAGCGTATCGGCGCCGAGCCATACATCTGCATTAACGCCGGCCTCGGTACCGTCGAAGACGCGCGCCACTGGGTGGAATACACCAACGAATCGCGCCACACCTATTGGGCCGACCAGCGTCGCAAGAACGGGCGCGATGAGCCGTACAACGTGAAGTACTGGGGGCTCGGGAACGAGATCGACGGCCCGTGGCAACTGGGTCACAAGAACGCCGAGGATTATTCCAAGTTCGCGCTAGAAGCGGCCAAGGCCATGCGGCTCGTCGACCCCTCTATCAAGTTGATTGCGAGCGGATCCAGCAATTACAACGCGGATTGGCTCGGCTGGAACCGCACCGTGGTGAATGAACTGCGGAATCAGATCGATTACATCTCGCTGCACACCTACATTGGAGATCGCCAGAACGATCTCGAGCAATTCCTGGCCGCGTCACAACGCATTGATTCTTACATCGACACCACTGCAGCCGCCATTAAGGCCGCCCAAACCGGACAGACCAATCCCCGGCCGATTTTCATCGCCTACGACGAATGGAACGTGTGGTATCGCACCGGAAGCCGCGAGCATCTGGAAGAGATCTACAATTTCGAGGATGCGCTGGCGATGGGAATGTTTTTCAATTCGTTCTTCCGCCATGCCGACGTGGTCAAGATGGCGAACCTGGCCCAGTTGGTCAACGTGATCGCCCCGATCATTACGAACAAACAAGGGCTGTTCCTGCAGCCGATCTACTTCCCGATTCTCGAGTACGGCAAACAGCGTGGAAATGTGGCGTTGCATGCCTGGGTCGCTTCGCCAACCTATACTGCGAATCAGCAGCCGCTTCCTTACCTGGATGTTTCGGCGACGTATAACGCCCGCGATCACGCCGTCTACGTCAACGTGTTGAACCGCAGCAAGTCGCAGGACATCGCTACGCGTATCCAGAACGAAGAAGGCATCCTCAAGCAAGATCTCGGCGTCTGGCAAATGAACTATCCGGATCTGAAGGCGACGCACACCTTCGGCGACGATAAGAAGGTAGTTCCCAAAACGAGTACGCTTTCCGCCGCGCTGGACAAGAACGCGTTCTCGTACACATTTCCCGCCCACTCGCTCACGATTCTGCGCCTACGTGTTGAATAACATTCAGGACCTTCGTTGTCCGTAGTAAGCTTTCGGGCCGTGTTTGCGGTGGTGATGTTTGTCGTGCAATGCGGTCGAGATCGGCTTGGCGTCGGGATTGATGATCAGGGTCTGGAACGCGATCGCGGCCAGTTCTTCGACGATAACAGCGGCGTGAGCGGCGTCGGCCGCAGATTTACCCCAGCAGAATGGCGCGTGCCCCGAGACCAACGCAGCCGGGCAAGTCAGAGGATCGCGGCCCGCCATCAACCGGATAATCGCTGCCCCGGTATTGGCTTCGTAGTCCGATTCGATCTCGGCCGCCGTGAGGGGTTGGGTCACCGGCACCGGTCCATGGAAGTAATCGGCGTGCGTAGTGCCGAAGCACGGAATCTCGCGGCCGGCCTGCGCCCAGGCCGTGGCGTTTCGAGAGTGTGTGTGTGCGATGCCGCCGATCGACGGGAATGCCCGATAGAGCGCTGCGTGCGTGGCTAAATCCGACGACGGCCGCAGGCTGCCGTCTACGACATTGCCTTCCAGGTCGGTGATCACCATGTCGCCGGGAGTCATCGTCTCGTAGGGAACACCGCTGGGCTTGATCACCACCAGCCCGCGTTCCCGCGATACGCCGCTCGCGTTCCCGAAAGTGTACAGCACCAGTCCACGACGGACCAGTTCGAGGTTCGCCTCGTAAACTTCAGCCCGCAGCGTTTCCAGCACTCTGGCCTCCCCGCGCCTGGCTCGCGATTCTTCGCAGCTCCGGCAAAACGTCGCCGAGCTCGATTGGATTGGAGCCTCGGGCGCCGAAAGAAAAGTACAGTTTCTGGAAAAGCGGATATAGTTCCCGATAAGTGCCGGCGTTCGACTCCTGCGGCTCGACGGCAATATAGCCGGGGCACAGTGCAGCCTGCGCTTCCTCGACGGTATGAAAAGTCTTGGCAGCGAGGAACGCGAAAATGGCCGACCCCAGGCTGGTCACGTCGCCGTTGGGCACCAGGATCGGCTTTCCCATCACATTCGCATAGACCTGATTGAGTACCGTATTTCGCTGCGGGATGCCGCCCGCATTGATGACCCGGCGAACCGGCACGCCGTGCTCTTCCATCCGCTCCAGGATCACGCGCGTGTGGAAGGCAGTTCCTTCGATGGCGGCAAACAGGTCATCCTGGGCCGTGTGCGTCAGCCGCCAGCCGAGCGTCACGCCGCTCAGTTCCGGATTCACCAGCACCGTGCGATCCCCATTGTCCCAAGTGAGACGCAGAAGTCCGGTTTCACCGGCGCGATATTTCTCCAGGCCGCGCGAGAGCTCCGCGACCGTAGTATTGGCGCGCCGCGCGATGGCGTCGAAGATGTCGCCGGTGGCCGAGAGACCGGCCTCGATGCCGGCGTAGCGGGGATGAACCGATCCCGGCACTACGCCGCACACGCCGGGAATCAACGCCGGCGTCTCGCTGATCGCCATGATGCACGTGGACGTTCCGACCACGTTCACCATGTCGCCCAAACGCACGCCCGCGCCGATGGCGTCCCAATGCGCGTCGAAAGCGCCCACTGGAATGGGAATCCCCGCACACAGGCCCAGCTTCTCAGCCCACGCCAGAGCGAGATGGCCGGCGATTTTATCGGAGGTGGCATAGCAGCCGTCAAGCTTCGCGCGGATGCCGCTAAGCGCCGGATCTAAGCTCGCCAAAAAAGCTTCCGATGGCAGTCCGCCCAGCCCGGCGTTCCACATCCACTTATGACCCATCGCGCAAATGCTTCTTGGCGCCTTCGCCGGATCGCTGATTCCACAAAGCACTGCCGCCACCATATCGCAGTGTTCGAGCGCGGTACGGAAACGATCCCGCTTCTCCGGATTGTTGCGCAGCCAATGCAGAAGCTTCGCGAACCCCCACTCGGAAGAATAAATGCCGCCACACCAATCGATCGCCTCCAGACCGTGACGCCGCGCGGCCGCGGTGATTTCGCCCGCTTCTTTCCAAGCCCGATGATCGCACCACAAATAATAGTCATCCAGAGGCTCGAGACGCGCATCCACCGGAATCACGCTCGAACCGGTGGTATCGAGCGCGATGGCTTCGACCGTATGGCCGTCGATCCCAGCACTTTCGAGGGCCCGGCGCATCGCCTCTACCAGCGCCCGCATGTGGTCCGCGTGGCTTTGACTGGCGTGATCGGGATCTTCCTTCCTGCGCTGCAGCGGATACTCGGCCACGCCGGCGCCGAGCCGCCCTCGAGCGCTGTCGAAGATCGAGGCCCGAACGCTGAGTGTCCCGAAATCGACCCCGGCGACTATGCTCATGACCTATTCATGCTGGTGGACGCTCCAGCCGAGATAACGCGTCGTCGCCTCCCGCACCGCCGATGCCACCAACGCGAAGTTGCCCGCAACGTGATGCTCGAAGCCGCGTTCGCAGATGTAGCGGAGCAGCGCTTGCAGCCGCGGAATACGTACTACGCCCGCCCCGCCGAAAGTCTCCAGCGGATCGTCGGTGAACTCGCCCTCGCCGACGTAACCATGAATCGTACCTGCGCGGTCGTTGGTCGAAAAACGCGCAAAGCTCATTGGCCCGGATTTCACGCGGCCCACGCACGTCCCGTAGGTGTTCTCCTTGCCCACCGTGCCGGCGATAATCTCCTGAAAATCCATGCGGACTTCTTTGAAGAAATGCTTGGGAAGATTGCTGCAATGGAAACAGACCGCTTTGTCGGGATCGTCGCCATAGTTGTTGTTCCAGTCCAGTAACGCGCTGGGCGTTGCCGAAGCGAGCTGTAGCGCGTGCATCCCCACCACGCCGCAAATATCCACCTCACAGGCGCTGGACGTCAGATTTTCGCTCATCATGCTCATGATGGTGCAGGGCACGACACCGAAGAACTCTTCGAGCGAGGTCCAGCATTGCACGGCGCTGATCGCAACCTGCGTTTGCGTCATCCATTGATCCACCACGGCTCCGAGTTTGGCCATCTTCATTAGCGGCTCGGCCGGGACACTGTTGGTCGGCACGTAGCGCTTGATCTGTTCCAACTTCGCTTGGGCGGCGGAATCCTGGTCGCCCATGCGCGCGATTCGCCCCAGTATTTCCGAGAGGTCGATCGGTTCCACCGAAATACCATTGGCTTCCAGGATCTTTTCGCTATAGCGAACCGTGTTGAAGGCAGCCGGCCGCGCGCCGATGGCGCCGATACGAAGCCTCCGCAACCCTCGTGTGACCCGGCACACTGCGCCGAACCAGTCCAGATCGCGGCGGAAGACATCGGAATCTGGCGTCTCCGTGTGAAGCGTGGTCAGCGAGTACGGAATGCCGTACTGCGCTAAATTATTGCAGGCCGACATCTTGCCGCAGAAGCTGTCGCGGCGATCCCGAATGCCCATCCGGCCCGGGGTGTCCGGCGACGCCTGCACCAGCACCGGCACGCTCAGGCCGGCCATCCGCAGCGTATCGGCGATGGCGCGCTCGTCGCCGAAATTCGGCAGAGTGACGATTACACCATCGATCGCGTCACCATGTTTCTTGAAAAGCTCGCCGCAGCACACCGCCTCCGCGCGGGTTTCCACAGCGCCGAACTTGGTGTCCTGAACACCCGGCGCCACCACGCTGTGGCCGGCCTTTTCGATCGCCGCGATCATCTCCGTGCGCCCGCTTTTGGCGAGGTGGTCTGGAAAAAAGCCGCGATTCCCGACGATCATTCCGAACGTCATGCGACGCGGTTTGGCGTCCATTTATCTACCTCTCCACGGTGAGAATCGAAACGAATAAAACGCCCCGAGCACGATCAGCAGCGCGCCCCACCAGATTCCTGCGTGCAGGTTGGCCAGCACCACCGGATGCTCCGCCGGTACCGCTTTCTCATATAACCCCGCACCCAGGATCAACACCCCGTAAATCAGCAGCAGCACGCCAATGAAGAACCAAATCGAAACCATGCCGGGACGATGCATTGTCACCTACCAGAAAATGATGTTCAAGATCACGAACCCAACCGCCACCACACCAGCCCAAAAGATCGGGCGTTGGTATAGCGGCAAATGCTCTTCCGACGGCAGTTCCGTGTACCCGTACACCAGCCCCGTCAATTCCTCGATCGGTTTGGGACGGGTCATATAACTCACGACCACCGTAACCAACACGCACACGATCCATGACCATAATGCCCGGTACATGTTCTCCGCCATGTCCTTCGCTTTCGGCGACAGCGCCACATACCGCAGCGCCGTAGGATCGATCTTCACCCAGGCCCACAGCCCAATCGCCGAGATCGTTCCGCTCAACAAACCCCAGAAGCCGCCGGCCGGCGTCGCGCGACGCCACAGCATGCCAAGCAGCACAGTACCGAAAAGCGGAGCGATAAAGAAACTAAACAGCGCTTGGACATAGTCCATGATGCTTTGGAACTGCATCACGAAGTAGGCGGTACCGATGCTCACCAGCACGCCGAGCAGCGTGCACCACCGGCCGACCGAGACATAGTGCGCATCGGTGGCCTGCCGGCGAAAGAATGGCCGGTAGATGTCATAAGTCCATACCGTCGCGAAGGCGCTTACGTTGCCCGCCATACCAGACATGAAGCCGGCCATCAATGCCGTGATGCCGAGCCCCAACAATCCCGGCCCGCAGTAACGCGCCAGCATGATCGGCAGGACTTCGTTGTAACTGTGGCCTCCCGTCGCGACGGCCTGGCTTTCGCCGACCAGATGCTCCGGAAGCACGGCCAAGCCGAGCAGCCCGGGAAGAATAACGATGAACGGCACCAGCATCTTGAATCCCGCGCCAATAACGGGCGCGAGCTTAGCCGACCGGATGTCCTTAGCGGCGAGCACACGCTGAACCACTAGAAAGTCTGTAGTCCAGTAGCCGAACGAAATCACCCAGCCGAGTCCGAACACGATCCCCACCCAGTGAATACCCATCGGATTGTCGTCAAATGATCCGAGCGTGCTCCACAAGTGTGTATAGCTTTGGCCCGGAAAATTATGGGCGATTCGCTCCACCACGCCGTTCCAGCCGCCGGCTTCGATCAAACCGAGGATTGAAATGAGCAGCGCGCCCAGCCAGATCAGGACGAACTGCAGAACCTCGTTGAAAATCGCTGAGAGCAGCCCGCCCAGAACAACGTATACGGCCACCGTAAGAGACGAGACCCAGATACTGAAATGGATGTCCCAGCCGAGCACCACCTTCATGACCAGCGCCATCGAGTACATGTTGATACCGCTCATCAGCACCGTCATGAATCCGAAACAGATGGCGGCCAAGGCGCGCGACGATTCACCGTAGCGTAGTTTGAGATAGCCCGGTACCGAGTGCGTCTTGGAGATGTAATAGAAGGGCATCATGACCAGGCCCAGGAACAGCATGGCTGGAATCGCGCCGATCCAATACCAGTGCGTCGCCAGAATGCCGTACTGATAGGCCGATGCAGCCCAGCCCATCATTTCGAGCGCGCCCAGATTCGCGGCCAGGAAACTTAGTCCCGCCACCCACGCAGTCATCTCGCGGCCGGCCAGGAAGAAATCCTCGCCGGTTTTCGTGTATCGCTTCAGATAGAAGCCGATGCCGAGAACGGCGGCGAAGTACAAGGCGATGATCGCGAGGTCGACGCCAGAAAGCGTGAGCAAACGCGAGGAGGCACTCATAGCTGTCGTTCGACGCTTGCAAACACTTTCACAGACCCTTATTCTAATAGCTCCCGGACTGAGTCGGGAAACGGTACGCTGAGGAGACCGGTTTTGCAAAAACTACGCGCGGCAATTCTAATTTTGGCGGCATCCATGACCCTGAACGCGAAACCTAAGCTGACCCGGGCCGAGTGGGGAAAAACGCTCGACGGCGTAACCGTCCAGATTTACACCCTCACCAACAAGGCCGGCCTGGAGGCGCGAATCACCAACTACGGCGGGATCGTCGTCTCTCTCAAAGCGCCGGATCGCAACGGCATGATGGCCGACGTCATCCTGGGATTCGATACCCTCCGCGACTATCTCACCAGCCCCAGCCCCTATTTCGGCGCGCTAGTCGGCCGTTATGGAAATCGCATCGGGCACGCGCGCTTCACACTCGATGGCGTCGAGTACAAACTCGCGGCCAATAATGGCGTAAATTCCCTGCATGGTGGGCTGCACGGATTCAACAAAGCGGTCTGGACGCCCCGCGAACTGCCGGACGGCGGTCTCGCGCTAACCTACCTGAGCAAGGACGGCGAAGAAGGTTACCCCGGTAACCTGAAGGTGATCGTCACCTACCGCCTGACTGACGGCAACGAACTGAAGATCGAGTACGCCGCCACCACCGACAAGGATACCGTCCTCAACTTGACCAACCATGCGTACTTCAATTTGAAGGGAGCCGGCAACGGCGACATCTTAGGCCATATCGTGACCCTGAATGCCGACCGCTTTACACCCGTCGACGCCGGCTTGATTCCCACCGGAGAATTGCGCGACGTAAGCGGCACTCCGTTCGATTTCCGCAAGGCGACGGCGGTTGGGGCGCGAATCGAACAGAATGACGAACAGCTAAAGCTCGGCAAGGGCTACGATCACAACTGGGTCCTAAACAGAAACGCCCCCGCGCCCAGCCTGGCGGCCCGCGTCGAAGAACCGTCCAGCGGGAGAGTACTCGAAGCCCTCACAGATCAGCCGGGTGTCCAATTTTATACCGGCAACTCGCTGGATGGATCGATCAAAGGCACTGGCGGCAAGTCCTACGGCCGCTTCAGCGGTCTTTGCCTAGAAACCCAGCATTTTCCCGATTCGCCCAATAAACCGGGCTTCCCCTCCACCGTGCTGAAGGCCGGTCAGCAGTTCCACAGCACGACAATCTATAGGTTTACAACGAAGAGCTAACCGTTAGGTACCTGCGAGATGACATTTACTAGGAAATGTTCTAGGCCCTGCGGTGTCCAACGTATGGGAAGGAGTTTCGATGGACAAAGAACCAACGCTGACACTTCACTGCGTGCGGAAGAATGGGAGGCGCGAAAGAACGAAATTATCGCTTGCGACCTTGTCTGAAGCCCGGGACGTAGCGCAGCGAATCCT
>DATHOT010000192.1:0-3045 GCA_035484655.1 Bryobacteraceae bacterium | reverse complement strand
GGTCTGGTATCGCGTGCGATCATCTGCGGTATCCAGCCGCTTGATATAGGGCGGGAGTGGAACGTGGCCGATCTTGTCTAACAATGCATAGATATCGCCGTCCGAGCGAAAGTGCACCGTTCGCTCGCCGTACTCGCTGCGCCCGATAATCTCCGCCTCAAGACCGTCGAATTGAATGCGCTCGCCGGTTCGTAGTTTGCGGCCAGGATGCACCAACGCCGTCCATGTCTTGGCATCCGCGGTCACCGGCTGCAGTAGGAGAAGCTCGACTTTTCCGGACGCGTGCCCGCCCGCGCGATGTCCGAGCAGCCGCGAAGGAAACACCTTCGAGTCGTTGAGAAGCAGGCAATCGCCGTCGCGCAGGAAGTCTGGAAACTCGCGAAACATGCGATCTTCCCAGCGCTGCTCGTCGCGATACAAGACCAACATGCGCGAGGCCGCTCGATCGCGAAGCGGCTCCTGCGCGATTAACGCCGGCGGCAAGTGATAATTGAACTGAGAGAGATCCAAACCTCACGATACCAATGCTCATCTTGGGGATCGAGACTTCGTGCGATGAAACGGCGGCTGCAGTTGTCGAAGATGGCAAGACCATTCTGTCGTCAGTGGTAGCATCGCAGCTTGCGACCCACGGCAAGTACGGCGGCGTGGTACCCGAGCTGGCTTCGCGCGAACATCTGCGGGCCATTGTGCCGGTGGTCCGGCTCGCCTTGGAACAAGCCGGGACAACCCTGGATCAACTGTCGGCGGTGGCCGCAACCGAAGGTCCCGGGCTGGTGGGTTCGCTATTAGTCGGAATCACGTATGCTAAATCGATCTGTTTCGCTCGCCGCCTGCCGCTGATCGGCGTTAACCACATTGAGGGGCACATACACGCGGTATTTCTCGAAGCGTCGGCAGCGGGCGAGAGCATCGCTTTTCCGGCGCTGGCCTTGGTTGTCAGCGGCGGGCATACTCACCTTTTCGAAGTTTGCGATGGTTTTATTTATCGGCTACTCGGAAAGACCCGCGACGATGCTGCCGGTGAAGCCTACGATAAAGTTGCCAAGCTGCTTGGCTTCGGATATCCCGGTGGACCGATCATCGATCGACTTGCGCCGCATGGCAACCCGCACGCGGTGAAGTTCACGTCTCCGAAGATGAAGGGCAATGCGCTCGATTTCAGCTTCAGCGGATTGAAGACCGCAGTGCTGCGCTTGGTGGAGCAGCATGATTTATCGGCCGAGATCGAAGCGCGCCGGCACCTGGAAAATCCATCACCGGAAGACTGGCTTCGCATGACGCCTCGGCCTACGCTCGATCTGCTGGCATCCTTCCAGCGAACCGTGATCGACGAACTGCTTCGCCGCTCGATCGCATCGGCGGAAAAGATTAGCGCGCGAACATTGATCATTTCAGGCGGAGTCGCCTGTAATGCTGGACTGCGTGCCACGGCGAAGGACGCCCATCTTCCATATCCTGTGTTTTTCCCGACGCCCGGTTTGTCCACTGATAATGCCGCAATGATCGCGGCTGCGGCTTTTCCAAAGCTCCGGCAGGGGCTCTTTGATGACTTCGCGCTGCGCGCCCAAGCTGGCCTATCCCTTGCATAAACCAGCTCTAGCCTAGTTAAAATGAATCACATGCTTCGTCGCATCTCGATTCTCACGCTGCTTTTTGCCTGCGCGTCCTTTTCGGCGGTCACCAGTATTCAAGTTGTCGATCGCGCCGAGGTTCTCGATGGCGCCTCTTTCGGCACGGCCGGACCATACGAGCGAGTAACCGCCAAGGTCCACTTCGCTGTCGATCCCAAGCTTGGACCCAACCGGATCATCGCCGACATCGACCTGGCGCCGCGTAACTCGGACGGCAAGGTGGAGTTTTCGGCCGACATGTATATCTTGAAGCCGCGCGATCCGGCTAAAGGAAACGGCACGGCGCTGCTCGAGATTTCGAATCGCGGCGGCAAGGGCCTGCTGAATATGTTCGATCTCGCCCAGGGATCCCCCGATCCGCGGACGCCCGCCGAATTTGGCGATAAGTTTCTGCTCGAGCAGGGCTACACGCTGGTCTGGATCGGCTGGGAGTTCGACGTTCCGCCGTCGGAGAAGCTCTTGCATCTCTACGCGCCCATTGCGACCAACAATGGGCAGCCGATCGTTGGATGGGTGCGGGCCGAGTGGGAAGGCGACCAACTGGTCAACACTATCCCCTTGGGCGATCGAGTTCAGATCGGCTATCCGGTAGTCGATGCCAATGATTCCGAGAACCGCATCTTTGTGCGCGACAAGGTGAACGGTGAGCGCCTTTTGATCGCACGCGATAAATGGAAATTCGCCGACGCCACGCACGTCACGATGGACGGCGGTTTTGAGCCTGGCAAGATCTACGAAGTGGTATACAAGGCTAAGGATCCGGTGCTGGTTGGGCTAGGGCCGGCTGCGGTGCGCGATACGGCGTCCTATCTGAAATACGGCGGCGCTGAGACAGCGCTCGGCGATGAGGCGAAATACATCAAGCGCGTAGTCGGCTTCGGTGTTTCACAAAGCGGCCGGTTCCTGCGAACTTTTCTGTACGACGGCTTCAATGAGGACGAAAAAAGTCGCCGCGCTTTCGACGGCGTGTGGGCGCATGTAGCCGGCGCCGGACGGGGCAGCTTCAATGCCCGTTTCGCGCAGCCATCGCGCGATGGGCATCCGTTCTTGAACGTCGCCTATCCGGTCGACATGCCTCCCTTCACCGACAACGAAGGACTGCTCGCGAAGGCCACGCAGGCCAAAGTAGTGCCGAAGATTTTTTACAGCAATGGCGCGTACGAATACTGGGGCCGAGCGGCTTCTCTGATCCACACCACTCCCGATGGCAAACAGGACGCGCCACCGGCCAAGGACACTCGCATTTACTTTTTCGCGGGAGCCCAACACGGCGCAGGGTCTATTCCGCCGCGGCAGGTTGAGGCGCAGAACCTCTCGAACACCAACGACTATCGCACTGCCATGCGCGCTCTTCTAGTCGCGATGGAAGCCTGGCTCAAGGATGGTAAGGAGCCGCCGGCTTCGCAATATC
>DATHOT010000191.1:0-2810 GCA_035484655.1 Bryobacteraceae bacterium | reverse complement strand
GGCGGAAGTGTCGAAAGTTGGCTCATTTTCCCTTCGGCTTCTGCTCGTCTTTCTTCTGGTCCTGAGTAGCCTTATCGGCTTTTGGTACCGGCGGCGCGTTATCTTCATCCTCGTCGTCGGCTTCTTCGACCTGGGTTGTGACCACCTTTACCTTGGCCTTGTCGTCGAGACCTAATCCACCCACCACTACCACTTCTTCTCCAGGCGAAACGCCGGCCAGAATCTGCACTTGATTGCCTTCGCGCACGCCAAGTTTGACGGTCTTTCGACGCACCGTCGAATCGGAGCCGACCGTCAGCACTGCTGTTCCTCCTTCTTCGCCCGGAAGAATGGCGGCCGCAGGAACTACAGTAGCCGCCTTGAACTCCTCCGCCACGATCACCGCATGCACGCTGGTTCCGGGTTTCAGCCGCTCGCCCGGATTTGGGACATCCACCCAGACTTGAACCGTCGTGGTATTGGCGTCCGCGGCCGGACTCACCACCTTCACTTTCCCCTCGATCTCGTCGCTGTTGTTTCCCTGGGTGACGACCACGGATTGGCCCACCTTCACAGCCGTAGCGTCGGACTCCGGAATATTGATGCGCGCGATCACCCGCGAAATGTCCATCACAGTGATCATGGGAGAGCCAGGGTTGGCCATCTCGCCCGCATTCAGCGGCCGGTCCGCAATCACTCCGCCAATCGGGCTAACGACGCGGGAATAGGCGACCTGCGCCTCCTGAGAATCGTAATGTGATTTGGCGGTCTGGACCTGAGCGGCCGCGCCTTTGATCTGCTCCTCCTTGGAAACGGATTGCAAAGCCTTCAGGTGCTCGTCGGCGGCGCGATACTGGCCTTGCGCCTGTGCGTAAGCAACCTGAGCATCATCGACGAGCTTGCCGGCCAGCGCTCCGTCCTTAAACAACTGCTGCCGGCTGTCCAATACTTTCTTGGCGGCGTCGCGAGACTCGCGGGCGGCATCCAAATCGGTTTGCGCCTTAACGACGGCTTCAGGAACAGTCGCACCCTGGGTGGCCCGGAAATTAGATTCAGCCTGCTCGACCCCGCCTTTGCTCTCAGCAGCGGCCGCTACCAGATCCCGGTTTTCCATTACCGCCAGAAGTTGGCCCTGTTTCACATGGTCGCCGCGATTCACGTAAAACTTCTGCACCGGCGCGGCGATCTTCGGCATTATGTTGGCTTGGTCCAGAGGGAAAAGCGCTCCGTCTCCGGCGACGGTGCGGCGAATGGTGTTCTGAGTCACCGCGGTGACCTGAACCGGCGCGGGCGCTTCGGCTTGCTTCTCCTCCTTCTTCGCGCAAGCGGATAACAGAACGAGAAGAACGGCCGTCGTTAATATCTTCCCCGGCATGGCTAGAACGTCCCCGTAAGCGTCTGTAGATTTCCCAAGGCTACGCGGTAGCGCACCAAACCGTCATCATACGCGTTCCGCGCCTGGGTGAGGGTGGTCTGGGCGTCCACCAGTTCTAAGATCGTCGCCTCCCCGGCCTGGTAACGCAGCGTATTTAGGCGCAAGCTTTCCGACGCCAGGTCGACTGTCTGGCGGAGCAGGGCAACCTGCTCGCGAGCCGTCTGCGCTTCCTCGAAGTAGCCGCGAAGATTCCTCAGTAATGTTCGCTGCGCCGCGCTCAAATCCAGATTAGCCTGCTCGCGCTTCAATTCGGCTTGTTTTACCTTGCTCCGGCGGACGCCCCAATCCCAGAGCGGCATGTTTAAGCTGACGGTCACAAAATAGCCGAGGTTCGGTAGAGGTCCAAGTTCTTTGTTCGCTGCGACGGCGCTATGGAGAGCGAAGGCGTTGGCCTCGATGCCGTAGACAGGGTCTAACGAGATGGACGGCAGGAATGCCTGGCGCGCAATCGCGATGTCCAGGTCCGTACCACGCAGCGTGGCCATGGCTTGCGCCAGCAGCGGATTCTCACGACCGGCCATGGCCTCGACATCAGCGATCGGAGGCAGAGCTGGAGCCACGTCCAGGTCGTCAACGATCGAGAAGTTTTCATCGAAGTCGCGGAATAGAAGCACCGCCAGATCGAGCCGCGCGCTTTCCATCGCGAGTTTCGCTTCCCGGAAAGCCTGATCCTGAGCCGTGTACTGGAGCTGAGACTTGACGACGTCGCTATGCGCCACTTCGCGGCCGCGCTCCAGATCCTGGCTGATTTGTAGAGATCGTTGGGCTTGATCGAGAGCTTGCTGGGCATTGGCGTACTTGCGTTGCGCAACGATGAGGCTGTAATAGGCTTTGGTGACAGTGCCGGACAATCCGCGGCGCGCGATTTCCGCTTTTGCACGCGCCACGGCCACGGCTGCCTCAGCTCGTTTGACACCGGTACGCATGAACGTCCCTGGCGACAGGTCCTGATGCATCGTAACCCAGTCCCGGTAGACGTGCACGCCGTCGTTGGTGACAAATCTTCCCGAGGCAAGTTTTCCGTCGCCCTGGGTGCCGAGATATTCCGATCTGACGCCGAAGGTAGGCAGCACTGCCGCCCGGGCCTGGGCCCGATCCTCCTGGGCGACGGCTGCATCGTTCAACGCTGACAGATACGCAGGATCGTTCTTTTGAGCGAGTTCCAAGGCATCTTTCAAAGTGAGGGTTTGGGGAGCTGCCTGAGTGACGTTGGGAGTGGCCTGGCGTTGTACAAACGGCTGCCGGCCGATTTCCGTTGGGTCGAGCCCCTGGGCGAAGCTGGGCAAAAGTGAGGCAATCAGGGCCAAAATCGCTTTAGCCGAGTAACGAAGCGATGCGGGTTCCATTAGCAGTTGATCATACCAATGCAACCTTAAATTTTGCTTAAAAATCGGTT
>DATHOT010000190.1:0-11932 GCA_035484655.1 Bryobacteraceae bacterium | reverse complement strand
TTCCTCGCTTCCAACGACTCCATCTGGATCAGCGGCGAACTGATTCACGCCGGCGGCGGGCTACGCTAACTGCTCTGTCCGCAACGCGCGCTGCCGATAGCGATGCGCCGGCGCGCCCGGCCCGGCAACCAACCAGAATACGAAAGGAGAACAGCAATGGGAAAGCTCGAAGGAAAAGTAGCAGTCATCACCGCCGCCACCTCTGGTATGGCGCTTGCAACAGCAAAGCTCTTCGTCGAGGAGGGCGCACACGTCTTCATCACCGGTCGACGCAAGGAGAAGCTCGATGAGGCCGTGAAGCTCATCGGCAGGAACGTGACCGGCGTACAGGGCGACGCCTCTAATCTCGCGGACCTCGACCGCCTCTACGAGACCGTCAGACGCAAAAGGGGCAAAATCGACATCCTCTTCGCCAGCGCCGGCCAGGGTGAGTTGGCCACGCTGGAACAGGTCACCGAAGAGCACTTCGACAAGACTTTCGGCCTCAACGTGCGCGGTACGCTTTTCACCGTCCAGAAGGCGCTGCCGCTCTTCAACGACAACGGCTCCATCTTCCTCAACGGCTCCATCGCCAGCATCAAGGGCTTCCCGGCATTTGGCGTCTATAGCGCCAGCAAAGCCGCAGTGCGCTCGTTCGCGCGCACCTGGCTTGTCGAGCTTAAGGAGCGAAGAATAAGAGTGAACATCCTGAGCCCCGGCACCATAGACACGCCGGTTCTCGATCCACTCGGCCCGGAGGCAAAGGAGCGGTTCAAAGCTCTCATTCCTCGCGGCGAGATGGGCCGTCCGGAAGAGATAGCAACTGTAGCTCTCTTCCTCGCCTCTAACGACTCGAGCTTTGTCAACGGTATCGAACTTTTCGTCGATGGCGGTACCGCGCAAATCTAAGTCTTGATCGAGCTAAACCGAAGCGGCTGCGGCGGACAACCGTCGGAGTGAAGGCATAGCGCGCGAAGTCCATTTATACCGGCCAATCCTTCAATGAGGCCCTCTTCCGATCCTAGGCCTCCATTTTTCTTTTCGATCGAATTTTCTACCTAAAGAACGCGTTCGAGAGGGGTTTTTGGCGGACGGGCCCGTGAGGTTTACTCGATCGGCACCAAAAGTTCTTGCCGTCTGCAGTTTCATTGGGCAGAATAGTCCCGCGTGGTGGTAAGCGGCTCGGCGCGCTAGCGCATTCGAGCGGGCACGAATTGGTCGGTTAAGTCCGGTTCGAGGAAGTTGAAACCAGGATTAGCAGCTGTTGCAGGTCACGTCAATCCCTTCGCTTCAAGGATCGCACCACCGATTCGGCGGCTTCTTGCTTGCCTCGATTCGGGATAACGAGACCAGATGACGGGAACCCGACTTCTTATTCCAAATCCATGGTAGCGAAGCATATAAGTTTGACTCGGCCCATCGCAAATATCCAGGTTTTGAGATTCTTAGAGCGATTCTTGTCAACGGAAGAAGAGTCACTAAACCCACTCTGCGAGTTGTTAAACCTGAGGCTTCACATCATCCTTGATGCTTCTTCTTGAAAGGGCAAAGTATTTTCCGGTCAAACCTCCGACCGCTCACGCCTGCTGGTGATGGAGTTTCTAGCGGGTGAATCGCGCAACGACGGCCGTCTCTTGAACTCTTGCAACCTGCGCGAGTGACAGACCGGAGGCCTAAACCCACAGCGTCAGAAAGCGAACCGCACGGCCAGCTCGGCTTGCTGGAGGTTGCCCGCCGCGAGAATTTTCCCAAAATTCGGAGAGTTCGCCGCACCTGTCGTTCCGGTATGATTCGCATCGGCGCCCAGGTTGGTCACCCCAAAAAGATTGAATGCCTGTCCGATCACTTCGAGCCTGCGCTGTTCCCGCACAAAGAACGCGCGGCTCAGTTTCAGGTCGAAGCTGTTGAACCGGCTGCTGTCGATTTGGGAGGCAGGAACCGGAGCGAGTCCCAGAGTGGCCCGATACGCATTCACCGCTGCCAGAAGGGCTGTATTGTTGCGATTCCCCATGTCACGGGTCGTGCCCGGCACATATTGGGTAATACCGTCGATGACGATCGCCGGCGCCGTGACGCTGAACGGCAGCGACGACCGCAACTGCCAGAACGCGCCGGCCGTGATCTTCCAGGGAAGCTGCACGAATCCGCCGGCAACAACCGCGTTCCTCCGATCGATATTCGCTGGACCCCAGTCCAGGTTGTAGTTGTTCTGATTGGTCACCTGCGCTTGCGGGTTATCATCACGATTCGAGGCGAGCGAGTACGAAACAAGAAACTGGTACCGCTGGGCAAAACGCTTCTCGGCGCGAACGTAAAGCGCTTTGTATTTGTATTGTGAAATAGACTTGTGGTCTAGGATGCGCGCGAAGGCCAGGTTCGGCCGTACTCCGGCCGCGTTCGGGTAGTTCATGTCCCAGGTCCGCCAATCCCTCAAGGTGTGGATGTAAGCGCCGTCAACGTGAATCGAAAAATCGTGCGTGATTTCGCGAGAATAACCGAGCGTGAATTGCTGTGAATACGGCATAGCGAAGTTTTTGTCAAGCACCGTGACTGTAGGCGGCGCGCTGGAACAGAAGGCGGTTGCGCTCTGGTTGCCGTAGGGATTGGGATACGATGGGTTTGCAATCAAGACGTTGCATTGCGAGTAATTGCGGTTCTCGGGAAAGTTCAGAAGCGTCTGGATGTTGTTGTAGTAGATGCCATATCCGGCTCGTACGACGTTTTTGTTGGTACCGAGTACGTTCCAGGCGAGGCCGAAGCGCGGGCCGAAGTTATGCGTCTGGCCGCGCTGGCTGGGATTTCCGATGAACGGGACCGGCTGCGGGAAGGATGCCGGATTGAGACTCTCGTTATAAGAACCAACCTCGCGGTCCCAACGCAGCCCGATGTTCAAAGTTAAGTCGCGACGCACGCGCCAGTCGTCCTGAATGTAGGCCCCGTATTGCGAGACCGGCACGGATGTGTACTGGGGAGGCAAGGCCGCCGTGAACGTAACCGGATTCTTCAAATTAGCGATCGTGGCCGGATCTTTGGGATTGAAGGGCTGATCGGTAGCGAACGTCCAGGTGCCTTGGTAATTGATCACTGTGTCGTCGGCGAAGGGGATGTAACTATAGTCGAAGCCGAATTTAAGTATGTGGTTGCCTTTGACGTAGTTGATGTCATCCTTGAACTCGGTTCGCCGCTCGATGCCCAGTTCTCCATAACCTTGGCCGTAGCGAAAGCTGGGGAAGCTGTACACGGTCTGCAACTCGGCGAGTCGCGGGGCTGAGAAGTTGCCAAGCTCAGTGAAGATTGGCTCACCGGAGGGGCCCAGCAGATACGATGAAAAGGCGTACTGGAAGCGGAAATCGTTCACGAGATTCGGTTTCGGCGTCCAGGTGTGGCCACCCACAAAGGAGTGACGCGGGATTAGTCCGTCGTAGCAGTTCGATTCGGCAGCGCCATTGCAGCCTTGCCAGGTCTGCTTGTTCCATTCCTGCGAATAGCGTGCGAAGACACGTTGGTTGTTGCTGATTTCGTGATCGACGCGGACATTGAAGAGCTGGTCATAGCTCGGTTTGTCGAAAACGCCCTGACTGGCGGAATAATACTGAGCGGCCGCGGGTGAGACGAAAATCGTGAAGCTGTCATCGACCTGGGTGCGTTCATAGGCGACATAAAAATGTGTCCGATTCTTGATTATCGGTCCGCCGATGTCGCCGCCGAACTGATTTCGATTGAAAGGGGCTTTGCCGCTACCGCCGGCCGCCGCGATGCTCTGTTGTGTGAACGTATTGTCGTTATTGAGCGCGGCGTTGCGCCAGAATTCGAACGCCTCCCCATGGAAAGCGTTGGTGCCGCTTTTGGTGACCATGTTCACCATACCGCCTATCGCGAGACCCTGCTCGGCCTTGAACTGGTTCGTGTTGACTCTGAACTCCTGGATGGCGCCTTCCGGGAAATTCTGGCGCGGTTCGCCTTGCTCGGCCCAGGTGTTGGTGACGCCGTCCACGGTGAAGCCGTTGGCGTAAAAGCGCCCGCCGCCGCCGATTTCAACGTTGTTATAGAACGTGCGCGAGGCGTCCTGCGTGGTCCCAGGCATCAACAGCGCCAGATTCAGTGTTTGGCGCGTGTTCACGGGAAGCGCGTCGATCTGCTGCTGCGTGACGACGCCCGAAACGTCACCCTTGGTGGTATCAACCGGAGGCACTTCGCCCGTGACCGTCACCGACTCCTGCACATTTCCGACCGTCAGAGATATGTCTTTGTCCAACTGCATTCCCACAGTAAGGACCATGTCCGTGAGAGTTTCCTTTTTAAATCCGGCCGCTTCGGCAGTGAGCGAATAACGTCCGGGCAGGACAGAGAACCGGAAGCGACCATCATTCTCCGTCGTGAGGGTGCGCGACACCCCGGTGTCTTGATTGGCGGCGGTCACTTTCGCACCGGCAACCGGGGCCCCGCTCGGGTCCCTCACGGCGCCGGTCATCTCGGCTTCGCTGGTTTGGGCGATGGCCCCGGCGGCGAACAGCAGAGCTGCCGAAATCAATAAAAGAATCGAGCGTTGTCCAAGAAACATAAGTTCCCCTTTTGTTACTTGTATTATCAGACGAAGCAGCATGCTAATCGTTTTGCGTCCCAGTTTCATTTCGCGGCGGCTCGGGCTCAGAGGCCGGAAGAGCCGGACGCAGTCGTTCGACCCGCCACGTGACTTTACCACCTTGCTCGCGTTGCGTATGGTTGATCCGCAGTTTGCCTTTGGCCAGATATTGCAGATGCACGCGATCAAACGCGAGCCCCGCCGCCGCCATGAGCTTCATGTAATCACCGTGCGCAGTCTCGTCGGGCGCTTCGGTGTAGCCGGAGTCCCAGGTAACATCGGGCGAAATGCCGCCAACTCCTCCACTACCCGGCGCAGCTTGCCCACCGGCGCCAGCGCCTGAGCCCCCCCGTCCACCGCCCGCGGCGCCTTTCAATCCCATGTAAATCCGGATGCCGTTGACGATGGGTTGCTGCATGTTTTCCGGTTGCCAGCGCTGACCAAAGCGCTGATAGCGGGCGTTCATCCGGGCCTCAAGATCCAGCAGGCCTGGAACGTTGCGCTCCGCTTCCACGATTCGGTCTCGAATTTCATAGGTGACCTTCGCGCTATACGGGTGCGTGTCGTCGCGAAGATACGCAAGGCTGGTGAACCAGCCCCGAGGGATCCACCAAGTGCGCCCGTTGTTGGCGCCCTGCCGGTTGGTCACCCAACCAGAATATTCCGAGAACGGCTGCACCCATTCATGCGACGGATATCCGTGGGGATTCAGGAATGCGTCAGGCAACCAGCTCTCGAGTAGTTGCCGCCGCGTGCGCGATTCCGGATAGACCGGATCGAGGTCGCTCTGGCCCAGCGAGACATCCGCAGCGAGCGCGCCGTGATAACCCGGATGCAGCATATTATTCGGCGTGATCTCGGCGAGCTGCACAGAAAGCTCGGCGCCGTCAGGATTGGTAATCGGATGCAGGACCACATTGACCTGCTTGAGCATCGCGCGCGTTTCTGGGTCGTCGGCGAGCTGTTCGCCCAGCTTCAGAATATGGCTGGTGGAAGAAACTTCGTTGGCGTGCTGGCGGCCCGAGTAGACGATCGTCGCTTTGAGGGTAGTCTCCTTGGCAACCGAGCGAAGCCGCGAAGGCGTCGGCAGAGTCATATCGGCCACCCAGATGTTTTCGCCGAGGTAGGTGCGTCCCATCCAGTACGCAGTCACGCCTGGCGACTGCGCGAGCTTGGCCAGCACCGATGCGCTTTCAGACGGCGGGATCGGTTCATCCCACTGCACAGATTTCGGCTGGTAATCCGCGATCATCGGGCGTAGCGTCGCCGGAGGTTGGATCTTGAAATTGACGTATTCCCGAGGCGCGGGCGAATCGACTTTGGCGGTCAGCGGAAGCGGCAAATCAAACTCGAAACCCATTTCTTTGATATGCGGATACGCGAGTTCATCTTTGTACATCCCGGCGGCGTGCATTTGCTCTAGCCAGTGGAGCTGCGCCCGCGCCTGCTCGACCGGAAAGATACTCCGTTCGACTTGGTCTTTGCCTTCCTCATTGATCCATTCGTCGTGCCTGTCTTCTTTGAAATCGGCGGGGAGCAGCCACGTAAGGCTTTCTGGTCCCTGCGGTGTCGCGCGGGCGCCAACCAGCCGAGGCTGCATCGCACCTTGGAGCGCCCACAGGTCGCGCGCTTGGCGATGACGCTTACCTTGCTCGTCGGTCCAGGAAAGCTCGACCGAAGGACTGCCGGCGGGCTTGGCATAAAACTCGATGTGGACGCGGCCGTCCTTTCCGTCATCGGACGCATGGACTATGGGAATGATTCTTCCGACGTAGTTGACGGCGCGGCCAGCTTGGAGATCGCCCATCATATTCACGAAATTCTCCGTGGAATAGAAAATATCTTCCTGAAGGGCTTCCAGTGACGAGATGCGCTCCTTGTCGATACCCGTCAGTTCGTAATTGGGCTCACTCAGATGGAAATCCATCTTCAGAGTGTCGAATGGCGGCGCAAATTCCGGCCGCAGCTCGCCGTGGTAGCGCGCCATCACTGTACGGAAAACCCTCGGCAGAACATCCTTATGGTAATGGTCCCAGAACTCTTCGATATCGGTGGCGATACGCTGATCGAGCACGACGGATGATCCGGATTCGATGCGCACCCAGCCGGTATCGATCTGAACTTTTTCGTATTCTGGCATGACGCCGTTGTAGGGACGTTCGACCGTAGTGACAGTGAACTCGCGCGCGAGAATTTCCTTCCCGGCTGCATTATATGCGTGGACTCGATAGGTCGGCCCATTGCCTTCGAACTCTGCGAAATCGATTTTTTCAAGCGGAATATTTAGATCTTTGGCGAGCATCTCGTCCACGGGGTATAGCTCCTGCACCCAGCGAGCAGGCGAGTACATGGATCGCGTCGCGGTGGGGTCCTCGTTGCGCTTGAACTCGATTTTGAGCGACGACGCTTTGCCTTTGATCTGCGGAGCGATCTCGTCCATCAGCCAGCTCACGCCGGATTTGAACGCGCATAGCACCGTCACTTGGCTCGTCTTCGGCAAGAGGCGCTCGATCTGCTTTTTCAGCGAGCGCCGAACTTCAGGGCCTTCGCTCACGCGTGCGACGACCTTTAGCGGACCGTTGATCTTTGGCAGCGTGTCCTTGATCGTCTTGAGCAGACGCGTCCCCTCCCACGGAATCACGACATCCTCTTGAAACGTGGGCGTGCCTTGACGGAACTGGTATCCGGGCTCGCGATAATGCAGCGCAGGGAGCTTCTCGCAGCATTGCGTTCCGGCGTGGAGGCTGCCCGTCTCGATCTTCAGATCGCTCACTTCGAGCCGCATTTGTAATTCCTCGCGGACCAGGTCCTTCAGCCCCGGATCGGCAATGTCGACGAAGACCTTCGCCTCAACATTGCGAGGCGATTTGATCTCCTCGGCCCACTTTCCCAGGCGGTAGAGCGCAACGCTCGCCTGGCCGGCGCTCGATCGGAGCGAAAAGAAACGATGCAGGTCGTAGCGCATCTCTTCGATCGAAAGATTCTGCTTGCCGGGCTCCCAGAGGTTCGGAAAATGATCCGAGAGTAGACTCAGCGCGGCCGCTTCGTCTCCCCGTATGAGCAGGGCAGGCTGGCGCCCAAAGGCTTTATCGACGATGCGCAGCTCGCCCTGGCCGGACCGGATAGTGGGTTCCGCAGGGCTCTCTTCCTTTAGCTTGCGCGCGGCTTCCTTGCCGACGTCAGACGATTCAGGCACCACCGATTTCGTGCGGATTTCCCGGACAGTGGTGGCGTTCGTCGGAGTGGCCAGTGGCAGAGTGATGCCTGTAGTTTCCATGCCCATCCGCGCAGCGAGATTCGCCATGGCGATTCCGGCCGCGCCTTCTGTAACATAGAGCTGGGTGTCGAGATTCGATGGGACCGGCATGCGCGGCGTGCCACGAAACAGGCCACGCATCGTGTAGAGCGTCGCCAGGTCGAGCCGCGCGGGGCCTGCTGCACCGTCACCTGCGTCGGCGGCAGGGGCTTCGGGCGCAGGACCGGCGGCCGGTTGTGCGGCTGGCATGGCCGAGAGTGGAATGGGATTGACAATCGACGTGGTGGCTCCATTGGCAGTGATCACGAGTTCGTGCACGTTTGCAAGTTTAAGCTCGGTTGGAACTGTTGCGGCTTGAAGGAACGCTCTGTTAATGCCGGCCTTTCCTTTCAGGTAGGTAAACCCGGTTGCCCTGGTCCCGGGGCCAGAGACCTGTTCGATAGCGTCCAGTCTTTCGCCTGGAACTCGCCAGAGATATGGGGCCCGTGAAGCGAAAGCCTGTGCCGCGGCAAGTAATCCGGCATCATCATGCCCGGCGATCACCAGATTGCCGCCGACGGCAAAAACGCCGCCTTCTTCTGGCTGCAACTCGACCGACGACGGACGGCCGATGTAGATGCGTGGACCATCGTTGCGATCCTCATCCGCGCTGATGACTATGGGCGGCGTGATACCGGTGGTGGCGAATCCAATGCGGGCGGCGATGTCGGCTGCCGCGGCATTCTCGGCGGCGGAGGGATGCGTCGGCACTACGATCTTACCTGGGACGAAGTCGACGATCCCGTCGCCATTCGAGTCGGCGACCATCCAGCCTGCGGCGAACGGATCGGTAAGAGCTCTCGACGCCGGACCCGGCTGGAAGGCGATCAGAGAGGAGAAAACCACTAACAGGAGACCGACTGTGAACAAGCGAGGCATTAGCATAGTTGGAAGCATTTTTTAAGGAATACGACCGTTCAATGTTTTCCGAAAAATACGGCAAGAACGGAACGGGCCATTTGCCCGGCGACCTGACCGACAACTTCGGACGGACATTTCAGAGTGACGTCGTGGCCGGGTGGGGTATCCGTGGCGCGATGCACTTCGCCCATACCCGCGCCGATCGGCGAAAGAACCTCGCAGGATCGAAGGTAAATTGACTGGAGCCAGAAGCATAAGCGTTGAACGATTTTATCCTACCTGTAGCGGTTCTGCCCGGCGGATTGGGAATGAAAAACGCGCTTCGCTGATTGTAGCTTGACAAGGACGAACACTGTTGGAAAATTTCAATACTTAAATCCTCTTTACCGGCAGTGACTGGCCGAAATCACGAATCATCCTATCCCTCGCCATTGGTGGTGATCACAATAGGACTATGAAAGTCATCGCAGATTTGTGCATCGTTCCGATCGGCGTCGGAGTCCCGGTTTCAAAAGAGATCGCAATTTGTGAGCGTATCCTCGCGGCGGCGGGACTCAAGACACACCTTCACGCGTACGGTACCAACATCGAGGGCGATTGGGACCGAGTTTTCGCCGCCGTGAAACAGTGTCATGAAGCCTTGCATGCTGCGGGAGTGCCACGAATCTCCACCAGCATGAGATTCGGAACTCGTATCGACCGTGAGCAGACGATGGAAGACAAAATTCGCAGCGTCACGGAAAAACTGCTAAACGCGCCTTGTTGATTGTGGATTGTTGAGGCTGATTCGTCCTATGCGCGTCGACGTTCTAGAATCCTGTCTTGTGCTTCAGTGCCTGTCTTCCACGCCAGAGTAGCGCATCGAGTTGATCAGCCGCCCGGGCGCCCCGATGCCCTGACCCTTGTAGCCGATGCGAACGGGACGGCAGAGGTCCGAGGTGTCACTCGCAAAGAACAATAGTTGGCGACCTGTTCGCCCCAATTAAGGTTTGCTCTACGCGCGGACCAAAATTCAGCCATTTTACCGCATCATCGCGACTGCCAACAGCACGGCAAAGGCCGCTACAGCAATTGCGAGCGGCCAAAAGCTAAGCCTCGGCGTGCTGTTCTGCACCGGGCTGTATTGTCGTACGCTCAAACCCGTGCCGGGCAGGCCGGCGCTAACGTATCGCTGCCCGCTCCCCGTCACGCCAGCATGGAAGCCCCGGCCGCCTACCGAGACGCCGACACCTGAAAGACTCACATTGAGATGCACGCCCGGCAGCACGCGGATGCGTCGCTGTAACCGTAGGCCGTGGAAACGTCCGCGTCTCATCGTAATCCTACAATCGACAAAAAGGACTGCGGACTTAAACAGGGAGCGAATGTTCCTCGGTGTGGGAACAACGTGTCACAACAAATGCTCGTTGGATGTTCACCTATAACGCGGCGAGGGCCGTTGCCGCGCGTGGAAACGAGGAGGGGCTAGCCGCCGCGGCGTGGTTGTTCAACGAACTCGACCAGCCTGTGAATGCTCCCCAGGATTCAGGGCCGCACGAATACCGCATACCGGGCGCGAGCGACGACGTCATTCGAGTCTTTCGCCTGGCGCCTCCAGTTAGCGCCCAGCGCTTGGATGATCTTTCAAACCGTATTCGCCCCATGACGCGCTCGCCTATAGCGATGCCGTATCCTGCCAACAATGCCATCGTCGTGCGCGCAATGGCGGGGCAGATTGCACTGGCCGAGCAATTGATCAAGCAGCAGTAATCTTTAGCGATCAGGTGATTGAGGCGAATGCCGGGTGGGGATAAGGCGAGTTGGCGGGTGCAGTCCCTTTTTTAACGGGGCGACAAAATCAGCCGGAAGGCTGCGATTTGAAGTGATCAGCTTTACTGCACAGGATGATAGTGCTGACCGTTGCGCCTATAACCGCGATCGGGAGCTAGGCTTAACGGCTGCTGCAACTGGAACGTGAGAACTGATTCGGCGGGAACGTGCACGCGCTTTCCTCGTGTGGCCAACTGGCCCACAGCGCCCGCCGCACCACCGGCCAGAGCCCCGATCGCCGCCCCCTTCCCGCCGCCGGCCACTGCGCCAAGTATCGTGCCAAACAGCGCGCCGCCGCCCACGAACTTTCCGGTCCGGCGATTTGCGCCCACGCCATCCTTCTGTTCGCCGTCGCGTGTCACGTCGTACGTTGTGACGCTGTATCGTTTTCCATTGACGACCACCCCGTCCAGATCCAAAGCGAGCGTGTGATGGCCCATGTCACGGACCATCAATTCCACATCAGATCCACGCGTGATGGCAACCCTGTTATCGCGGTCGAAAACGTCGCGGTCGACTTGGCCCGAGTACACCCGTCCGTTGCCTGCATCACGGGCATCGATCACGTCATTTGTTCGAACATCTATGGTTGTTCCCGCCGCGATGGTCTCGGCATGAATGCCGCTCACAGCGTAAAGCGCGAAGCACAATCCGAAGAAAACCTGTTTGCACATAACGCACGCCTCCAACTCTACGATGGCCCACGACGCTCGTGGCCCTCTAACAAAGAGATGCGGCAGGCTCTTCGAAGGTTCAACCAGATAACCGACTCTTGTGTTCGTTTGCAAAGACGGATTGCAACGAGCTGTTACGAATAAGAAACGAATGTTACTTGCTCGCAGCAGCTACCATCGACTACCTTTAACACCATCGGCTTGCTATGGGTAACGGCCGGCTTCGGGCCAGGGGACCGCCCGGCTGCAGCGCATGTTCTTAAGTCGTGGAACCTACAAATGGATGGATTTTGGCGACCGACACGTCTATCTGCAGTTAAGCGAAGTGAAGGCGCAAACGAAAATGGGCTCATTTCGCCTTGCCGGGCTGGTTGCGGTCGTCACAAGTCAACACTCCGGTTCGGAGAAATGGCAAGCAGAATCTTTAGCGATTAGGTGATTGAGGCGAATGACAGATTGGAATGAGGCAATTTGTGGCCCGGCCCGCCTTCTTTGCGGGCTTGGCTTTCTTGCCGCGGCTAAGCCGAAGGCGGACGGTACCAACAAGAAGGCCGAAAGCCGTGATTACTTTGGCGTCTACAGGTGCATGGGTTTGTCGCCGCCGCAGTTTGCTTCGATTTGAACTCCGTTCAATAGATGTCAGTCCTTTATTAGCAGTGAAGGCCAATTAAGCACGACATGGAAAACGTTTGGTGTCTTTTGTTCGAGCGGGGTGACGGCAAGGAACTTCTG
>DATHOT010000189.1:0-2152 GCA_035484655.1 Bryobacteraceae bacterium | reverse complement strand
GCCCGGTTCGGTGTGACGACCAATTATCTGGTAAATGCCGACGAGCTGCAGATCAAGATCGCGCAAGGCGCCAAGCCTGGCGAAGGCGGGCAGTTACCTGGCCACAAAGTAGATGAGGTGATCGCGCGCGTTCGTCACTCGATTCCCGGAGTGCAGTTGATCTCTCCGCCGCCGCATCACGATATTTATTCGATCGAGGATCTGGCGCAGCTGATTTACGACTTGAAAAACGCCAATCCCAAGGCGCGTATTTCCGTAAAGCTGGTGGCCGAGGTAGGCGTGGGGACGGTTGCCGCGGGCGTCGCTAAAGCGCATGCCGATCTGGTGCTGATCAGCGGCCACGATGGCGGCACAGGCGCATCGCCGCTCACTTCCATCAAGCACGCAGGGGTCCCCTGGGAACTGGGCCTGGCCGAAACACAGCAGGTGCTGGTGATGAACGATCTGCGCAGCCGCATCCGGGTCCAGACCGATGGAAAGCTGCAAACCGGGCGCGATGTCACGATCGCAGCTCTACTGGGCGCCGAAGAATTCGGATTTTCCACCGCGCCGCTGGTGTCGATGGGCTGCATCATGATGCGCAAGTGCCATTTGAATACGTGTCCAGTGGGCATCGCGACACAGGATCCGGCGCTACGCAAGAAATTTCAGGGCCAACCGGAGAACGTCATCAACTTCTTCTTCTTTATCGCCGAGGAAGTGCGCCAATGGATGTCGAAGCTGGGCTTCCGCGCCATGGATGAAATGGTAGGGCGCGTGGACCGGATTGAAATGCGCAAGGCCATCGATCATTGGAAGGCGCGGGGGCTGGATTTTTCGAGCATTCTTTATAACCCGCAAGTGCCGCGGCGAGTCGGCCGGCGCTGTACGATCGCGCAAGATCACGGGCTCGAGCAGGCGCTCGATTATAAGCTGATCGATCATGCACGCGAGGCGCTGGAGCAGGGCACTCATGTGGAATTCAAGATGCCGATCCGCAATGTGCATCGTACCGTCGGCGCCATGCTGTCGGGCGAAATCGCGCGGCGGTATGGATCGGCGGGATTGCCGGATGATACCATCCGCTTCGACTTCAACGGCTCGGCGGGGCAGAGCTTCGGGGCGTTTCTGGCCAAGGGCGTCACGCTGACGCTCGAAGGCGATGCCAACGACTATGTCGGGAAAGGCCTCTCTGGCGGGAAGCTGATCGTCTATCCGCCGCGGACATCGACATTTTTACCGGAAGAAAATATGCTGGTCGGCAACGTAGTGCTGTACGGAGCGACTAGCGGTGAAGCGTATTTCAACGGCATGGCAGGCGAACGATTCGCGGTCCGCAATTCCGGCGCGACTGCCGTCGTCGAGAGCGTCGGCGATCATGGCTGCGAGTACATGACCAAAGGATTGGTGGTCGTGCTGGGCCGCGCGGGACGCAACTTCGCGGCGGGGATGACCGGCGGAATCGCGTATGTGCTGGATGAGACCGGTGAGTTCTCGAGCGTGCTGTGTAACCGGGCCAGCGTGGATCTGGAGCCGCTCGAAGATCCGGTGGATATGCAGACGGTTCAGGGTCTGATCGAAAAGCACGTGGAAGCGACCGCTAGCCCGCGCGGCCACTGGATTCTTGAAAACTGGGGCGCCATGATTCCAAAGTTCGTAAAGATTTTCCCGCACGAGTACAAGCGCGTGCTCGGAATTCCGAAGTACGTCCCACGGCCGGCGGCGCACATCGCTCAACCTGCCGAGAGGCAAGAGGCCGCTCATGGGTAAAGTCACCGGCTTCCTGGAACACACGCGCGAACTTCCGCAGCGCCGCGCGGTTGCGGAGCGGGTCGACGACTGGTTCGAGGTTTACCAAGATTTTCCGGACGAGAAAGTTCAAACCCAGGGTGCGCGTTGCATGGACTGCGGCGTGCCGTTCTGCCACAACGGCTGTCCGTTGAACAACGTCATTCCGGATTGGAGCGATCTGGTTTACCGCGACCACTGGCGCGAGGCGATTCGCGCGCTGCACGCCACCAACAATTTTCCCGAGTTCACCGGACGCATCTGCCCGGCGCCTTGCGAAGCCGCTTGCGTGCTGGGCATTAATGAGCCACCGGTGGCGATCAAGGTCATCGAAAAACAGATCATCGAGCACGGGTTCCGCGAAGGTTGGATTCGTCCGGAGCCG
>DATHOT010000188.1:0-10614 GCA_035484655.1 Bryobacteraceae bacterium | reverse complement strand
CGTACATCGCGTAACCGACCCTGGCTCGCTGAAGAAGGGCGATAAGGTCGTCGCCAAGGTGACCGACGAATTGCGTCACGCCACCATGCGTAACCATACCGCGACTCACCTGCTGCACGCAGCCCTCCGCAAGGTGCTCGGCACCCACGTCAAGCAGGCCGGCAGCGTAGTGGATCCTGGAAGGCTGCGCTTCGATTTCACGCATTACGCCGCCACCGACGCGGATGAGCTGGCTGAAATAGAAAGGCTCGCCAACGAGGAGATTTTGAAGAATATCGAGGTTAATACTAATATAATGGACCTCGATCAGGCGTTAACTACGGGAGCGATGGCCCTATTCGGCGAGAAATATGGCGATAAAGTCCGAGTAGTGTCCATCGAAGGCTTTAGCAAAGAGCTCTGCGGCGGCACGCACGTTCACCGCACTGGCGACATCGGCCTATGCAAGATCGTCTATGAAGGCAGTATCTCAGCCGGCGTCCGCCGGATCGAGGCCATTACGGGCGATGCGATCCTGCACAAAATCCAAGAGGAGGCTCGACTGTCGCGCGAGGCGCAAGAGAAGCTAGCCGAAGAGAAGCGGGTGCTCGAAAAACGAATAGAGCTGATGAAAGAGAAACTCGCGCGCGCCGAAGTCGCCGGGCTCGAAACCAACGTAAAAGACATCAAGGGAGTAAAAGTACTGGCTGCGCAAGTACCTGGAATGGATCGCGAGCAGTTGCGAACCATGGTCGATTCATTGCGCGTCAAGTGGAAGAGCATCGTGGTGGTGCTGGCTTCCTCGGAAGATTCGAATGTGTCTATCGTCTCCGGCGTGACCAAGGATCTCACGTCCAAAGTTCACGCTGGAAAGCTCGCGAGCGCAGTCGCCCAAGCGGTCGGAGGCAAAGGCGGCGGGCGTCCCGATATGGCGGAAGCCGGCGGTAAAAATCCTGACGCGCTGCCCGGCGCGCTGGCCCAAGTCTATACCACCGTGGAAGGGATGCTCTGACGGTGCAGCGGTTCGACGCGGTGGTAGTGGGCGCGGGCCCTACCGGCTTAGCATGCGGGATCGAGCTGAAGCAGCGCGGGGTCAGCACAGTCCTGATCGACAAGGGATGTGTGGTGAATTCCATCTACAACTACCCCACCCACATGGTTTTCTTCACCACGCCGGAGCTGCTCGAAATCGGCGGCCTGCCCATGACCTCGCTCAATGAGAAGCCGGGGCGCACAGAAGCATTGAAATATTATCGGCGCGTCGCCGAGTACTACCAGCTCGATATCCACCAGTACGAGCGCGTGCTGGAGATTGAAGGCGACGATCGCGATTTTCTAGTGCGGACCAGCAAAGCCCAATACGCCACCCGCAAAATCGTGCTGGCCACCGGCTATTACGACTTGCCGAATATGCTCAACGTGCCCGGCGAGCAACTCGACAAAGTGATTCATTACTACAGGGAACCCCATCCCTATTACGACCACGACGTGATGGTAGTGGGCGCAAAAAACTCCGCGGCGATCGCCGCTCTGGAGCTGCACTGGACAGGCGCGCGAGTCACCATGGTCCACCGCGGCGCGGCGATTTCCGATCGCGTTAAGTACTGGATTAAGCCCAATATTGAAAATCGCATTAAAAGCGGAGAAATCCAGGCATACTTTAAATCCAGTTTACTGGAGATTCAACCCAAAGCAGTCGTATTGGATACTCCGGACGGCCAAGTCACGGTAAAGAATGATTTTGTCTTTGCCATGACCGGCTACCGTCCCGATCTTGAATTTCTGGAATCGCTCGGCATCCGGTTAGATCCGGTAAGCCAGCGTCCGCGCACCAATCCCGATACGCTCGAAAGCGACCGGCCCGGCATTTTCCTGGCCGGGGTGATTGTCGCCGGGATGCACACCAACGAGATTTTCATCGAAAATGGCCGTTTTCACGGCAAGAAGATTGCTGAGGCGATCGCCGAATCCCTGGCCTCCACCCTAATCGGCTAAAATAAGATTTGGTTGCAAAAGGGATCTTACTGGGCTTGGCGCTCTGCGCCGGGATATGGTTCGCCAGCGGTGCGGACACCGCTTCAACGCCCAATACCACCAAGAAGAAAACAGCCAAGAAGCGATCAGCCACCGCTAAGACGGCGGCCAAGTCCACATCCAAATCCCGAACCGTCGCGGGCAAGAAAACCTCAGTACGGCGAGCCTCAGCGCCGCGCCAACTCGCGCCCACCAAAGAACGCTATCAGCAGATCCAACAAGCGCTTGCCTCCAAAGGCTATTATTCAGGGGAACCCAACGGCGTCTGGGGGCAGGATTCGATGGAAGCGCTCAAGCGCTTTCAAGCCGAACAGAATCTCACGCCCGATGGCAAATTGACCTCGCTATCGCTCATCGCACTGGGCCTGGGGCCGAAACGCCTCAGCGCACAATCTCCGGCTCCGGCGCAGCCACCTCATCCTACCCAGCCACAATGATCGTCGGCGTCCCTAAAGAAATCAAAGACCAGGAACGACGCGTGGGCCTGGTTCCCAGCGGAGCGACGGCTCTGCGTGAGGCCGGTCATCGCGTGCTGGTGGAAACCAATGCGGGCGCGGGCAGCTCGATTCCGGATAAGGACTATCAAAGCGCGGGCGCGGAGATCCTTTCCGCTGCCGACGTCTGGTCCAAAGCTGATCTGGTGATCAAGGTCAAGGAACCCCAGCCCTCCGAGTATCGGTATTTTCGCCCTGGATTGATCCTGTTCACATACCTGCATCTGGCGCCGCTGCCTGAGTTAACGAAAAAGCTGGTGGAGACGAAGGTGAACTCCGTGGCGTACGAGACCATTCGTGAATCGGATGGATCGCTTCCGCTGCTCACGCCCATGAGTGAAGTGGCTGGAAGAATGGCGGTGCAGGTGGGCGCGCAATATTTGGAAGCGCCCAATGGCGGCCGCGGCATTTTGCTGGGTGGCGTGCCGGGCGTAGCGCCCGCGAACGTGTTGATCCTGGGCGGCGGCGTAGTCGGCCACAACTCAGCCAAAATGGCGATCGGATTGGGCGCGCACGTTACCATCATCGATCGCAATCTGGATCGCTTGCGCGAGCTCGACGATATCTACAGCAGCCAGATCGTGACCCTAGCGTCGAATAGCTTCACCATCCGCGAGACGCTGCATAGCGCTGATCTGGTAGTGGGGGCAGTGTTAATCCCGGGGGCCTCCGCGCCTAAGCTGGTTCGCCGCGAAATGCTGCGAGGCATGAAGAAAGGCTCCGTAATGGTGGACGTCGCGATCGACCAGGGCGGCTGCTTTGAAACCTCGCACCCGACCACACATACCCAGCCGATCTATTTCGTCGATGACGTCCTGCACTATTGCGTTTCCAACATGCCGGCGGCAGTGCCGCACACATCAACCTTCGCGCTAACCAACGCCACCTATCCGTATCTTGCGGAATTGTGCGCCAAGGGTCTGGAGTCGGCCTGCGAGCACAATCCGGCGATTCGCGAAGGCGTGAACACGTACGCCGGATACATTACCTATCCAGGTGTTGCGGAGTCGCAGGGACTGGGCTGGAAAGAACTCACCGCTGTGATGTAGGCGGCTAGCCGCCCGATCCCGCAAAAACTTTCTCGGCTTTCTCGCTCTTCAGAATGTGTCCGCTTTCCTGCTCCTTCACCACCAGCGTGGTGCGAACGGCATCAGCCTGAACTCTCCACGGTTTGGTAATTCCCCGCTGCTCTTTGCGGTTGAGCACGAATGCCGCCGGATGCACTAGGGTCTCCGGCTTGCTCCACTGGCCATTCGTGCGAGCTTGGCCCGTCAGTTCGACGGCGATCGGAACAGTGACGCGGTCTTCCAGGTTGGTCACCTTGAGCTGCAGCACCACCAAGCTATTATCCGGGCTCTTTTGGACATCCAGGCTGGTAGCAAGTTGCGGCGGGTTAGCGCATCCCCACAACGTCAGCAGCAGCATCGTCAGTACGAACAGTTTCAAGCGGGCCTCCTTCGGGCAATCAGCAGCAATGGAATGGCGGCCAGTTCCGCTACCATCGCAAACGCAACGGCAGCCATCAGCGACCAACCGTAAAGGATACCAACCGCGCTGCTCCCGGCGAACCAAAGCACGCCGTACGCTGTATTGAAAATCCCGTAGGCCGCTCCCCGGCGTTCGGCTGGAACCAGGTCCGCGATTCTGGCGCGCATCGTCGATTGAAGAGCGCCCATTCCCGCTCCCCACAGTGCCATCCCGGCCACGGCCGCCCAGAGCGATCCGAAGAATACGAGCGGGTTCGATGCCGCGGCCACCAGAACGCCTGCCACGAGCACGGGCGTGCCCAGGCGATCGAACAATTTGCCTGCCGCGAGCGCGCTGAGCCCTTCGATCCCCATCGCAATCGCATAAAGGACGGGGATCAACGCCGGCGCAACCAGCTTCGTTTTTTGAAAATGAAACGCGATCAGCGGCAGGTCGACGAAGCCGGCGGCGATCAATCCGCCCGCGATCGTATAAATCAAGAATGGTCGAGGCAGGCCGGCGGAATGCATCGCTGGAGTGATCGGTTCGTCGAAGCGCGACGGATCGGGATAGAGCTTGATCGCTCGCAGCAACGCCAATATGGCTAAGCCGGCTGGGATTCCGAGTAGCGCGTATGCACGATTGTAATGCTGTGTCTGAGCGACGACAAACGCGACCAGCAGCGGTCCGAGGAAGGCGCCAGTCTGGTCCATGAATTCGTGCAGGCCGAAGCCCCAGCCGCGCCCGACAATTTTTGAAGCTTGCGAGAGCATCACGTCGCGCGCGGGAGTCCGAAGTCCCTTGCCGGCGCGTTCGGCGATGATCAGCGCGGCTGCCACTCCCCAGTGATGCGCAAGCGCCATGAACGGGACTACCAACAGATTGATGACGTAGCCGATCACCGTCAGCGTCCAATACCGGCGAGTCTTATCGGCGGCAACTCCGCCGGCCAATCGCAACACGTAGCCGATCAGTTCACCGGCGCCCGAAACTATCCCGACTACAGCCGCCGAGGCGCCCAGCGTGCCGAGAAATGGCCCGTTGATGCTGCGCGCGCCTTCGTAGGTGACATCGGCCAGCAGGCTGATGGTCCCCAGCGTGACGATGAAACGAATTGCCGATTCGCGTGTGACAGGGAAATTGGGATTTGAGTGTACTGTCCCTAATTTTGCCAAGCTTCACCGCTTTTTTTCGAGGCGCGTGATGCGCCGGCGGAGCGCTTCCGATGGACCGAGATCGAACGCGTTGCGTGCCATTTCGAGCGCCATGGCATAGTTGCGCTCGCGATGCTCGTAATACTTCGCGAGTTCGGTGAAGGCCGACGCCCGCCAAGGGTTGCGCGCGGACGCGAGGTCCGTCAGCATCGGCAGGGCGGCATGCTCGCGCCCCAACTTCTTCTCGAGCGCGGCGATGTCCCACATGGTCCGGAACAATAGCTCGTCGGGAAGTTCGCGGTCCAACGCTTGACGAAACAGCGCTAGTGCGTTTTCATGCTGATCGGCCTGCCGCCACCAGCGCGCCAGTCCCACCATTTCGGCGGCGTGCGCGAATTGCGCCTCGTCAGGTGAATCGAAAGCTCGCGGCACGATCGCGGTCAGGCAGGCCAGCGTGAGAATATCCACCGCGTTGTGATGGAAGATCGGCATCAGCCGGAAGATCTCGTGCGTGCGCAGATATTCGAAATAGAAATACGGAATCATCTCGCCGGGGAGATCGCCTTGCCGTTCCACGCCCAGGATCTGGTTTTCCAGATCCACCAACCGGCAGCTATCGAAGCGCAAATTCCACAGCCTCCGCGCGCCGAACAACAGATCCAGATGCTCGAGCGTGCTGAAGGGCGGCCGCTGGCGCACCATGCGGAAGCGCGTTTCGAGCAGAGGCTGATCGTAGGTGCGGCCATTGTAGGTGATCAGCACCTCAAACTGCTTCAGGTGTTCGTACAGAGCGCTGAGCTGGCTCGCTTCTTCGCCGAACTCGCGCATGAAAAACTGCCGGATTCGAAATCCTTGCGGCGTGATGCGGCCCACTCCGATCAAGAACGCGTACGTTCCTGAGCCTCCCGCCAGTCCGGTGGTCTCGGTATCGAGGAAGCACCACTTCGCCGGTGGAACGCCGCGGATCAAGCCATTGGAGATGGTGTCCAGCAGATCGGACGGCAGGTCCTCCAGATCGGCGATGCCGATGCTGCCGTGGCGGCGATGTCGTTCGTAGAGCTTTTCAGTTTCATAATGACGGCCGTGCTGTGTTTCTACTTCTTCGAAAGGAAGGTGGACAGTGTGAGACGGCTCCTGTGCTGCCGGTGGACGTTGCGGCGTGGGCTTCGCGTACTTCTGATCGATCTTCGCGATGCGGCGGCGCAGAATCGCCAGTTGTTCCTGGAAGTCGCTCATGCTTGCTGCGATTCCACCGTTTGAGACACCCGTTCCCATTCTGCCAGCAGTTTGCTTAACTCGCTGCGGCGCCGGTCGAGAAGATTCGAAACGCGCATCGTTTCCTCCGGGCTCACAAAGTTGGCGAGTTCCGTTTCATAGCCCGAGATCTCAGTTTCCAGATCCGCAACTTGTTGCTCCAGCTCCTGACGGCGCTCCTGCATCTGCTTCAGCTTGAGGGGATTCAGCCGCTTCGCATTGGGGACGTGAGTTGTGGGCGGTATGTGATTGGGCGCCGGTGCGGGCACGCCCGGAAGCGTGAGATCGATCTGCTTGCCCTCTTTGCGCCACAAGTAGTCTTCGTAATTGCCCGGGAAAATCTGCACTTCGCCGCTGCCGATTTCAAAGACCCGCGTCGCCAGCTTATCGATGAAATAGCGATCGTGCGAGACGAACACTACCGTGCCGGTAAACTTCTCCAGCGATTCGAGCAGAACATCCTTAGCCCGAAGATCCAGGTGGTTGGTCGGCTCGTCGAGCAGCAGAAAATTCGACGGCTGCAGCAGCATTCGAGCCAGCGCATAGCGGTTGCGCTCACCGCCGGACAGCACGCCGATACGCTTGAAGACGTCGTCCTCTGAAAAGAGAAAGCAGCCGAGCAAGCTGCGCAACTCGGTGTTTGTGGAGCGCGGCGACATGCCCTGCAGATCATCCAGCATCCGCGCGTTGGGGTCGAGCTCTTTGTACTGGTCCTGCGCGAAATAATCGACCTGCGCGTTATGTCCGAGCCTGTATTCGCCCGTCGAGAGCGGTTCGATGCCCGCCAGTAGTTTGATGAGCGTCGACTTTCCAGCCCCGTTCACGCCCACCAGAGCGATGCGGTCGCCGCGCTCGATGATGAAATTCACGCCGCCGAAGACAAACTTGTCGCCATAGCTCTTCGACACATTCTGGAACTCGGCGACGATGCGCCCACTGGGCTTGGGCTGTGGAAAGGAAAAGTGAATGGTCTTCTCTTCGGCCGGGAGCTCGATGCGCTCGATTTTGTCGAGCTCCTTAATGCGGCTCTGCACCTGTTTGGCTTTGGTGGCCTGGTAGCGAAATCGATTGATGAAAGCTTCCAGCTGCTCGATCCGCTCGCGCTGGTTGCGGTAAGCCGCTTCCAGTTGATCGGTGCGCTCCTGCTTCTGCTGTAAATATTTTTCGTAATTGCCGCTGTAGAAATGCACGCCGCGGTTCCAGATCTCGACGATCTTATCGACCGTAACGTCCAGGAAATAACGGTCGTGCGAAATGAGCACGTAGGCGAAAGGATAGTCGGTGAGATACTGCTCCAGCCAGTTGCGCGCCTCGAGGTCAAGATGGTTGGTGGGCTCGTCCAGCAGCAGCACATTCGGTTTTTCCAGCAGCAACTTGGCGAGCGCGATCCGCATTTGCCAGCCGCCCGAAAAGTGCTCCGTTCGGCGCTGCCATTCCGAGTGCGGGAAGCCGAGGCCGGCCAGGACCGTCCCCACCTGTGCCTCGATGGCGTAACCGTCCCGGTTCCGAAACTCGCTGTCTATTTGATGAAATCGATCAGCCACCTGGGCGTATTCCGGACCCGCGGGATCCAGCTCCGACATCTTGCGTGTAAGGTCCTCCATCTCCTGCTCCATCTCTTGCAGCGACGAAAAGACCGACATGCACTCGGCGAATACGGTGCGCCCAGAAAGCGAAAGGCCGTCCTGCGGCAGGTAGCCGGCGCTGATTCCGCGCGTGATGCCGATGCCGCCGTAGTCCAGCGTTTCCAGGCCCGCCAGGATTTTGAGCAGCGTAGTCTTCCCGCTGCCGTTGGCGCCGACCAGTCCGGCGCGATCCTTGGGTGTGATCATCCAGTTCAGATTTTCAAACAGGAATTTAGGACCAAAGCGCTTACCCGCGCCGGAAAGCTGAATCATCTACTACTAGTGTCTCCAAAATTAGGGACAGTGCACTCAAATACCGATTTCGCCCTCCAGCCTATCGGAAAATCGGTATTTGAGTGCACTGTCCCTAATTTGCCCTAATTTACTTCCAGCCCATCCTGTCCCGCAAACTGGTAATGTGCGCGACGTGATGCCGCCCGTGCCAGGCATAGAGCGCCGCGTTCTGATCGAGACGCAGCAGGCCCGAATCCGGATGACGGAACGTCCGCTTCCAATCGGATTCCGTGAGCGACCCGAGCAGCGCCACCCAGCGCGAATGCAGGCATTCGAGCAGCCTTAGCGATACTTCCACCGGCCCCGACCGCCCGTCCGGGAGCTCGGCCCAACGATCCTCGGCATATGGTTTGATGGTCGGCTCGTCCTCTGTCAGCGCCAGCTTGAAACGCGTGTAGCTGTTGAGGTGACTGTCGGGAACATGGTGTATCACCTGCCGCACCGTCCAGCCCTCCGGCCGGTAGGGCGTATCGAGCTGTGCCTCCGAAAGGCCCCCGATCGCTGCTCTGAGGTGCGCCGGTGTCTGAGCAATTTGCTCGATAAACTTCCGCCGGTCATCAGCACTGACGACCTCCGGAAACTTGAACTTTCCAACTGGATAACGCAGGTCTGGAGTCTCCATGGGGGTAAGGATGCAGCATCACATTACCGGGATTCAGCGTCGCGTGCCTAAAATGAAAGTAACGATATGCACCTAGTCCCGACTCAAGAGGAAGTGGTCAACCTGCTACGTCGCACGGGCGCCATCCGCGACGGACACTTTGAATATCCCAACGGCTTGCACGCCACCGAATACATGCAAGTTCAGCTCGCCATGCGCTATTACCAGCACGCCAAGGTGCTAAGCGTGGGACTGAGCCGGCTGCTGCGCGCCAATTCCGAGATCCGTGCCATGATTCCCGAGCTTTCCATCGTGTGCCCCGATACCGGTGGCCTGCCCGTCGCGTATGGCGTGTGCGAGGCGTTGCGCGCGCATCAGGTTTATTGGGCCGATCGAAAGGAAGAGAACGGTCCCATGCGCTTCCGCCAATACTTGGAGCAGACGCCCGGCGAGAAGGTCTTGCTTGTGGATGACATCCTTCGATCCGGCAAAAACCTGGCGGAGTTGAAGCGACTAGTGGAGTCCTCTGGCGCCCAAGTGGTTGGCTTAGCTGTCCTTATTTACCAGCCGACGCCGAAGACGATTGACTTCAGTCCCCTGCCCTTTTACTACCTCGCCAAACTCGACGCCACTTATTACAAAGATGCCGGATCGTGTGAAATGTGTAAGCGCGGCGTACCTGCGGAAAAAGTTTGGATCTAGGCACTCCCGTTTATTGCTTCGTGTCGACCCTGTGGGTCGACTCCTCGAAAAACTCCTTTTGCAACCGGGGGCCTACCAGCGTTTGTCGAGCCGCTTCTGATCGGCGCCGATTGCGCGCCGGCACGATCCGGATGAGCTAACTCAGGCCGGCCCGCCATGATGCTGGCAATCCCCACTTCACCCGCGTGGCCGTCAACGCCAGGCCTTGAAGGACGCGCTGCTTCCGGCATCGGCGTATGTCAAGGGGACGTTGTTTTTCTTATTCCAGCCGCAACGCCGACGCCGGATCGATCCGCACTGCCCGAGACGTCGCTGGAAGCGCGGCGATCGCTGCCACCAGCGCGATCAGCACCAACACAGAGATGACTGCGATTGGCTCCCAGGGCTGGACCTCGAAAAGCACGCGGCGAATCCACACGGCAGCGAACGCGTAGGCGAATAGACCCAACGCTGCACCGCTCGCGACCAACAACAGCACCTCACGCGATAGCAGTCCGACGATCCGCGACGGCTGCGCTCCTAGCGCCATCCGCACCCCGATTTCACGCGTACGCGACTTCACAGCGTAATCGAGCGCGCCGTAAAGACCGATGCTCGCCAGCAGCGCGGCGATCCCGCCGAAGATGATTGCCAGAACCGCCAGGAGCCGCTCCTGCCACAGCGACGCCTCCACCTCCTCGCGCAAAGTTCGCACTTCGATGAATGGCAGCTCGGGATCGAGCACCCGCAAAATTTCGCGAAGCGGCGCGACCATCGCCTCCGGACGCTGCGGTGTGCGAACATGCAGGATAAACCCATCCTCAAATCCGTCGACCACTGGATTGTAGACCGTGGGTGGAATCGGCTCACGAAGCGAACGGTACTTCGCGTCGCTCACCACGCCGATAATCTCGTTGTCCGCTCTAGCAACACCCCCCGCTCCGGCGAATCCGAAGCGGCCGCCGATCGGGTCTTCACCGGGGAAGTAACGCCTGCCGAACATCTGGTTGACGATCACTTTGCGCGGCTTG
>DATHOT010000187.1:0-5950 GCA_035484655.1 Bryobacteraceae bacterium | reverse complement strand
CTTCGATCATCTCCAACCTTCCTTCCCACACTTTCTCGCTGCTAGCGAGGTTCAATCCCCTATTAAATAGGTCTGCGGCTTCGTTCATTTCGTCTTATCGGGAATGCTCCGGCGATCAGCCTTTCACTGCTCCCGCATACTTCCGCGCCGGAGCACTCCCGATCAAGCCTGAGGTATTTATCGTAGTCATCTGGAACCTTACCTCCGCGTGGCCCGGACATCAAGCAAAATGGAGCCTCAGCCGACGTGGCCTGATTCAGCGTGCCGAGTCGGCCCGGCCATGAGACGTGGGTACAATGCGGGCGATGCCCTGCTCATCGAGCGAAGACTAGCTCACTTCCCTCAACAGCGTTTCAAAGGAGGAACCCGAAAACCGTCCAGAGCAAACGCTTCCCATGATTCTCCGAGTGCCGCGTTATCCGACCGAAGTCGGCCAAATCCGGTTTTTAGGTGCCAATCCTTTTGATCCGTGCGGGTCAACTTCAGGGATGGTGCGGTCCCTCCGCTACGACCCCGCCGACCCCTTGATTTGCACCAGCAACCAGCCCCGGGCGAGGCGCCAGTCGCGGGTGACCGTCTCAACTGACACTTTGAGTACGGCAGCGGTATCTTCTACGCTCAAGCCGGCGAAATAGCGCAGTTCCACGACCTTCGCCTTTCGAGGATCGCCCTGCGCCAGTTCATCCAGCGCGTCGTTCAGCGCGATCAAGCGCTGGTCGTTGCCCTTGTTCAGGTCTAGATGGAGCACGTCATCAAGTTCAACGCGAACGAGTCCGCCGCCGTGTCTCGCCGCGGCCCTCTTCCGTGCAGCATCCACCAGAATGCGGCGCATGATCTGAGCGCAGACGGCGTAGAAATGCGCTTTGCCTTCGAGCGTCATGTTGCGGGTGTCGATCAGTTTCACGTAAACCTCATGCACCAGGGCGGTCGCTTGCATGACGGGTTCGGCGCGCTCCCGCCTCATAAAACCGACGGCCAGGCGGTGAAGCTCGTGATAAACACGCGGTGCCAGGGCATCCAGCGCGGCCGCGTCGCCGCCCGCCCACGCGAGCAGAAGTTGCGTCGTTTCAGAGGTTTGAGAATCCGGGCCCAAGACGACTCAAAGCATAACATGAAAAAGTAGCCGCCACGTTACGGTTTTGAGAGGAGAATTTCGCAAGGCTCTCCGGAGGAAAGTTTTTCCCAAAAAGGAGACGAATTCAAATGAAACTCAACCAAGCGATTTTTATTCCGCTTTTCGCTTTGTCCTGGAGCGCGATCCAGGCAGGGAACGTAGTCACCGATTGGAATAGCATCGCGTCAACCACAATCGTGACAAATGCCGGCAAGAATCCTGCGGCGTCCGCCGTGTGGTTCGCCTATTCGAGCCTCGCTGTGTACGACGCCGTGAATGCCGTCACCGGCCAGTATCAGCCGTTTTACTACCGGTTCGCCGCTCCAGCAAACGCATCCACGGGCGCTGCAACAGTTGCCGCCGCGCACCGCGTGCTGGTCAACTACTTCCCCTCACAACAAGCGGCGCTGGACGCCCAGTATACGGCCGCGCTGGCGGGGGTTGCGGATGGCGGCGACAAAACCGCGGGAGTGGCTGTCGGGGAAGCCGCCGCTATGGCGGTTATCAGTGCCCGTCTCGGAGATGGTTTGGAAGCCAATGTTTCCTATACTCCGGGATCGGATCCGGGCGCATGGATTCCCACACCTCCGGCATTCGCTGCCCCGGCTGTGCCGTGGCTCGGCCAGATGCGGCCCTTCACGATGAAAGCCGCGGCGGACTTCCTGCCGGACGGCCCCACTGCCCTGAACAGTGAAGACTGGAAACGCGACTATAACCTGACCCGCATCTATGGCGGCACCGACAGCACGATTCGCTCGGCTTCCGAAACCGAGATTGGCGTCTTTTACACCGAGCACACGGGACAGCAGTACGCTCGCATGTTCAACGCGCTCGCCATCGCCAACAATCTCGGCATCGCAGATTCAGCGAGGATGATGGCGATGTTGTGGACTGGCTATGCGGACGCGGCCATCGGGTGCTTCAACGCCAAATATAAGTTTGGGTTCTGGCGTCCGGTAACCGCGATCCCGGTCGGAAGCGACGTCAATCCTCTATCTGGCTCCGCGGCTGATTTCCCGGCGGACACGGCCTGGGCGCCTTCCGGTGGTGCAACTCCGGCGCACCCGGAGTATCCCGCCGCTCATGGCTGCGTTACTGGCGCGGTCTCAAGCCTGATTGCGGACTTCTTCGGCACCACCCGCGTGACGTTTTCAGTCGACTCGAAGTCGTTCTCCGACGGACTTCACACCCATAACTTCACCGATACGCGCGATTTGATGGACGAGGTGTTCTGGGCCCGGATCTATGCCGGTTTCCACTTCTATCATTCGCTCGAAGCCGGGAGGCAACTTGGGCAGTCCGTGGCTGGCCAGGTGGTCCGAAACCATTTCCGGGCGGAGCAGCCGCGCTAAGACGGATTGGAAGTTTGCGGTCGCGGCTCTGCAGTGTGCCGGGTCTACCGGTTCCGGTGCAGAGCCGCGCACCTTAAGTGAGCGGTTGCATCGAGCTTACATTTGCAAATAGCTCCGAGTTTCAACTCGGGGTTCTTCCGTTTCGGCGAAACGAATAGGACCATGCGATACACTCTCCTCTATGACCCCCGAAGAGTGGCGGGCCCTGGAGGAACTGTACCGGGCAGCCCTGGCCCTTCCTCCTTCCGAGCGAGCCGTGCTCTTGAACCGCGCGGACCCCGAACTTCGTGCAACGCTGGTCGCAATCCTATCCCGGGAGGGTGCGTTTTCGAAGGATGGCGCTTTCCTCGATCGTCCGGTGTGGGAAGGCCATCAGAGTTTGCTGAAAACTGAGTCCCTAGCGGTTGTGGGCAGCCAGCTTGGACCCTACCTGATTGAGCAGAAGATTGGACAGGGGGGCATGGGTGAGGTCTTCCGGGCTACCGATACCCGGCTCAACCGCACGGTCGCGATCAAGACCTCTTTCGTCCAGTTCACCGATCGCTTCGAGCGCGAGGCCCGCGTCATCGCCGCCCTGAACCATCCCCACATCGCGGCGCTTTATGACGTTGGATCGAGCCCCTCCGGATTTGGTTATCTGGTGCTCGAATACGTAGAAGGACTCACTCTCGCGGATTTGATCGCGAAAGGCCCGGCCGAGCCTCGGGAGGCCCGCAGGATCGCGCTTGAGATCGCGGAGGCTATCGAGGCAGCCCATGAAAAAGGCATCGTTCATCGCGACCTGAAACCAGGCAACATCAAGCTGGGCGAAGGCGGGGCCGTCAAAGTGCTGGACTTCGGCTTGGCGAAGGCGATGGGCGATAGCCAGCCCGCTCCGTCCCCTGAGACCCCCAACAAGGAGATCACCCACACGGGTATTATTCTGGGCACTGCGCCTTATATGTCGCCGGAACAGGCGTTGGGCGGTACGGTTGACCGAAGGTCGGACATCTGGTCCTTTGGTGTGGTGCTTGCCGAGATCCTTTCGGGGAAACGCCTTTTCACGGGGGCTTCCATCAGCGACATTCTTGCGTGTGTGGTTCGCACGGAGCCCGACCTTTCAGATGTTCCATCGCAATGGGCGCCGCTCATCCGCCGCTGTCTTACGAAAGACGTCCGGCGGCGCTTGCAGTCCATCGGTGAAGCACGCCTGATGTTGGAGGATGGCTCCGCCGAGGCGCCTCCCGCGCCACCAGTCACGCACGGGGCGCGGCGGAAATGGATGCTGCCTGCTGCGGTCGTGATCTCGCTCGCCACGTTGGGCGCAATGGCCTGGACCCTGCTTCGGGGTCGCCCCTCCGCGCCGGCCGTGGCATTGACCGCTTCGCTCCTGCCACCTCCGGGGACCAGTTTCCGTTTCGCGCGGAACGGCGAGGGCGGATTCGCGCTGTCTCCTGACGGGACGATGCTGGCCTTCGTCGGGCGCACGGAAGGGAAGGCGCAGTTGTGGGTGCGCTCGCTGGGAGAGTCCGAATCAAGACTTCTACCGGGCAGCGAAGGCGCCTACGATCCATTCTGGTCGCCGGATTCACGCTGGATTGCGTTCTTTACGCCGCAGAAGCTGAAGAAGACTGAAGTTGCAACGGGTGCCTTGACTGATCTGTACGATCGGCCGAACGCGAACCTCATGGGGAGCTGGAGTCCAAGCGGTGTCATCGTAACAGCATCTCCCAACTCATCCTCGATTCCTCTTAAAGGTTTGGGTGGCCCCATTATGAGGATGCCGGACGCCGGCGGAATGCCTGTGCCGGTGCCGGGAACGGAACGCGGAGTTACGCCGCATTTCCTTCCAGATGGGCGGCGATTTGTGTTTGTGAGACCAGGCGAGCGGGGATCCGATCTCTGGCTCGCCTCCCTTGATCCGGGCGAAAAGCCGCGCCGGGTTGGCGAGATTGGCGAACACCCAATCTGGTCGGCGGGACACCTGCTCTCGGTCGTCAACGGTATCCTGATGGCCCGGCCCTTTGATCCGGCACGGGGAGAGTTCACGGGAGAATCGTTTCCGTTGAAGGCACCGCTCGCAAGCCGCGTCCTCTTTGGACACTCATTCTCCGACTTTTCCGCGAATTCTCTTTCCGGCAACACACAAGGCATGCTGGTATATCCGCCGCAGACCAATTCGCTGACAGCGCTTCGCTGGCGCGACAGGGCCGGTAAACTGTTGGGTTCGCTGGGCGCTCCAGGTGAATACTACACACCGCGCATTTCGCCGGACGGCAGGCAAGTCGCATTTGCGCGCAGGGACAGCAATAACTCGGATATCTGGCTGGCGAACCTGACTGGAAACGTATTCACACGCCTCACCTTCGATCCGGCCATTGATGAAAACCCGATATGGTCACCGGATGGCGCTACGTTGACCTTTTCGAATGATGCTGCAGGGCGTGCGAACCTGTACCGTAAGGCGGCCTCCGGCGCAGGAACCATCGAGAGGCTCACGACCCACATCGCAGAACAGGAGCCACTGGACTGGTCGCGCGATGGGCGCTTTCTAGTCTATACGCAGATCACCGCGCCTACCGAGGTCATGATACAGGCTGCGAGTGGCGGCGAGCCGGTGAGTTTCCTTGGGCAGCATGCGCACGGAGCAGTCCACTTCCAGTTCAATCCGGGCGCGCCCCGCTGGATCGCGTACGACTTTGACGACAGCGGCCGTCGCGAGATTTACGTTCAGGCGTTCGAGCCCGGCAAGCCCGCTTCCCCCGCACGCTGGCAGATTTCTGATGCGGGAGGGCAGATGCCCCGGTGGCGGGGCGACGGTAAGGAGATTTTCTACCTTTCGCTGGGCGGAAAAATGATGGCCGTGCGCGTTTCCGGCGACGGCGCCGCGTTCCAGTCGTCGGCCCCGCAGATCCTGTTCGACGCCACGGCACCTCAGTTGCGGACGCCGAACTGGGAATACGACGTGTCGCTGGACGGCCAGCGCTTCCTCATGATCGAACCCCTGGTCGACCCTGAGCACCAGCCCTTGACGATCGTGGGCAATTGGCGATACAGATAGCTCCCGGTGGCCCGGAGCTATTTTAGGTTGGGAGCGGATCGTCAGACTCTCGGAGAATGCTCCCCGAGCTGGCTTTCTTGGACATCGGTCGTGGTAAGTCGCCGTCCAATCAATGAGCCAACGCCCCTCGCGTGCTCATCGCTTCGGGCGTGGCTGACGTTTCATGGGCTGAATCAGCATGCGCTGGTGGCCGACACTGGAGGTCGTTCCTGCTTGGGAACAGACCGTTGTGCAACATTGTCGGCAGCGATCTGGCGCCTACGTCGTGTGGCCCCTCGCGGCTATAGTCCTACCGAACCGTCATGGAGCCAGAACTTCCTTTGGTGCTCTTCGCGGTGTGCTATCAATGAATCTCATGGCAACTGAAGAAGAACTGAAAGCGGAAATCGCGCGGCTTCGTGCTGAGAACCAAGCGTTGCAAAGACCAGCACGTGGGCAGATGTC
>DATHOT010000186.1:0-57075 GCA_035484655.1 Bryobacteraceae bacterium | reverse complement strand
GGGCGGTCTGACACTAACCTGAAGTTCAGGCTCAATCCACGTCTATCGAAAATCCCTGCGCCTTAGCCGCCGCAACGAAAGCCAAAGCCTTAGCCTCATCGTGGGGAAGGTCGAATAAAATCTCACGATCGCCGTAATGGTTCTTCATCCACGCCTCGGCTTTGGGAGTCTTCGCTGAGAAGTCTAGTCTGAAGGCGGCGGTTACTTGGGTGATGTCAGCCATGTTGTTTTACCTTAGCGCAGCGTCCAAATCAGTCTACCTTAAAGTTCCTTCCAACAGGACGCTCAATGGCGCAGGTTGCGGGGCGATACTCCGCTTGCCCTCTTATTGGCATCGACCCAATTGTTGGTGCGAATGAGAGGGCTTGAACCCCCACTCCCTTGCGAGAATTAGAACCTGAATGGAAATTGGGGGTTGCCAAGTAGTCGCGCTGAAGCGGCGTTGGGGAAGGTCTTCTTGGCTCTTCTGATACCTGCGTATCTCAGTTTTCTGAACTGGAATAATTGCCAGTTCCCTTTTAGTTCATCGGTGTGACAAAATTATTCCGCCTGTTTCAATTCACCGTACAAGGGGCGGAATATGAGCACATTTGTTGTAAACTTCGCGAAAACAACCTTGGTCTTTACGGCGATCGTCACGCTGGCACCCGGCGCTTACCCATCGACTATTTCGACGTTTAGTATTTCTACCGATGCCCAAGGCGGAACTCCATGCTCTATGAGTGGTTCTGGCCCAGGAACCGCTTCGTGTTCGTCCGTCGGCGATAATTTTAACCACGCTCAATCAAGCGTGACCTTGACGGATAATTCGATCCAACTCTCTCTTAGTGATCATATGGCCGCGAGCGCCGATGGGTTCGCATCCATCACCCATGATGATTTCTACAGCGTACCAGTGAACGGTCCGGTTTCGGCGGTGGTGACCCTTGTTTGTGACAATGGTTCTCATATTGGTTCTCCTGGCATAACAGGCCACTTCTCCTTGGGATCAACGGCTGTATCGCCACCGGTGGAAACCATATATATGGGAGCATCTCAGGGAAGCGGTCCGTGTGGTAATCAGTACGTGCTCTCAACACTACCACCCGGTTTCACTTTTCCGGCGATTTTCACCGTCTCCCTGTCCGCAATAAACAACATCGTTCAGCTTCAGACCTACATTGATGCGAGCGGTTCTGAGGTAGACGACGCTGGTGGCATCTTCGTTCAGTTAACCGTCAACCGTTTTCTGGATGCAAACGGAAACCCCATCCAAGCAACGCTGCTGCCGGAGCCGGGTACTTTGGGGACATTCGCGTTGCCGCTCCTGCTGGGCGCAGGGGTGAAATGGGCGAGGAGCAAAAACCGGATCTCTCGTATCACGCCGAGCGTTTAGAATCTTTGGTGCCCACCAGCGCGGGATTTGCTTCGGATTTGCTACGGACCCTCGGGAAGCAACGCTAACGCCGCTTCGCCAGATTCGATAGCCTCTTCCCTGTTCCCAAGTTCCATAGCCAGTGACATCTCAATCAGGTCGAACATTGCTGCATTGATGGCAGGCGCTTCACGTGAAAAGAAATCGGACTCACCTTGCCTTCCTGTTCTGTCGAGCTGAGTTTTCGGACGAGCCATCTTCTCTAGATCATCAACTGCTTGGGACAGCAAGGCGGTCTGATCTTCCCATTGCAAATCATCACTGCTCCGAAGCCATTGGAGGACCGTCTTAACGTTCTCTACGCTTGCCGAGTACGTCATGATTTTTATCGTACTGCGCCACACTACGAACCGCTGGCACCGGGTCGTCGGCGGATTGTTCCGGTCTTCAGCCAACCGGAGCCTGCTAACCGCTCCAGCGTCCCCCACCACAACCTGCCAAGCAGTTGGCTACGGCGAACGCACTCGGCGATGTCCCACGCACCGGGTCCGGTAAGCCCCGAACTATTGTCCCAGCGCCGCACCCTCAGCCCCACCTGGGCCGCGCGATTGGCGCGGAGGACCGGCGCTAAAGCGATGATTTTTATGGTGGACTGGTCGCATTCCACCGGTGGAAGCCTTGTGGAAATCCATTACGCACCCCGTACACACACCCCCTTAGCCCACGCCTAATCCTGGTACCTCCTGCGCGTTATGGTCCATGTTCGGTGGGGCGGAATCCCTCCACACTTCTAAGGGGTTCCGATGAAGACCAAGCTCACCCGGAAAATCGCAGAGGTGCCCTTCTGGCGATAGCTAGATGTGAGATCTGCTGCAACCAGCAAGGGACGAAGAAACGCTACCCTCACTCGCATACCCCCGTGCCCGAAACCGGCATCCACATCCGGCGAATCGTTTGCGGAGCGGCGAACTGCACCCGCGAGGCGTTGATCTGGTTGACGGATCAGGAGGAAGCCGAGTACCGTCGTGGCAAACGGAGTTTTACAGTCCTGCGCCATCATCATGTGCGGGTGACGTGATGGGTCACGGGGAAACGGTAGGGCGATCGCCCCTCTCAGTCCGCTGTCCTAGCTCGCCAAACTAGTTTCAACCACGTCGGCTCGTGACTCGATGTCCTTCATGAACACCGCGACGATCTGACCGTTGTAGAGCACCGAGACAAGTCCGGACGGATGCACCTCGCTTTGTAGAGCGATGATCGCCCCAGCCGTAATCGTGGTGAACCTGACCCGTACCTGTTGGTCGTAACGAACAGCTAGAAACGACTCTCTAGCACGATAGCTCACTGTGACTTGAAAATACTCCGTCGAATCGCCAGATGCAATTAGAAAATTCACTAGTCGATACTTTACTAGGTAACCAACTCGTTACATCGAGTCTGTTCGTGATCTCGCCGGTTCGGAGGTTGCGAACCGATGCCACCGGAGAAACGCCAATCCGAGGTTGACCAGTCCAAAGCCGAGACTTATCTGTAGCAGCGGCGAACCATCAGATGCAGCTTGACGCCAGGAGCGCCTTCCTCCGCGATGGTTTATCCACCACTCAAGTGGTAAAAGAAATACCCCCACACCACCACGAGCAGCACAAGCAAGACCCCGAGCAGAACCATCGGCAGGGTGGTCGGCTCCTTCGCCACCGAGCGATCATACCGCGCGGGACAAACCCAGCGCTGTCACACCACGTGCTCAACTCCCACGCCCAGCCTACCCGATGAATTTTCAGGAGACCCGTCGGATAAGCTGGGGTGTGAACGAATCGTGCTGCATATCTGATGCTGGCGTACCGCCGAACGATTCGACCGATGCAACTTCAGATCAAGCGGCGCGTGCTGGCCACCCTTGATTTCCGGTGCAGCAGGTGCTTGGAGACAAATGACCGCGCTGGAACTCGGACGTATTATCGATTTGAGGTAGCGGCAGACCGATCCGCTTGAAGTTTGTCCGTCCGTTCGAGCAAATCATCAGGGAACACGCCATACCTCGATCCCTTCCACTCGATCTCTCGCATATGACCCACAACCGGCGCTTGCCGATCCAGATCGACGATCTCGCCCGCTGGGATCGTAACGGCTACTCCCTTTACGTCGTTGCCCGCTGAGAATTCCGTGAAACGTACTGCCGCGATGTTTTCTTCAAGCTTGAGCTTTTGTTTACCGTTATCCATCGTCGTCCTCCACAACTTGCAAACAGATTTGTGCAGAAAACTTGGATTTTTGGCCGCTTCATTTTTTTGGGCGCTTGTGCGTTTGCCGACGTTTCCGTTTGACGCTGGTGATTCGATCTGGCGTCGGATACTTAAGGTCTTTTCGTTCTGCAACTTCGACGAGAAGGATCAAAGCTGGGGCCCGGCGATACTGGAACTTCATCCAGGTTACAAAGGGCAACGTGAAGATGTAAAATCCACGACTAGGAGAACTCCTTTATAGGGTTTCTCGTTGATCCGCATTTGGCATTTGCTGCCAGGGTCGCGTGACTACGAACTACACAGCGGAACTCTGACGGCAGCTAAGACTCGGAGGCGATCTTGGAGGAACCCCTCCTTCTGTGATGGTGCTGTGAACAGTAGTTCCGGCTTTCTGCGTCCTATCTTCGATGCCTGATCCAATTTTGAAACAAGTTCCTTCCCAGCGTGCCAATCGGAAGATGTGGATGGTAACGGCAATCACAGGAGGGTCGCTCCTGCTGATCGCGATCGTGACTTGGGTGCTGCTGCACATCCACTAGCGAAAGTAGAATCGCCTCTTTCGACCCGAACGCAGCGGATGCGAGTGTGAGCTTCGTGTCCCGAGACCAAAAGCCCGACCTACCCGACGATGTTCAGGTGACACCGGATAGATCGGGGCAGCTCAGCTCAATATGAACCTGCGAAGGGTTCGACGCGGGAACATGACGGAATGTTTCTTATGTAAGGACCCGACGTGACGCCGACTGCCCGATGCGCCGATACCGGAACCCCGTTGTCGGCGCGATGAATGGTCCACCATCACCACTTCTTGAGTAACCTCTTGAAACTTTCGTCATCATCCAGGAGAACCAAGTAACAGGTTTTTCTTCCCCAAGACGCAGATGCAAGCCGCTCGGCGACAATTCGAGGTTCATCGAATGATACATGTGTGCTAGAGTACGGGGCTACCGTTTGCCGACGTTGAACTTATTCCGAGATGTAAAATATCGCGACCACACCGACCTTGAGATCCCCGGCAATGCGATGAGACCCGACGACTCCGCAGCCTCGTAACGGACCTTATAGATCTCCTCGGGAGCATCAAACCCAACGTGAGCTATGGACTCGTTGTGCGTATCGTGCCGATGATTCTGGAGTCTTGTTACCGCCAGCACCTCGCGATGGAAAGGGCTGGTCTAAGAGGTTGCTGAAAAAGTCTTTTCAAGAGCTCACATTGGCAGGTCGGGGACCTGCTCCACAACTCCAGGTCAATGACTTAGCTCTACACGTGGCGCAGGTCTCCGACCTGCGAGAGACTTTTTCAGCAACCTCCTAATCAATGCGCTACCGTATGATCACGACCAGTTCTCACTGGTTGGGGAGATCTTGAGGAATAAACGCAAACGCGAAGCTACACCCGAGCCGCTCTCAACGACAACAAACGCTGGAGAGTGAGCGTACCCGCGTCCGGTTAGGGCATTATCGTTGTCTTGGAACCTCACCTTGCTGCACCCGTGTGGTCGCTCAGAATCCGCCGTTATTCACAGGTAAACCGATGAAATTACACCCGAAATACCCGCTCCCAGCGGACGTTTATCGTTGAACCGCAGGGCTACATAGACCCGATGGGGAAAGACGGCTATATGAGGGGCGGGCGATGCGGGAATAGATTCCTGCATGGTACCCACCGCGCGATGGATGTGGGTACTTACGCCCATTAGGAACCATGCAGTAAGCATCTCATCATCCGATAGACTCAGTAGAGGTGTTCGTGAAACTCCAAATCACCGTCAGGTTATGCGGAAAAAGTGGACTCTTTTTGTTGTTATTAACCGCATTTATGGTGGCAGCGGGACCGCTGCCGCTCAGCGCCGCCGATATCCCGTGTACACACGACGGTTTCTACTACGCGGTGTGTCCGATTCAACCTGAACTCGCCAACAAGCGAGTGATCGATGGATCGGACCTACCACCTGCAGCACCGGATGAACCAAAACCAGTTGTGGACGGGTCAAAGCTGTCACCACTTCCACCACAGCACGTCCACGGCGTAGCGACGAGCAAATCGGCGTTCCCCCGACAGGTGCCCGCCGTTGCTGCCATTTCCGCCGCATCGATCATTCGAAAGAACTGGCGTAATTACACCATGACGGATTGGATGAGCATCGCCTCGATCTTTCTGCTAGCCCTGGTGGTGGGTGTTGTGTTTTATCTCGTCAATCGAACGATTCAAAACGAGCGTAGGACCACCGCCGCGACGGTGGCGCACGATAAAGCCCTGGCGGAACAAAAAATCCGTCCCAACGCGGAATGTGGGACAGCTTAGAAGTTCTGGAGTGTCAAGGCAATGAATCGATTCAGGGACCAACAGATCGTTCACACCCCCTGTGTAGGTTGTGGACCGAAGTAATCGCCAGATACGCGAACGAATCCCGTATCCGGCGTAGCTTGTCGGGGTCACAGCCGGGATTGGGCATCGGTTCACCGAGATACCTGCGTGCCAGCACTGCCACGATAGCGGCGATAGCATCCCGCCGCACGTTCAGCACGTTACACCCGCGCAACACCCGTTCGATCCTTACGACGAACCCCCGCACTTGGTCAGTGCGAGTCGGATCGTCGAGTTCGATGGTCCGGTGAAGGTCGTCCATCATCGGTTGTTGCGCTGCAGGGGTGCGACAATATAACCCGGATCGTTGCACCAGGGTATCGATGAGCTGATCGAACTCCTGCGTGTCGTGATCTGTGGGGCTTTGCGGGGTCATGTTCGTACCCCCGCGGCGATCATTACGGGTGTGGTGCCCGTGTCCCATGCTTCATGAGCGAACTACACAAACCCGAGCAACACCACAGCGATTCGATATAACGTTGTCAGTCTCAAAAATATTCAAGAAGCTGGGGCAAAGCTTCAAACTTGGCACGAGGGACTACGAAAGTCCAAAGGGAAAGTGGTCCCTATGCCCGGTAGCAAGTCCCCTGCCCGTCCCGCATGAGTACCCGTACCGATTTGCTACCGGGTAGCAAACCTCGCCTTATGGTGTTCAACATTTGCTACCGAATTTGCTGCCGACCAAAACCGAGCAGTGAAACGATTTCGAAATATACGCTGAAACCCCTGATTTCTTTGGTGCGGATGAGAGGACTTGAACCTCCACTCCCTTGCGAGAACTAGAACCTGAATCTAGCGCGTCTGCCAATTCCGCCACATCCGCATTGTGGTGAGCCGTTTCTATTGTCCGAGACCGCGGCGCCGACTGTCAACCTTGGAACTCGTGGCCTGCTTGGATTGTTTGCGCGCGCGCAGGACGAGAATCAGCTGCATCACGCGCAGCTCTATCTGATCGCGCACTTCGCGATAAACTTCTTCCCTTTCGCCGATCGGATCGCGGATCTCCCAATTTTCCACCGGAACGACAGGTCTCACCGGCAGATCCACGCCCGACATATTAATGATCAGGTCGGCGCTACCGGCAGCCGGTTTGAAATCCTTGGGATATATATAGCCGACATCAATGTTTTTTTCGAGCATCACCTTGTGCGTCAGAGGCGCGACGGACATGGCCGGCGCAAGTCCGGCGCTGTACGCCTGGAGGACGTCGGAACCATAGGTGCGAGCGAAGCCTTCCGCCATCGGGCTGCGGCACGAGTTTCCGATGCAAACAAATAAGACCCGAGTTTGGGGCACTAAATTCTATTTTACCGAAGCTAACGCCGAAATCACGCCCAACTGGTACGTACTAGACCTTGTCAAGAAACATTTGGTGAATGCGCGAATCGTCGGTCAGCTCTGGATGGAACGTCGCCACCAGATGCTGCCCCTGCTCCACCAGCACCGGATCGCCTTGATATTCAGCCAACACCTTGGCCCGATCGCCCACGCGGCGAATGATGGGAGCGCGAATAAAAACCGCCTCCAGATCGCCTTCGAGCCCTTCCGGTTTCAGCCGCGCGATCCGGCTGTCGAGTTGTCGCCCATAGGCGTTCCGCTCGACATCGATATCCATGAGACCCAAAGAGCGCTGCGGAGGATTCAGGACTTCCGACGCCAGTAGAATCGCCCCGGCGCAGGTGCCGAAGATCGGACGCTGGGCGCCGAACCCACGCAACGGTTCGAGCAGTTTTTCTTCTTCGAGCAGCTTCAACATGGTAGTGCTCTCGCCGCCCGGGATCACCAAACCGTCCACTCGATCGAGATCGGCGGCGGAACGTACTTCCACCGGCTCCGCTCCGGCCCGCGCCAGGGCTTTCCCGTGCCTTTCGAAATCGCCCTGCAGCGCGAGCACACCGATCTTTTTCTTCGACCCTTGGGCCATTACCAGCCTCGCGTTTGCAGCAGCTCCGATTCAGGCAGTTTTTGGATGTCGATGCCGAACATCGCGACCCCCAGGTCTTCGCTCGCTTCGAGTAACTTCGCCGGATCGTTATAGTAAGTGGCCGCCTTGACAATGGCGCGCGCCCGCGCTTCGGGATCGGAGGATTTGAAGATTCCCGATCCGACGAATACTGCCTCGGCGCCCAGTTGCATGACCAGGGCTGCATCGGCCGGTGTCGCGATGCCTCCGGCTGAGAAGTTCGGGACCGGCAGCTTGCCGTGTTCAGCCACCCATTGCACCAGCTCGAGCGGCGCCTGCAGCTTCTTCGATTCCGCCACCAGCTCTTCGGGGCCCAGCACCGTGAGTTGCTTCATCTCTTTGACGATGGTCCTGATGTGCCGCACCGCCTCGACGATATTTCCGGAGCCAGCCTCACCCTTGGTACGAATCATGGCCGCGCCTTCGGCGATCCGCCGCAGAGCCTCGCCCAAGTTGCGTGCGCCGCACACAAACGGGACCTTGTAATTGCGCTTGTCGATGTGGTGCTCTTCATCGGCCGGTGTCAGCACTTCGCTCTCATCGATATAGTCGACTTCAAGCGCTTCTAAAATGCGCGCCTCCATGAAATGCCCGATGCGCGCTTTGGCCATCACCGGAATGCTGACCTGGTGCATGATCTCGCGGATCTTGCTGATGGGCGCCATGCGCGCCACACCGCCTTCCTTGCGGATATCCGCTGGTACGCGCTCCAGCGCCATGACAGCGGCCGCGCCGGCTTTTTCGGCGATGACCGCCTGCTCGGCGTTCGTCACGTCCATGATCACGCCGCCTTTCAACATTTCGGCCAGGCCGACTTTGAGGCGGAAGTTGTCGTCGAGGTACATGTATTCTCCTTAGACCATTGCAGGAGCTTCGATGAGCGGGGAATGCGCGCGCATGCGCTCCAGTTCATTTTGAAATATACGACCGAGGATAGCGACGCCGGATCGGATCTGATCCGGTGTCATCCCGGCAAAACTGATGCGTAAACTGTTCGGTTCCGGGTGCGATACCGCGAAATATTTGCCCGGCAAATAGGTGACGCCTTCGCGTTCGGCGCGCGGCAACAGCTCGCCGGCATCGAGCGAGCCCGGCAAGCGCACCCATAGGCTCATCCCACCCCGCGGTCGGGTGAAAGTAGTTCCCCGCGGAAGATATTTCTCGCACGCGCCGAGTACGGCATGCAGGCGCTCTCGGCCGGCGATGAGCATTTTTTGGCGATGCTGCTCCAGGCGTCCCGATTCGGCGAAGCGCAGTAGCACCGCCTGCGAAAGCTGATCGGTGTGCAGGTCGCTCCATTGCTTGGCTTCGGTCAGCTTCTCGATCAGCGCACGCGGGCCGATTACCCAGCCGACGCGGAGCCCCGGAAACGCCAGCTTCGAAAAGCTGCGCAGCAGGACCGTGTCGCCGGATTCGTCCAGCCGCTTCAGCGGAGCGATGGAGTCGCCTTCGTAGGCCAGCGGTCCATAAATATCGTTTTCGACCACGATGACGCCCGCCGGCTGCGTGATCCGCAGCAACGCTTTTCGGGACGCCAGCGACAGCGTGGCGCCAGTGGGATTCTGAAAATTCGGCGTGACAACCAACAGCCGCGGGCGCTCGCGGGCGATGATCCGATCCAGAGCTTCGAGGTCGAGCCCGTCATCACCGACCGGAACCCCGATAAGGCGCGCACCACCTCGCTCGAACGCATGCCGCACGCCCAGATATACCGGATCTTCGAGCAGGACCGTCTCGCCGTTTTGAACCAGGGTTCGTTGCAGCAGATCCACCGTCTGCTGGCATCCGCTAGTGATCAATATGTCGTCGGAGTCGCGCGCGAGGCCTTCGGCCCGCGAGATTTGGAGCAGATATCGGCGCAGCGGGGCGTAACCGGAGGGCGAGCCTAGTTGCAGGATGGTTTGCGCCTCGGCGCTTTGGATTACCTCCGTGCAACTGGATCGAAATTCTTCCAAGGGAAAGAGTAGCTCGGAAGGCCGGGAACTGGAGAAACTGGCCAGCGGCGTCGATGCGGGCGCTGCCGGGGATGGGGATGCCGGCTCTAACAGATCAGGCCAGTCCAGTTGGGTTCGTTTTGCAAAACCCTCTGCGACGAAGCTTCCCCTCCCGACGTGGCCGGTAATCAAGCCTTCCGATTCGAGAAGTTCATAGGCGGCTGAGACAGTGGCCCGGTTCAGTCCAAGTTGGCCAGCCAATTCCCGAGTGGCTGGTAAGCGGTCGCCTTTCCCAAGCTGCCGGGATTCAATTAACTGCTTAATTTGCAGGTATAACTGCCGGTAGAGTGGGGAGTTGGAATTTGCGTCGAACGCGCTGATCGGCAGCATTTTGGTACGCCAATAAGCATACCATATTGGCTGGCTTGGCCGCAAGGTAGGTTTGCAAGCGTGTGGGAACATTTTCTCTTGACATCATGATGCTATAATCATCGTGATGCGCACTACCGTCAACTTGCCGGAGGACGTCCATCAGGCAGCCAGCGCTTTGTCCAACCTAAAGGGAGTCTCTTTGGGTGAGGCTTTGGCCGAGCTGGTTCGGCGAGGATTGAAACCATCCATCGCGATCGACACGCATAAGCCCTTCCCCTGCTTTGTACTTCCGGACGATGCTGCGCGGATCACGCTCGAACAGACATTTGAAGCAGAAGATGAACTGTGAAGCCTTATTTGCTTGATGTCAATGTACTCATTGCTTTGGTCTGGCCTTCGCATGTGCATCACGGGCTGGCTCAAACCTGGTTCGCCGAGCGACGGTCGGCCGGATTCGGTACCTGCCCGTTGACCGAGATCGGCTTTCTCCGGCTCTCAACAAATCCTAAGTTCACCCGCCAAGCGGTCCTGCCAGCCGAGGCAATCGCATTATTAGAACGAATAAAAGCTCTGGCGGAGCATGAATTCTGGGCCGACGACCTGCCGGTCCCTGTTGCGCTCAGTGACGGCGCGGGCATCGTCGGACACCGGCAAATCACAGACGCCTACCTGGTTGCATTGGCCAGAAGTCACGGTGGAATGCTAGCCACGTTTGACCGAGGAGCGCTTTCGCTGGTTCGACGTGACGAGGGGCTGGTGGAACTGGTCGGTTCAATGTGAGTTTTCCGGAGCCTCCACCGCCAGCAGAACCAGCGACAACCACAGCAGGTCGGCCAGCAACAAATGAAAAAGCTGCATCCAGACCGGTGCGAGCAGCGTGATGTTGATGGCCCCTGCCCCCAGCTGTGCGAGCGCGAGCACGATCACGGCCAGCGCGATTTGCGACGTCAGCGGCCGAGGCTTCGAGCGCAATACCGACATCGCCGCGTAGACGAAATATCCGGCGGCCAGGATGGCCAGCACCGGATGCAGTACACGGAGCCGTAAGAGAAAGCTCGAGGCCGCCGAAATATCCTGCCGCATGCCTTCAGCGAGCGATGCTGCGGGAAAGAGCGTATCGCCCAGAGCCGCAATAGCTCCCGTTACGCTGACCGCCAAGGCCAGGGGCAGCGCCGCCACTACGCGCGACGATCGGCGTACAGCTTCGGACGCTGCGTCTGCACGCGAATACCAGGCCGTCAGAGCCAGCGCCGCCACCAGGAACTGTGTATTCACTAAGTGCAGCGACAGATAAAATGCCCGGCCGACTGAGGCATTGGATGCTACGAACTCGAACAGCACCAGCCCGGCGCCCAGTAGCGCTTCGGCGAATAGAAAAACAATCGACAGCAGCGAGTAACGCCGCACCGGGTGGTCGCGCGGAAAGCGGAGCACACTCCACACCGCGAGCCAGCCGGTAGCCAGCAGGGAAACTGCGCTGGTCACCCGGTGCGTGAATTCGATAATGGTTTCCAGGCGCGGCGCGCGTGGGACTACGTCGCCATTGCACAACGGCCAGTGATTGCCGCACCCGGCGCCCGACCCACTGGCGCGCACGTAAGCGCCCCACAGCACCACGAACAAGTTCCAGGCCAGCACGCCCCACGCATAACGCGTGAACGTGGCCGGCCGGCTTTTGGACGGAGACGCGATGATCGTGGGCACGCAACCTCAATTTAACAAGCGCTGATGTAACAAGCTTTAATGTAACAAGCTTTGATAAAATTGGTTCTCTAGTTGTGATGCATTTTCGCCGGTCCGCCCCGCTGTTCGCTGTTCTGCTTGCTCTTCTCGCCGAAGATTCGCCGGCCCAAAAGAAGAAACCTGTCTCCGACGACGAAGGCTACATCCCGGTGGTCGCGCCGGAGACCAAACAGAAGAAGAAAAAGGAAGACACCCAAACGCTGCCTCCGCCTAAGGAACTCCCGAGCGCGGTGACGGCCGAGACGGACCGGCTGGCCTTCGGCGCGTCACCCTTAATTGGAAAAGGTTTGCTTTCGCAGCAGACGCGCGACGCGTTGAAGGCGCTTCTCAAAACCAATCACGGGACCATCGTCAAACTGCGGGCCTTCGTGGCCGGCTCAGGCGATCTGCGCCGCGTGGGCGAGCTGGTGGCCGAGACATTCACCGAAAAACATTTGCCTCTGCCGGTGTTGACCGTGGTGCAAGTGGGCGCGCTTCCCCTGGAGGGCGCTCAGGTGGTACTGGAAAGCATCGAGGTGGATAAGAAGGTGGTAAATCCCCACGGTATCGCTTTTCTGGCCGGCCAGAGCGCCTCCAGCGTAGCGCAGTCACTCGCGAAACTGACCGTAGCTCTCAAGGGCGGCGGCATGCAGGCCGATGACGCTCTGCGTGTGACCTGCTTCGTCAGCTCGCTCGACGAGCAGCGGGATGCACATCAATTAATGTCGTCCACTTTTCCAGGCGCGGTATTGAACTACGTCCAGATGCAGCGCGAGCCGGTGACGCCGGCCGCGGAATGCGAAGCGGTGGCCCGGATGCGATCGGCGATGCCGGAACCGGTGAGCTTCCTCAATCCTGCCGATCTCGACAAATCGCCTAACTATTCGCAACTGGCGCTGGTAACAAGCCCCAAGCTGGTGATCACCGGGACTCAACTGGCGTTCGGGAGCCAGGAGGGCGACATCAAGTTGGCGTTTGAGCGGCTCCAGCGGGTGCTCAGTTCCGCGAACGTTCGTTTTGATCGGATAGTGATGTCGCACACTTATGTCACATCCAGTGCGATCATCCCGCGCGTGCGAACCGTGAGAGCGAATTATTACAGCAGCACCGCTCCGCCCGCCAGCACGTTGCTATCTTTCGAGGGCCTTCCATCGCTCGACGCTGCGTTCGGCGTGGACGTAATCGCGGCCATGGATTCACCGAGCGCGCAACGCTGATGCCCAAACACACGGCGATGCGCCGGGCTGCTCTCGGTCTCCGTGCGCATTCCGGCTGGGCTGCGCTGGTGGCGTTGGCAGGCACAACTGAGTCCGCAATGGTGGTTATCCGGCGGCGGATCGAGACCGCGGACCCGTCCATCCGAGGATCGAAACAGCCTTTCCATGCCGCCGAGCCTCTCAAGCTCCAGGACGCCGAGGCATTGATCCAAAAATGCACCGACAGCACCAGGCGATTGTCGCGCGAAGCCCTGCAAACAGCGCTCGCCGATTTGCGCGCGAAAGGCTTCGAGGTCGGCGGCTGCGGAGTGATTCTTGGATCAGGCCGTTCACTGCCGCCGTTGGAAGCGATCCTGGCATCGCACCCGCTGCTGCACACCGCCGAGGGCGAGTTCTATCGCCACGCTTTAGTGGAGGCGGGGGAGCATTGCGGACTGCGGGTGTTGGGAGTCAAAGAACGGCAAGCGTATGAACGGGGCGCGGCGCAGTTGCGTCTTTCGGTTGCAGAACTCGAAAAACGGATCGCCGCGCTCGGCCGCGGCATCGGTGCGCCGTGGACCCAGGACCAGAAGTATGCTGCTTTAGTGGCATGGCTGGCGTTGACTAAAGGTTAGCCTAGGATCATGCCCGACGGGGCATAATGAAACTGATGCTCGATTGGACTACTTGCAGCGCTGTAGAACGAGATCCACAGAAGCTGAGCGGCACCTGGATATTCCGTGGAACTCGTGTGCCTGTCTCGGCGCTTTTTGCCAACATCGAGGGGGGCGCCACCGTGGAGGAGTTCATCGAGTGGTTTCCGGGAGTTTCGCGGGAGCAGGTGAACCTTGTTTTGGAGCACGCTGCCCGAAGCTTGGCTGAACCTTTGCGTGCGTAAGAGAGGATGCGAATCCTCCTGGACCACAATACGCCGGCGCCTCTGCACGCGCGGCGGCTCTCCTTACTGGTGCTAAACACGAACGATTGGACCCGGATTCGACATTCCACTGCTCTGATAGTCGCTGCCCTGGCTTCCATCGGAATCGGTGAGTATGTTGAGCTGGAAATTCCCGCCCAATGATCACGGCCGCGCGATGATCCCGATTGAAATACAACAGCCGCTGTTGACGAAACCAATGCTGAGTTGACCCGCTTGGCGGCTTGGACCCTGGTGTCGCGTGACTTCAGTTGGCGGGCAGTGATTTCCGCTTTTTGGGGGAGCTCAGCAGAAGCGTGCGCTCCAGTGGCTTTCCGAGGAGAAACTTGTCCATTATTGACGACACTACATCAAAGAAGAAATCGTCGGCCCTGGGTCCGACATAAACAGCGCTGATCAATTGTTACAGATCGAAACGCTGGTTAATACCCCCGATGTCAGGTCGGTGGTCCTGATACAAAGCCGCCCGCCATTCGTTCTCGTATCGAAAGCAGCAACGCTTGTGAAAGCCCAACGTGAGAATCTCACCTCAAAGCTTCGGGCCCGGCACAGGGATCGGCCCACGCAAGTCTCGCTGGATGGCGAGTGCGGATTCAAGCTCACATGATAAGTGACTTTCCCGAAATCATAGTGCGAAGAATCTACATCAAACATCGCTGACCGATGAAATCGCCCGACGGACGACTTGACCGCTACGCCAAAACCGAACGCACCGTAAATCTGCCACATCGCCATCGACTCAGATTCACCTAGACACCAGGAATTCACGTAAAGATGGTCGCGCGCATTCTGAAAGTATTCAGCGGATGACTGACTTATTCGTGACATCATTTGCTGCAGGGAGATACGATTTTTTCCATTGGTCGTTTCTTCCGTAATGCACCTGGGAGCGTCATCAGATGAAGGGGTTTCGAGACAGACCGCTTTGCAGAATCCCTCATACGGATCGTCGCGTAGCGTAGCCGCCTTGGCGAACCACAATCCACTAGTGGCTAGCATTGCGACGAACTTTGGTAAGTCCATGTATCGCCAAATGGTCGCGTCGTCACTGGTCAAATCTTTAACCTGAGGCGCGTCGGGCTCCATCTAGTGTGCTCAGTCGATAATAACGCCTTCGGCTTCAATTCATGCTCGATCGGTACTTTCGACTTTCCACCACAGATGTTGAATTTCATGCCGTTCGCAATTCGCCGCGCCGCCAAAGACAAGCGTTAACCGCCCGATATTCGACTCAGGAGCGCTACCAAACGATCCAATCAATGCGCACGTTGGCGTTCGTCTCCTTAAGTCGCGTTCTCGTCGCTCGCAACACAATCTAAAAAGAAGACGTGAAGCACTGGCAGAGTACCTTGAAGCTGATTTTTCCTCAACCTATGAGGCGCTCGTGTTGATGATCACGGCAGCCCCCGATAATCCCGATCGAAATACAACAGCGGCCGGCCTCCAAGCGTCTCGGCATGCATCACTTCACCCAGAAAGATGGCATGGTCCCCGGCCTCGATAATCGAAGTCAGGCGGCACTCGATATTGGCGATGCATCCCCGTATCAGCGGCGCGCCGGTCACGTTGGTGTACCATTCGACTCCTTCGAAGCGCCCCTCCGGCTTCACGGCGAACGTTACGGAAAGCTCGCGTTGGGTTTCGTTCAAAACATTGACGGCAAAGCTCGAGCACGCGCGAAAATGCGAAAGAAAATTAAAAGCGTAATCGATGCAGATCAGGATCAGCGGCGGCTGGATGGAAACCGACGTAAACGAACTCACGGTGAGCCCGTGCGGGGTTCCATCCGGTGCTCTAACAGTGGCCACGGCGACTCCGGTGGCGAACATCGAGCAAGCTTTCCGGAAGGCTTCCGTGTTGAAGCTGGGAGCAGAGCTGGGATGCGCGATGGAGGCCGGTCTTGACAAGGCTATAACCCTAATCCTATCATGAGGTTTGCTCCTGCCTTCCGCGTAGCTGGGGCATCATCGGGAGCAATTCCGCTTGCATTCAGTGCCGTTTTCATCCTTGAGGGGGACACCTTGATCAAGCTCGACATCATTAACGAAGTGGTAAACAAGACCGGAATTACCAAGACCAAAGCCGAGATGGCGGTAGAAACGGTCTTTGAGAGCATGAAGCGAGCACTGGCGCATGGCGAGCGCATTGAGCTGCGAGGCTTCGGCATCTTCAACGTCCGTCCGCGCAAGACCGGGATCGGCCGCAACCCCCGCACTGGCGCCGAGGTAGCCATCCCGCCCGGCAAAGCAGTGCGCTTCAAACCGGGTAAGGAGCTGCAGTCGCTGCAGTAGCGTAGTTGTCGTGGTCCCACGCCCACCGGCCGACGGCTTCCGGGTCGCGCTGACACTCTCGCATCCCACGATTTCCGCTTCCCGCTGGGCGGTCCATTGGCTGCTCCTGGGACTTACCTTTCTTACCACTACGATCGTGGGCGTGGTGCTCACCCGGAGTTTTGAAAACAACCGCCCGCTCGACCTCGATCAATACGTGAGCGTATTCGCAGTGATCGGAGCGCGGCCGTTGGTCTTGTTCCAGGGCTTGGCGTTCTCGGTGACGTTGATGTCGATTCTGTTGGCTCACGAGCTCGGCCATTACTTCGCCTGCCTTTATTACGGGATCGACGCCAGCCTGCCGTATTTTCTTCCGTTTCCTTCGCCCATCGGCACGCTAGGAGCGTTCATCCGCATCCGCTCGCCTATCTACACCAGGCGCGCGCTCTTCGATATCGGGATCGCCGGACCGCTGGCGGGTTTCGTTTTATTGCTGCCGGCCATGGCGATCGGCCTCGCGAATTCGAAAGTGCTTCCGGGGATCGCCGAGCGGGGCGAATTAATCTTCGGAGTGCCGGCCATACAACGCGCCCTGGAATGGCTCATGTTTCCCGGCGCGCGGGCGGCGGACATCTATCTGCATCCGGTGGCGCGGGCTGCCTGGGTGGGGACACTCGCTACCGCCCTCAATCTGCTGCCGATCGGGCAACTGGACGGCGGGCATATTCTTTATGCGTTCACGGCGGATAAGCACAAGCTGCTGTCGCGGCTTTTTGTGGTAGCGCTCATCCCGATGGGGATTTTCTACTCTCGAAGCTGGCTGGTCTGGGCGGTGCTGCTGTTTTTCTTCGCGCTTCGTCACCCGGTAATTTGCGACGTCGCGCCGCTGGGTCGAAATCGGGTGCTCCTCGGCATCGCAGCCCTGGTGATATTTCTGATTACCTTTACCGCCGTTCCTATTCGCTAGCGCAGCACGTCTTCAATCGGCTTTCCAGCTTTGGGCGCCGCTCCGGCATAATCTTCACCGAGCAGAGCGGCTAATGTCGCCGCGATCTGGCTCTGCGTCACGGGCGCGACCTTGGTACGTTCACCGAGCGCACGCGTGTCCGGACCGAGGAACGCCATCCACATGTACTTTGAGCCGGCGATCTTCTCTCCGTGGCTCTTCCATTCCACCGGGGCTTGGCCGCGTCCATGGTCGGTTAGAAAAATCAAGGTCGTTTTGCCGCGATATTGACCAATGGATTGCGCAGTATCCCATAACTCCTTCAGATATTGATCCACCCGATGGGCGGATCTCAGATACAGCGCGTAGTCTCCGCGATGCGCCCACTCGTCGGTTTCGCCCAGCGACAGATATAGAACGCGCGGATGGTGCAGCTTCAGGTACTCGATCGTGGTGTGAAAAGGGAATGAGTCGAACGGCTCGTCGTCCCAGATCCGGGTTTCATCTTTCAAGCGATTGAGCAACGCCAGCCGGTCGGTTATCGGCGGCGCGGTCAGTGGTTCGTAGCCGGAGTTGGCGACAAAGCCGGCGCGGGCGGCATTCACTATCGAGGAGATTACGCCCCAAGCGCCGAAGGCGGCCACCTTGCCGCGGTACGCCGGCTTTTGATTCAGCCATTCGAGCACGGTGACATTGGGGTTTGGGACAGCGTCGTTGCTGTGGATGCGCGGATCTGCGAATCCGGATAGCGTCTCGTTATACCCAGGATAGGAAAAGTTGAAGCCGTTGGTGACGTAGGCGTCTGATCCGAGCTTGCGATTGCCATAGATCTGGCCGTTCTTCGCGATCACCTGCCACAAGAACGGCAGGAGGGCCTCGCGCTGTCCGGTGGCTACTTCATGATTCTTATCGTCCATCAAAGCGGCATCCGCGCCCTGGAATACCTCTTGCCAGCGCAAGCCGTCGGTCATGACAACGAGAACATTTTCGGTTTTGTGAGGCGGCTGCGCGGTCGCGCACAGTGCGAAAACGGCCAACAGCGTGATGTATTTCGGCCTCATTTGTTTTGCGCGACAGGCGAAGCGCGTAGAATTCTGCCGGGGCGCGCCTCGGTCAGTTGGCCATTGGCGATCACCCGCTGGCCATTAATGACGAGATCCTGGACTCCTTCGGCGTACTGGTGCGGATTGGCGTAATCGGCTTTGTCCTGCACCTTAGCAGGATCGAAAATAACGATGTCGGCCTTCATTCCCGGCCGCAGCAGTCCCCGGTCCAGCAGGCGCAGCCGCTCGGCGGTGTAGCCGGACATTTTGCGCACTGCGTCTTCGAGCGTCAGCACTTTCCGCTCGCGAACATAGCGGGCCAGCACACGAGAGAACGTCCCGTAGCTGCGAGGATGCGGCGCGCCCTTGCCGAACTGTGGAATCTCACCGTCCGAACCGATCATCGTAAACGGCGAGCGCAGGATCCGTTCGATATCCTCTTCGCTGATGGCGTGATAGACCGCCTGGCAGCCGCCCTTCTGCTGGATCTCGATCGCGGTCTCGGCCGCGTTTTCGATGGTGACCGGCCGCCCGCGCGCGGCGGTGATGTCGGCCAGGCTTTTGCCATCGAGCGACGTGTCGAAGGGACAATTCGCCATCACCACATTTTTGGGATCTCCGCCGCCGCGATCCACCTTGATCCGTTGGATGATTTCGGCCGTGATTTTGGCGCGCTGGTCCGGAGCCGCCAACCGCTCGAGCAGAGCCTTCTGGCCGCCGGCCTGCGACCACTGCGGAAACAGCGCCGCCGTTCCGGTGCTGGAAGCGGTGTAGGGGTATTGGTCGATGGTCACGTCGACACCTCGCGCCCGAGCGTCTTCCACCAACTTCAACGTCTCCACGCTCTTGCCCCAGTTTGCCGCTCCGATGATCTTGTGATGGGTTACCTGTGTCGGCAGGCCGCCCTCCTCGCCGATCCGGATGGTCTCGCGAACACTATCCAGAACGCCGGCCGCCTCATCGCGCATATGCGAGATGTGCATGCCTCCGAAACCGGCCACCACCTTGGCGATCTCGATCACCTCCTCGGTGGGCGTGAAGTTGCCAGGCACATAGAACAAACCGGTGGAGAGCCCCATGGCGCCATCCAGCATGGCCTGCCGGGCGATCTCCTTCATCTTCGCGATCTCTTCCGGCGTTGCTTTCCGGTTCTCGAGGCCGAGCACCTGCTGTCGAATGCTTCCCTGCCCTACGAAGCTCCCGAAGTTGACGGCCGGATGCGCGTCGGCCACCTGCTTTAGGAACGGCCCCAGCGGTATGGGCGAACTGCCGTCCTGGCCTTCGATGAGGGTCGTAACCCCCTGGCGAATGTAGTTTTGCGCCGCCGGATCCAGGAAAATGCCCCGCCGGGCGTGGGTGTGGATGTCGATAAAACCGGGCGCAACTGTCAACCCATGGGCATCGATCGTCATTTTCGACGGCAGATTCTCTAGACGCCCGATGGCCGCTACGGTGTCTCCCCTAATACCGATGTCGCCTTGGTACCAGGGATTGCCCGACCCGTCCACGATGTGGGCGTGTTGAATCAGGATGTCGAAGGGTTGGATTTGAAGAAAGAAGCTTAATGCAACGACCTGCAGCATGCAGGCCATTCTACATCACAGCGTCAGATGAGCAAATCCTTCACACTTCTGTGTCAGATTGTGCCTCAGTGTCGCTTTTCGGAGAATCAGCGAGCATGGACAAAAAGAGGCCAAAAATCAGGAAAACCGCAAGAATCGCGCCGACCATCATAAGAGACTCCCACCTTCTGGTCATTTAGACTGCAATTGAAGGGCCGGGGTTCCGAAAAAGGTAATACCAAGACAGTACTAGTCCCGGCGCGCCGCTTGATATATATTTATGCAATGCCTGACTCCCGGCCCTCGTGTCTTTCTGAGGTCTTGGCGGAAGAGTATCAGGCGCTGCGAAGTGGATCTTCGTATGCTCCCTCAGATCCGGAAGCTTCCGAGACTTCGCGCCTCGCCGAGCTATTCCACGAGGTTCACCGTCAACCTAAACCCTTCAGCGCGCTCTGCATATCAGGTGGGGGCATTCGCAGCGCAACCTTTGCGCTGGGCGCGCTTCAAAGCATGGCCGATCACGGATTCCTGGCCGAGTTCGATTACCTTTCCACCGTCTCCGGCGGCGGCTACGTCGGAAGCTGGCTAACGGCTTGGATCCAGAGAGCCGGCGGGCTGGACAAGGTTACGCCCAAGCTAAAGAGCAATGCTCCGAGGCCGATGCCCGGGGAGCCCGATCCTATCCAACACCTGCGCGATTACAACAACTACCTGACGCCGAGGCTGGGGCTGTTTTCCGCCGACACCTGGACCGTCGTCGCCACCGTGATCTGCAACATGATCCTCAACTGGCTGGTCCTGGTGCCGCTGCTGCTGTTTGCGCTGGCGATCCCGAGGGTTATGGTTTCGCTGCTAACTTCCGGCAATCCGGATGGCGACCTGGCCTCGCGCTGGGTGACCGGTATCACCTACTGGCTCACTTATTTGCTGTTCGCGGCCGGCATTTTCAATGCGATGCGGTACCTGCCCGGGGTCGGCAATGCTCGACACACGCAAGGCGACTTTCTGCGCTACGTTCTGGTTCCGCTCGTGGCCGCATATGCCTTACGCTGCACATATTATTGGTGGGTCTATGTGCCGAACTTAGCGCTGAATTTCTGGTCTGAATTGTGGTGGGGGTTGATCGCCTGTGGCGCAGGATGGGTGGGATATCTGCTGTTTTGCGTCGCTTTTAGCGATCCAAAGAGGTGTTTTTATGCGTTTTTTGGCCCGATAACGCTTGCTATCGGCTTGCTCGGAACCAGCGTCGGCGTGACGGCCTGGTTTCTCTTGGGAAGGGTCTATGTCTGGGATGGTTTCCAGCTTCCGCAATTCGTGGCGCTGGGCCTGCCGGTGATGCTTTTGGGCTTCTCTTTCGCCGGTGCACTGTTCATCGGATTGACCAGCCGGGCGCTAAAAGACGAAGACCGTGAATGGTTTTCGCGGGCCGGCGCCTGGCTGACGCTGTTCATTCTGCTGTGGGCCGCGATTGGCACGCTGGTGCTGCTGGCGCCGCAGTTTGCCTTGCTGCCGGACCTTCAATCCGGAGGCCGCCGGTGGATTCAGTCCGGACTCGCGTTGCTGGGAGCTTTGAGCGGGTGGGCGTCAGCGGCTGGGGGCTTCAGCAGTAAGAGCAAAGCTCGTAAGGACGAACCCGACCCGGAGGTGCAACCGTGGTACATCAGCGTGGCTGTCAAGCTGGCGCCGGCGGCGTTCCTTTTCTTATATTTCGTCGGACTAACGCTGTTCACCAACTTCGTCTTTGCCAAAACTGGGTTGGTCCGGACCGCCTGGTGGGACCACAGTTATCTCCTGAACACTGCGCCCCTGTGGGCCAACTGCCTTGTGGCGCTAGGCTTTTTGCTGCTGAGCCTGTTCAGTGCGCGCTATATCAACATCAACCTGTTTTCGCTGGGCGCGATGTACCGCGACCGGCTGATTCGCGCTTACCTGGGCGCGTCCAACTCCAAGAGAAATGCCAGTTTGTTCACAGGCTTTGCTGAGAACGACAACCTTCGCATGCGGGAAATCGACCCCGCTTTAAAGCCGTTTCAGGTGCTGAACCTGACGCTCAATCTGGTAGCGGGAGAGCGGCTGGCTTGGCAGCAGCGAAAAGCGGCGTCCTTCACCGTGAGTCCTCTGCACTCGGGCAGCAGCGATCTCGGCTATCGACCCTCGGCTGAATACGGCGATGGAATCAAGCTCGGGACAGCGATGGCGGTCTCGGGCGCCGCAGCCAGTCCGAATATGGGCTATCACTCGTCGCCCGTAGTCGGTTTCATCATGACGTTGTTCAATGCCCGCCTGGGCGGCTGGTTCGGAAATCCGGGCGCGCCTGGAGAAAAAACCTGGCGCTATCGAGGACCGCGTTCGGCCACCGGATCGCTGATCAAAGAGGCGTTCGGGCTCACCACTAATCGCAGCCAGTACGTTTACCTCTCCGACGGAGGCCATTTCGAGAATCTGGGCTTGTATGAAATGGTGGCGCGACGCTGCAAGAACATCCTGGTGCTGGATTCGGGCGCGGACCCATCATTTGGTTACGACGACCTGGGGAACGCGCTTCGCAAGATCCGAATCGACATGAATATCCCGATCGAATTCAGCGAGGCGCTGGCCGGTCCTTTGCGCGCCGGGACAAAGCGTTGCGCCGTGGCTCGCATCCACTACTCGGCCGTGGACGGCGATTGCGAACCGGGCTGCCTGGTGTACGTGAAGCCGATGTTCGTGGGCAACGAGCCTCCCGACGTGCAGAGCTATCACACCGAGCACGGGCAGTTCCCGCATGAGTCGACCGCCGACCAATGGTTCAATGAATCACAAACCGAGAGTTACCGCATGCTCGGCTTGCACACCATGGATGAAATTTGCCGGACCATTTCCGGGCCAGGGCTCGACGATGTCCGGAAGGCCGCCGAAGACTACATTCAGTCTCGCGCGGCGGGTACACCGTTAACGACCGCGCAGCAGGCTTAAGCTGGCCGCCCGCGTCCGCTAGAATCAGTGGAAGCTTATGGTTCTTTCCGCTGGAGCTTGCATCGGCCCGTACGAGATTCTGGCCTGGCTGGGCAGCGGCGGAATGGGCGAGGTCTACAAGGCGCGTGACACTCGACTTAACCGTGTTATTGCTCTGAAAACTCTGCCAGCGGAGAAAGTCGCCGACGCCGACCGCAAACGCCGATTCCTGCTCGAAGCGCAGGCCGCCTCCAGTCTGAATCACCCGAACATCGTTACGATCTACGAAATCTCAGAAGAGAGCGGCGCTTGCTTCATCGCCATGGAGTACGTGGGCGGTTCCACACTGGAGCAGTTGAACTCCAGCGGGGGCCTGGCTTTGAACGAGGCGATGAGCTATGCCGCTCAGATCGCCGACGCGCTCGCCGCCGCCCACTCCGCAGGGATTATCCACCGCGATCTGAAACCGGCCAACATCATCATCACCGAAGACGGCCGGGTAAAGCTGCTCGATTTCGGACTGGCGAAATTGATCGAGACGGCGACGCCCACGGGCGCGACTGCCACACTGCGCTCGGCGCCGGGAACAATTGTGGGAACCGCAGCCTATATGTCTCCGGAGCAGGCGCAAGGGCGAACAGTGGATGCACGGAGCGATATTTTCTCGTTCGGCTTGGTTTGGTACGAGATGCTCTCGGGGCAACGCGCGTTCGCGGGTGATTCGTGGATTGCCACGCTGGCAGCGATCCTGCACGATGAACCCCGGTCACTGCGAGCTATCAATATGGCGATTCCGGCCTGGGTCGAGCAGCACGTTGCCCGCTGTCTGCGCAAAGATCCATCAGAACGCTTTCAGACCATGCTGCAAGTGAAACAGGCGCTAGCGGAGCCGGCCTTAATTGCCTTGATTAAGGACCAAGTCCCATCGATCGCGGTGCTTCCCTTCATCAATCTGAGCGCGGACAAGGAAAACGAATACTTCAGCGACGGGCTCGCCGAAGAAATTATCAACGCCCTTGCCAAGCTGCCGGAATTGAGAGTGATCGCTCGGACGTCGGCGTTTGCTTTTCGGGGCAAAGAACAGGATTTGCGCACCATCGGCCAAAGGCTCAGAGTTGGGACCATTCTCGCTGGCAGCGTCCGCAGGGCCGGCAATCGTGTCCGGGTGACCGCTCAGCTTATCCAGGTAGCGGATGAATCGCATCTATGGTCGGAAAGCTATGACCGTGAGATGACCGATATTTTCGCCATTCAGGACGACATCTCGCAGGCAATTGCCACCGCACTAAAGGTCCAACTGGCTCCCGCTCCACGCCGAACCACGAATATCGAGGCTTTCCAGAATTACCTGAAGGGACTGTATTGGTTTCAGCGCTACACGCAGGAAAGCCTGGCGAAAGCCCAGGAGTCGTTCGAGCGCGCGCTGGGGCACGATCCGGGTTATGCTCCCGCGTACGCCGGATTGGCGGCGTTTTATTGCGGTTTGGGCGCGATAGGCATCAAGCGTATGACGGACATGGCGCCGCTGGCTAAGTCCGCCGCGGAAAAGGCACTGGCAATTGATCAGACGTTGAGTGAGGCGCACAGCGTACTGGGATGGGTCGCGGGCGCGGTTGAATATGATTGGAAGTCGGCCGAGCGTCATTTTCAGGCGGCGATGGCCGTCGAGCCTGTCCCGCCGCTGGTGCGCGTCCGTTACGCGCTTTATTTCCTTACGCCCTTGCGACGGTTCGAACAAGCGCTGGCGCAATACCAGCGGGCGATCGAAACCGATCCCCTTTCCCAAATGGTCCACTTCGGACTGTCTTTTGCCCGCTACTGTGAACGCCGCTATGATGAGGCGATCGAATATGCCGGAAAGGCAGTCGATCTCTTTCCTGATCATTGGCTGTCGCACTTCGCAATGGGTTTGGCTTCCGCTCAAAAGGGCTCCCTGCAGCAGTCGATCGCCAGTTTCGAAACAACGCTCCGCCTTTTTTCGTCCTTCACGCCAGCGGCAGGTTTCCTGGCAGCGTCGTATGCACGGTCCGGAAGTTCGGAGCAGGCAGCAAAGCTAATAGACGAAGTAAAGGAGAAAGGCACAAGGCAGCATGTCTCGCCGGCTTGCTTTGGGATTTACTATGCGGCCGTCGATCAAGCGGATAGGATGTTCGAGTTCCTCGAAGCTGCCTTTTCCGAGCGTGATCCTTACCTGACCCGCATGGATGCGGAGCCGTATTTTGAACCGTTTCGCACCGACCCGCGGTATCGTAGCTTGCTGAGCCGGATGAATCTCGGCTGAGCTCAGCGCGACTGGACCTGCTCTACCATTTCGCGGATAGCTTCGATCACTACTTCCGGTTGGTCGAGATGTATCCAGTGAGCGCTATCGGGAACTACGAGGTGTTTGCCACGCGGCGACCGGCCGGCTAAACCATCTCGCTCAGCAAGCTGCGATGCAGTGGAATTGGCGGCGGAGAGAATTGTCACCGGCACCCGCGGAAGATCTTTCAACGCCGCGGCTTGCTCGGCGCTCTCAGGCAGAGCTCCGAAATATTCCGCCATTCCGAGAAAGGCCTTGGGTTGGCACCAGTGCGCCTGCACCATCGGCCAGACTTCGGGCGGCATCTTTTGTACTTCGCCGACCAGTCGAGACAGCGTGGATTCCGCACGCCCGCTGCTCAGCTTGGCAACCAGCTTGGGAATCCGCCGGCCTCCGCCCGAAAGTAGCGCCAGGCTGATGCGAACCACGCCCAAGCGTGCGAGCAGAGCTCCGCGGCGCGAGAGCCGTATGCCCCAGCGCAGGATTCGCAATCGTTCACCTGAAACATGCAGCCATTCCGATGCCGGCAACGGATCGATCAGCACTATACCGGCCACTTGATGCGGATGAGCGACCGCGTAAGCCTGTATGAGCAGTCCGCCAAAGGAATGACCAACCAAAACGTACGGCGCGGGGACTTGTGCTGTCACAAGCAAAGAGTGCAGATCTTCCACCAGGCGCGAGGCGACAAGAGGCGTTCGTGCTGGATCGCTCCAACCGAGCCAGGCCCGATCATAGGCACAAGCGCGTGTGAAGCGGGCAACCTCGGCTTGTATGGCCGTCCAATTGAGAGAAGACGCCGCGATTCCGGATTCAAAGATTACGGTAGGACTACCCTGCCCCGCGTCGACCAGATGCAGGCGCAGACGCAGACGCCCGTCAGCGATGTCCACTAGCCGCCCAGGCGGCGGAAACTTGCGCTGGTCCCGAGCTGATCCGGCCGCCTGATAGAGGAATCCCGACAGTGGAAGAAGGACTACGAGCAGAACGATGAGAAGTAAGACTTCCAAAGCCGGGATTCTATCGCATTCACCTCACTCTCAGTTCTGAACCGTGGCGCCTGGCGACGCCCCGCGCCGGGAGTGATGCATCGTTGCTTGAAGGGTCGACAACTTCTGCTGCTGATCAGGCGTCAGCATTTTGAACATTTGCGCGCGTGCCGAAGCGCGGATGGCGGCTAGCTGTCCCATCTCGGTCCCTTCCGTAGCGGACAGTTGCTGGATTTGATTCGAGTCTCCAGTTTTGACCGCGGCTTGAAGCGATTCCCGGGTCTGCTGCAATTGTTGCCGGATTGGCTGCGCCGACTGCCGGGCCTGCTGGAAGATCGACTTCATCTGAGTCTTTTGAGCATCCGTCAGGTTCAGCGCCGCAGCTAACTTGCCATGTTGATGGTTGTGCCGCGCGGGTGGCGGCGTTTGGGCAAACAGGCTGGCTGTTCCGAGAGCGGCCACTGCCATCCATGCGCCCATTTTCTTACTTAGGACTTGCATACTACTTAGGACTTGCATACATTATGTTCTCCTACTCTTCTGGACGGGCGCCATGCCAGGCAGGTTCATGTAGAACAGTCAAGTACCGTAAGGCATCGTAAACTACTTGCCATTCAAACCCACTTCCGTTAGAGTGAATCACGAGGGGGAGGACAATGGCATTTTGTTCGAACTGTGGAGCAGCAGTAGACGGGCGGTTCTGCCCAAAGTGCGGATCGGCCGTAGACGCGGGAGCGCCAGGAGCGGGACCAGGTGCACCTCCGCCCCCAGGGCCGCCGCCCGGTGGTCCGCCGCCTCCTGGATACAACCCGCCGCCACCTGGGTATAATCCCCCGCCACCTGGATACACCGCGCCTGGGTACTCGGCGCCGGCGGGCTACGTTCCGCCTCCCGCGGGAGCAGCGGGAATGACCGACAACATGGCGGGAGCCTTGTGCTATCTGTTCGGGTTTATCACCGGAATTCTATTCCTGGTGCTCGCGCCCTATAATCAAAACCGCAACATTAAGTTCCATGCGTTCCAGTCGATCTTCCTGAACATCGCCTGGATCGTGACGTGGATAGTGGCTACCGTGTTTTCGATCGCGTTGCACGCCATCCCGATTCTAGGGGCGATCATCTCCATTCTGCTTCACGCCTGCATCGGGATCGGCTTCTTCATTCTTTGGCTGTATATGATGTTCAAGACCTACAACGGCGAAAAGATCGTTTTGCCTATTATCGGTCCGCTGGCGGATAAGCAAGCCGCAGCGTAAAACTCAGAGACTTCGTCGACATCAATCGAACCGGATCCGAAGACTTCGCTGTACGTCAGCCAGGCGCCTTGTCTTCTGCTAAGAGAATTGCCAGCAGCGCGGAGGTATCAATCACCATTCGGGTAGCCGCCCGGGCCATACCCAAGAATTTCATCCTCGGAACGATGATCCAGCACCGGTAAGCGAGATAGGCGGCGAGAGAACGCTTCCATCCGCGCAACCTCATCGGTGGGGTGAGCAAGATGCTCCTGCCGCCGCAACTGCGCCCGCAAGGCTTGGATCACGGCGGCTGAGATTGTGGTGCCTTGCAACTTCGCAAGCCGAACGGCAATGGAGTGTGCTTCAGCACTTTTGACGTTAAGCGAAGCATGCCAGCGGTCCTTCATGCCGTCACCGAAGGCCTTTGTCTTTCAAATACCCAATCAGCGCCGCCGGGTCGTCGGTGATGATGGCATCGACACCGGCGTCGATGAGCATCTGCCAGTCGGCGGGCGAATCGGCGGTCCAGGGCACCACCTGGATCTTGGCTTGGTGAGACGCCTTTACCTGCTGGGGCGTTACCAGCTTGAACAGCGGCGAGACGATCTCCGCCTCGCCTTCGCGCGCGATGTCGACAAACGGCCGCGCGTCGCCCTCCCACAATGCCGACAATCGGATATGCGGCTCCAGGTGCTTGGTAGCGTGCAAAGTCCGGAAGTCGAACGACTGCACGATGGAGCGCGATTCCAGCTTGTGCTTGCGGATCACGTCCAGCAGCATACCGGAGAAGACGTCGGGCGCCGGCGTCAGCTCCGGGTGATCGGGAAAGCTTTTGGTCTCGATGTTGAACTGGACATTGTTGCCGCTCGATAAGCTGAGCACTTCATCGAGCGTAGGGATGCGGGTGCCGGGCACCGGTTGTTGCTTGGGGAAGTGCGGGTTCTTCAAAGCACCACAGTCGTACTCGCGAAGCTGGGCCACCGTGAGCTCGTGAATGGCGATGCCGGGATGCGGTCCCTTGCAAATTTCCGGATTGATGTGCGGATCGTGCGAGATCACCAGCACGTTGTCCTTGGTCACCGCGACATCCATTTCGAGGAAGTCGGCGCCGATCTTGATGGCGTACTGGAAGGCGGGAATCGTGTTCTCGGGATAGATGGCGCGAGCGCCGCGGTGGCCATGCACCAGGATGCGAGGAGCGGAGTTGGCAGTCATAAGGCAGAGCGCGGAGAAAAGCAGCGCGCGCGTGATGCGAAAGAACATGGCTATTAGAATATGGGATTTTCGGTTTGTGGCGGTGTTGGCTCAGGGTTGTTTTCCGGCGCGAGGCTGCTATCAGGCTGCGGCTGAGGTTCCGGCGGGACCTCTAATTGCACTGCGGAGTCGCTTTGGATTACGGCTTCTTCGAGGACGGCAGGAGCCTCCGCGGCCGACAACGGCACCTCACACTCGCAACAATCGCTGCAGCGCTTGCACCGGTCGCAACGATGATTGAGGCACGCGTCCTTGGTGCAGTAGACGCAGATTTCGCCGGCCGGCTCGCCGCAGATGCTACAAGTGAAGATGGCCGCTTCCGCAATCACTTTCGCACCGCCTTACTGTTGGAGGCCGGTTGCTTTACCAATGTCTCGCGACAACGCTGAGCTTCCCGGTCGGCAATCTGAAACTCCTGTTCCTTTTGAGCGGCCAAGTCCTGGACGTACTGCCGCAGCTTGTCCGCATTCGAGCTATTTTCGGTCACTACGGACTGCATGAGATCGGCCAGCGCCGGGTTTTGATACTTTCGGATCCCTTCCGTCACCGAGCTGAGCGTCGATTCCAATGCCTGCATTCGAAAGTAGGTTTCGAGCGCAAGTGTGAGCCGTTCGGGCTGCTTGGAAAGCGCTTCGCTGGACCCCAGCAAGTACTTCAGCTCTGCCTGGGCCGTGGTCCACTGGGTCACGTAGGCCTTGGGGGCCCCTTTGGCGACCCACGTCTCCGGCTTAACCTGGTCGATGATCGGCTTGACGTGCTGCGCCTGTAGATCCAGGCTATCAAGCAACTTCCGGACATCCCATTCCGAAGCGACGCCACCTGTAGCCACACCACCTGCACCCACACCATTCGCCGGAGGGGATTGAGCGCTTGCAGCGGACGAGAGGAACACCAGACAGGTGAACAGACCAAACTTCATCGTTATTAACCGCACTTCAGCAATGACCTTCCTATGGCTAGTGTGGCACAACCACACGGGCGGGCTGCAACCCATCGCTCTGGTGTCGCTTTAGTTCGGGGGAGGAGGCGGTCCGGCGGGTGGAGGAGGACCAGGCGGCGGAGGAGGAGCAGGGGTCTGACCGGACAGACCGCCCGGAATAGTACTACCTGGGTGGGCCGGGGCGTGAGTTGCCATGGTGAATGCCGCGTCGCGCAGGCCTTGCAGGACTTTGCGGACGACCGCACCTTTGTCGACCGTGCTTTGGGCTAAAGGCTGATCCTTATACACATGGATCGACTCGCCGGCGTTCAGAGTTTTCGTTTCGGAGGGCCGAAGGGCGTGCCGAACGTCCACAACACCCTCTTCCACCGAAACGATGGTCGTGTCATCATCATCATCCACGGAGACATCAAATGTGGTGCCGCGGACGGAAATTACCGCGGTAGGAGTGAGAACGCGGTTGTTATTGGGTTGTCCGCCCAACTTCTGGATGTGTATCTTCACTCTGCCGACCAGAACATCCAGCAGATCGCGCCAGTTGCCGGGATTCTTACGGAAGACAATATTGGAATTCGGATAGACTTCGAAAGTACTGCCGTCGGAAACCTGGAACTTCGCATAACCGTCTGGACCGGTGATAATGACCTGGTGGATCTGCACTTCATCGCCGACGTTGAGCGCCCAGGGTGTCGTATCTCTTAGGGCGGAAACGTCGCCGTTCAGGGAAATGACCTTCGCGGCACCTTCCTTAGACACCGGGAACATCTGGGCGGAGCACAGCGCTGCACCGGCTGCGATTAGCAGTCCTACGAGGTATGCGTGCTTGGCCCAAGAGCTCATAAAGAAAAAGATCGGTCTGGCCGATGCCATTCTATAGTACTATGTGGCCAATTACTTGCGGCCAATATCAAGAAAACAGTCTACCATCAAAAGTGCATAGCAAGAAGGTGTCCGTTCAGGGTTTTTGTGAGAAACTCGCTTAAATTCAGCCCCTTCCAACGGGGAGAAGCGTCGAAAAGGATACAATAGACTCGTCCTATGTGTCGGAGGGCCACAGTACGGCTAGGAAGTGCCACAGCGCTGCTGATGGTATCCACTTGGGCGGCCAAAGCACAGCCGGTGAGCCTCGATTGGCGGCATATCGGGAACTCGGCAATCGAGCTCTCAATGCCCTCGGTGGCCACTGGTCCTGTGAGCCGGGTCTGGTATTCGGAGGACGGATCTGTTCTCTACGCCCAAACTGGCTCCGGGCGGATCTTTGCGACCACCGATTTCGAGCAATGGAAGCAGGTGCAAGGTCAGAGCATAACCCCCCCGGCGCCTGTGAGTCCCGAGTCGGTGACTGTTCCTGAAGCGGGGCTGAAGATTCGGAGCCAGCAGGGCGGGTCCAGCCGTTTCTATGGCGCTGGACACCATGCCTACCGATCGGATGACGGGGGCATCACGTGGGCGAACTTGACGGCGTACAAGGGAGGTTCAATCCTGGGCGATGGGTTGGCGGACCTGGCCGTTTCCCCGCGCGAGCCCGATGAGGTGGTGGTGGCGGCGCGCACGGGTGTCTGGCGGACGATGGATGGCGGCCTCACCTGGACCGGCTTGAACCAGTTTCTGCCCAATCTTCCGACCGGCCACCTGCTGGGCGTTCCCAATGGTCCGCGCGGCGTGCGGCTGGCGCTCAAAGGCGGTGCCGCCGAGATCGAATGGGCGCCGGGCGAGAAGACTGCTTGGCGGCCGGTCGACAGCGCGGATCTGGTGCGCGAGAACAACACCAAGGCGGCGCTTTCGCAGATCTTGAATCATTCCATTACTGCGGTTACAACCGCCAAGGATTACATTTACAGCGGCGATTCAGAGGGTCGGCTGCAAGTTTCGCCGGACGCCGGCGTGTCCTGGCCGCAGCAGTTCAAGCTAGCCGATCTCGGCGCGGTGGAATCCATCTGGGTGGACGCCAACGATCCTCGCGTTGCGGTGGCCGTGCTGACGGCGCGCCCGGCCGGAACGCAGTCGCAGTCGAAGCCGACTTATGTGCTGCGAACGATGAACGGCGGAATGTTCTGGGACGATATCACGGCCAATCTTCCCGACACCGCGGCGGCGCACGGAGTGGCTGCCGATCGCGCCAGCGGCGCGGTATATGTCGCGACCGACGCCGGTGTGTTCTTCACCATAACCGATTTGGCCTCGGCGGGAAGCGCCACTTCCTGGGCCTCTCTGAGCGAGAAGCTGCCGGCCGGCGCCACCGATGTGAGACTCGACGGTGGCGCTAATCAGCTCTATGCGGCTGTGGATGGTTACGGTGTTTATGCCGCCATCGCCCCGCACCGGTTCCGCGATGCGAGCGTGGTGAACGCGGCGGACTATAGTTCGAGGGCCACGGCGCCGGGGGCACTACTGAGTGTTTTGGGGACACGTGTGGAATCAGCCAGCAGCGGCAATACGGTCGTGCCCGTTCTGGATGCAACCAACACCGCATCCCAGATCCAGGTTCCTTTCGAAGCACAAGGGAACACCTTCTCTCTGTCACTGGAAGCGGCCGCCGGGCGGATGACCGTCGGGCTTCCTCTACAGAGCGTCTCGCCGGCAATCTTCGTCGATCCGGAAGGAACACCTTTGATCCTAGACGCCGACAGCGGCGTTTTGCTGGACTCCACCAAGCCGGCCCATTCGAATTCCCGCATCCAGATTTTGACCACCGGGCTGGGGCTGGTGAGACCCGACTGGCCGACCGGGCTCGTGGCTCCACAAACCGATCCGCCGCGGGTGGTCGCGCCGGTGCACGCTTATCTTGATCACTCGCCGGTGGTCGTGACGCAAGCCTCGCTGGCGCCCGGATACATCGGTTTCTATTTGATCGAAATCCAGCTTCCGCAGATCGTGAATGCGGGCCCCGGGGAACTATATGTCGAAGCTGAGGGACAGCAGAGCAACCGGGTGAGGATCTACACGCAACCCTAGCGATCCAGTCCTATGCTTCCCACTTCCTGGCGACGGCTTCTGAGTCTCATCCGAATCCTGCTGGGCATGAGCTGTCTGGCCATCCAACTGGTTGCCTCCGGCTTTGCGATTACCGACACGGTGATTCTTTTCGCCGGCTACGTCATCTACGCCTGCGTCGCTCTGTTTTGGAGGAGCCTCGAAGATTCGGGCTATCCGAGCCTGGCCCTGATTCTGGATTTCGTTTTCTTCTTTCTCTCGACCACCAGCAGCGCTTCTTATAGCTATTGGGTCAGCTCGGTCTTTTACGCTTACCTGCTGCTGGTCGCCGTCATGCTGCATCCCTGGTGGAAGGCGGTGTCGCTGGTGGCCGCATCGCTGCTGCTGGTGTACGCGGCTAGTCCGATGCACGCGGCATTTCTGCGGCCGGGCCTGATTGCCGCCGGTATTCTGGGTTGCGTGCTAGCCATCCAGCGCGAATATCTGGAAGAACGGCTTTCGAACGCGTCGCGCCAGACGGTGCTGTATCGCTACGACGCCGAGAAGGCGCGGGAATCCGAGCGGCAACGCATCGCCGCCGATTTTCACGATGGCCCGCTGCAAAGCTTCATCAGCTTCCAGATGCGGCTGGAGATAATCCGCAAGCTGCTGATCCGCGACCAGACCGCCGCCACCGAGGAATTGATCCAGCTGCAGGAGCTGTGCAAGAGTCAGGTCAATGAACTCCGCTCGTTCGTGCGCAGCATGCGTCCGGTGGATGTAGAAGGAAGCCTGAATGCAACCCTGCGCCGGGTGGTGGAGCAGTTTCAAAAAGACAGCGGCATTCCGGCCAGCTTTGTAAGCGCCGAGTTTCTGGAGCCGGCTGAACCCGAGGTCTCGCTGGAGCTGCTGCAGATAGTGCGCGAGGCTCTATATAACGTCCAGAAGCATTCGGCTGCAACACGGGTGGCGGTGAGTATTGCGAAGTCCGACCGGGCGCTCGAGATCGGGATTGAAGACAACGGCGCGGGTTTTCCGTTTAGCGGAAAGTACACGCTGGACGAGTTGGAACTGCTGCGGCTGGGTCCCATGAGTATCAAGCGTCGAGTGCGGACTCTGGGCGGCGATCTGCTGCTCGATTCGAAGCCTGGCCAGGGCGCGGGATTGAAGATCCGGCTCGCCACGTGATCGCGCGTCCCGCCGTTTTTCTAGCTTGTTTACTCCTGTCAGCCTGCGGTAAGTATCGCGATTTCACGCTGCCGCCCCAGCCCGGCGGACCATCCGTCTCCTGGCATTGGGAAGTCCGGCCGCAGCCTGTTCTCACGCGCGGTGCTCCAGGGGAGTGGGATAGTGTCGATGTTTTGAATCCATCGGTGATCCGGCAGGGTGACGCCTATTACAACTTGTATTCGGGCTACGACGGGCACACCTGGCATACCGGTTTAGCTGTCTCCGCCGACGGCGTCGACTGGCGCAAAGAAGGCAAGATTCTTTCGCCGAGTCCGGGCACTTGGGAATCCGACGAGATCGCCGCCAATGGCTCGGCGCTGGCATCGGAAAGCGGCATCCTGTATTACTACCAGGCCGGCAATCCGGTGCGAATCGGCCTGGCACAATCGGCCAATGGCCATCAATGGCAGAAGCATGGAGCGCCGGTGCTCGACGTTGGCCCGCGTGGAAGCTGGGATGAACGAGGCGTGGCGGATCCGTACGTCATCCGCGCCGGCAGCGCTTACTACATGTTTTATCTGGGAGCGGACCGTGCGCGCCGGCAGCGCCTGGGCGTGGCAATATCCGACGATGGAATCACCTGGCACAAGCTGCGATCCAATCCTATCCTCGAATTGGGCGAATACGGGGCTTTCGACGAAAATGGATTGGGAGAGCCGGCGGTGTGGGCCGCGCACGGCTACTATTGGATGCTATACACCGGGCGCGATCGCGGCGAAGTCCGGCGGCTGGGCTTGGCGAGGTCGCGCGATGGCGTGGCGTGGGAGAAGCAGTCGAGCGTTTTCGCGGGAGACCAGCGGTGGGATTCAAAAGTGCTGTGCGACCCATCGGTGCTGGCCGAGCGCGATCGAGTGCGGGTGTGGTTCGGCGGCGGCGATGTTGCGCGGCCCGATCAAAACGTAGACGGCCAAATCGGCTTGGGCGCGTTAACGGTAGAACTGAAATAGGATGAAAATCGGAATCACCTGCTACCCGACTTACGGCGGCAGCGGAATCGTCGCCACCGAACTGGGCCTGGAACTGGCCACTCGCGGCCACGAGATACATTTCATCACCTACGCCAATCCCATTCGCCTGGACCCCGGAATCGCGGGCATCCACTATCACGAAGTGGAAGTGTCCAACTATCCGCTATTTCAATATCCGCCATACTGTTTGGCGCTGGCGTCGCGGATGGCCGAAGTCGCTGAGAACTACGACCTGGACGTGCTGCACGTGCATTATGCCATTCCACACTCGATTTCCGCGCTGCTGGCCCAGCAGATGCTCGCGCCGCAACGCCGCGTGCCATTCATCACGACGCTGCACGGCACCGACATCACGCTGGTTGGAATGGACCGCTCGTATTTTCCGATCACCAAGTTTTCAATCGAGAAGTCCGACGGGATTACCAGCATCAGCGCGCACCTGCGCGAGCAGACTTATGAATTTTTCGGTGTTCAAAACGAGATCCGCGTGATCCACAATTTCGTGAATGTGGAAATATATAAGCCGATGGCTGAGCGGCCGAACACTGAGAAACGACTGATGCACATTTCCAATTTCCGGCCGGTGAAGCGGGTGGTGGATTGCATCCGCGTTCTGGCGGAGGTATTGAAGAAAACGCCGGCGCATCTTTACATGGTTGGCGACGGACCCGATCGCCCGGCGGCCCACGGGCTCGCGCGTCAGCTAGGCGTTGACAAGCACGTTACGTTCATGGGCAAGCAGGATCACGTCGAGCGAATTTTCCCGGGGATGCACGTGCTGCTCATGCCCAGCGAAATGGAGTCGTTCGGATTGGCGGCGCTCGAAGGCATGGCCTGTGGCGTTCCGCCGGTGGCGACTCGTGTGGGTGGAGTTCCCGAACTGATCACGCATGGAGTCGACGGATTCCTGGAGCCGGTGGGCGACATAGCGGCGCAGGCCGCGCGCGTGGTTGAGTTGCTCTCGGATGAAGACCGGCATCGGAAGATGGCCGAGGCGGCGAGGCGGACGGCGGTGGAGCGGTTCGCGACGTCGCTGATTATTCCGCAATACGAGAGGTATTACGAGGAAACTGTGGCATAGCGTAGGCACGAGTGCCGACGGGGCACACAAAAGTGTGCGCGCCACGTCTAAACCCCGCATTCCCAACCAGAAACCAACAACCAGGAACTAATAAACCGCCCCCGGTGTCTAACCCAACAAGAGAGATGCTCTCGGCCTGGATGTTTTGGGGCTACAATTAGTTAGGTAGAAGGGCCATGGCGGACACGACCGTTGGTCTACATCTGGACGCGTACCTGATCTCCGCACCGGAGGAGGACGCACTCGTCACCGCGCTTTCGAAAGGCGTCGAGGAGGCCTTTGAGGTTCTGATCCAGCGCTACCAACAACCGGTCTACAATCTGGTCTGCCGCCTGCTTAATGATCCTTCCGACGCAGCCGATATAGTGCAGGAGGTCTTTTTGAAGGTCTTTCGCAACATCGGGGCGTTTCGGGGCAAGAGTAGCCTGAAGACCTGGATCTACCGGATTGCGGTGAATGAGGCCTACAACCACCGGCGCTGGTTCTCCAGGCATCAGCGGCAGGAAGTGGCGTTGGGGCGCGAAGACGGGCCGCTCAGTTACGCGGACAGCGTGGCCGATCCCTCGCCCACTCCATTCGATCAGGCGGCCGATCATGAGACTCGCGCGCTGGTGGAAAAGGCGCTCGAAAAACTGAATCCAAAGTTTCGAGCGGCCGTGGTTTTGCGGGACATCGAAGACTTGAGCTATGAAGAAATCGCCGCGGTACTCGAAATTTCGCTGGGTACCGTGAAATCGCGCATCCTCAGAGGACGCGAGGGTCTGCGAAGAATTTTGGAAGGCCGGTTGGAACTGGAGGCGAGCATGTCGTGGGCCTCCCAACCGTTGACCGAATAGTATGGAGTGCTTGATAGTAAGACGTAAAGCATCGGCTTATGCCGATGACGTTTTGTCGCAAGAAGAACGCCGGGAAATGAGGCAGCACATGCAGGATTGCCAGGTTTGTGCCCGCGAGTCGGAACGCTATCAGCGGATTCGCGAGGCCTTACGCTCCCTTCCCCGGCGAACTCCGCCGTCCGATCTGACCGTCCGGCTGCGCGTGGCAGCTTCGCAGGCGCGCACTCAGACTGCCAACGGGGCTAGTGATTGGACCCGCTTGCGCGATCGCATGCAGTTAGCTATGTCCAATCTCATGCGTCCGCTGGCGCTGCCTTTGGCAGGCGGATTGTGCGCCGCGCTGGTGTTGTTCAGCGCGCTGGTACCGACCTTCAATTCCACCTTCGCCAGCAACAAGGCCGATCTTCTCTTGGACGTTCCAACCATGTTGACCACGGAGCCGTCGCTGAAGTACATGGCGCCCATCGCCTTTGCCGAGGCGGACGCAGTCGTGGACCTGAACATCGACGATCAGGGCCGCATCGTGAACTATTCGATCGTCAGCGCGCCCGGCCAAACCGAGCAACTGCGCCACCGCATTGAGAATAACCTGCTGTTCACCGAGTTCTGGCCGGCAACGGCCTTCGGCAAACCGATCGCAGGAACGGTCCGGATTTCGTTCCACAATTCCAGCCACGTCGAAGTAAAAGGATAGTTGGGTCGCCGCCTAGGCCAGCATTTTCTCGCGCGTCCGAGCGTGCTGGAACGTATTGCTGAAATTGCGTGCCCCGAGCCGGTTGATACTGTCATCGAAATCGGGCCGGGTAGAGGCGCACTCACGTCACAGCTTCTGAGCCGGGCCGCGCGCGTCGTCGCCATTGAGATCGATCCGGTGCTGGTTCATTACCTGCAGGCCAAGTTTCGTGACGAGCCCCGGCTCGCGCTGGTGCCCGCTGATGTTCTAAAGATCGATATGGCGCAGTGGGGACCGGTCACCGTCGCCGGTAATCTGCCGTATTACATCACCTCGCCCATTATCGAGAAGACTCTCGCGCTGGGATCCCAGCTCCAGCGGGCGGTGTTTCTGGTGCAGAAGGAGGTGGCCCAGCGGCTGACCGCCATCCCCGGCACGCGCGACTATGGATATCTTAGCGTTCAAACGCAGCTTCTGAGCGCGCCCGAGCTGGTTTTCACCGTTCCCGCCGCCGCGTTTCGGCCGCCGCCCAAAGTCGATTCGGCTGTTGTTCAATTGACGCCCCGCAACGACTTCCCCGCCCTGGATCGCGAGGCTTTTCTTGATTTCGTGGGCCGCTGCTTCCGCCAAAAGCGCAAGAAGATCCGCAACAACCTGACCGGCCCTTACGACCGCGCCCTGCTCGATTCCATTCCGGCCACCGCCAAACGGGCCGAGCAGTTATCGATCCCGGAGTTGGCAGAATTATTTGAGCGGCTGATGGCGGATGGTAGGGGCACCGATTAAGAGCGGCAATCTGATACGCTCGGTCGCAGATGAAGCTGCCGGGAGCTGAGCAAGCTGTCGTCGATATCACAAAACTACGAGACTACTGCCTCAATCCGGTTCATCCTTGAGGCCGACATAAAGCTCACGTATTTGCTTCAACGCTCGGACTAATGTCTGCGGATGCCGACTTCCTGCGCAAGGAGTTGCTTCGTGCCGCGCGCGACTCCGATGCGGTTGAAGGCGATGCCGACGGATACGGCCAGCGATATACCATCGATTTCGAACTTACGTGGAATGCTCGCCGCACAGCAGTTCGAAGTGCCTGGATAATTCGTCGGGGTGAAACCGTTCCACGGCTTTTGAGTTGTTATGTACTATTGAAGTAAGGTGTGCTATGCCTGAAATCGCGTTGCTATCCGTCGTTGCGCTTCTCGAAGACTTTCCCGAGAAAGGGCTACTGCGGGGCCAGGTCGGGACCATCGTGGAAAGTCTGGCGCCTGGCGTATACGAAGTTGAGTTCAGCGATGACTCCGGTCGAACTTATGCGACACTCGCGCTTCGCGGCGACCAATTAATGCTTTTGCACCACGCGCCGGCGCATCAGGCTGCCTGATACGCGCGCACCGATTCTTCTTCCTCCTGTATCCTGAAATTTCATGAATCCTCGCGTCCGCTTCGCACCCTCGCCCACCGGCTTCCTCCATATCGGAAGCGCGCGGACCTTCATTTTTAACTGGCTTTACGCCCGCCACACCGGCGGCGCGTTGATCCTGCGCATCGACGACACCGACGTCGACCGCAACACCCAGGCTTCGCTCGACTCCATCTTCGATGGGCTGAAATGGCTGGATCTCGGCTGGGACGAGGAATACCGGCAGTCCGACCGGCTGGCCCAGCATCAGCAGCTGGCCTGGAAGATTTTCGAGCGAGGGCTGGCTTATCGCGACTTCACGCCGGCTTCTACCGACACGGAAGACAAGCCCCATGACGCAGGTCCGTGGTTGTTCAATTCGGGCATGCGAGAACTGTCGCCCCAAGAAAGCCAGCGCCGCGCCGACGCCGGTGAACGCTTTGTGCTGCGTTTTCGGGTGCCTCGCGACACACCGCGCTGCGTCGAGTTTCATGACAACGTGTATGGCCACCAGTCGAAATCCACCGCCGATATCGAGGACTTCGCCCTGCTGCGTAGCAACGGTATCCCGACCTATCACATGGCTTCCTGCGCCGACGACATCGACCTCCGCATCAGCCATATAATCCGGGGCCAGGATCATCTGACCAACACCTTCAAGCATGTATTGATCTTCGAGGCCGCCGGCGCCGCTCCGCCCCAGTTCGCGCATCTGCCTTTACTAATTGCTCCAGATGGATCGAAGCTCTCGAAGCGGAAACACGGGCCTGTCGTCAGCGTCACTACTTATCGCGATGCCGGCTTTCTTCCGCACGCCTTCGTGAATTTTCTATGCCTGCTCGGCTGGTCGCCCAAGGACAATCGTGAGCAAATGACGCGACAGGAATTGGTGGACTCCTTCTCGTTCGAAGGTATCAATCACAGCAACGCCGTCGTGAACTTCACGGAGGCTGATCCGTTCGATTCGAAGGCCGTCTGGCTAAACGCCGAGCTGATCCGGACGTTGCCTGTAGATGAGCTGGCACAGAAGCTCATGGCGTTCATCCCGGGCGCGGACGCCGCGAAAATGAAGCAGGTCGCACCGCTGGTGCGGGAACGCATCAAGCTATTGAGCGACGTCCGTACGATCGCCGACTTTTTTTTCGTCGATAAACTGGCGCCGTACGATCCGGCTGAACTGATTCCGCAGAAGGGTGATCGCGCGCTGGCGCTGGCTGTGCTGCAACGCGCGCGTGAGATACTTAGGAACACCGAATTTCGTCACGATCCGTTGGACGCCGCCCTGCGCGCCGGAGCCGCGGAACTAAAAATCAAACCTGGGCAAATGTTTCAGCCAATCCGAGTCGCTGTTTGTGGAAGGAAGGCGGCTCCGCCATTATTTGAGACGCTGGAAGTGATCGGGCAACCGGTAACCCTCGCTCGGATCGATCAAGCGATAACATTGTTGTCCGGTCAAGGAGATTATGAATCCGCTAAAAACTGAGGCCGATACCGGAGCGGCGCCCGCCGAACCGGCCGCTCCCTCTAACTTCATTCGCGAAATCATCCTCGACGACTTGAAGACCAACAAGTACGGTGGTCGCGTGCATACGCGCTTTCCGCCGGAGCCGAACGGCTATCTCCACATCGGCCACGCGAAGTCGATTAACCTGAACTTCGGTCTGGCTGCCGAGTTCGGCGGCCAATGCAACCTGCGCTTCGACGACACTAACCCGTCCAAGGAAGAAACCGAGTACGTTGACTCCATTATCGAGGACGCCCGCTGGCTGGGCGGCAATTGGGGCGACCGCATGTTCTACGCTTCCGATTATTTCGATCAACTTTATGAATGGGGCGTCCAGCTAATTACGTCCGGCAAGGCCTACGTCTGCGATCTATCGGCCGACGAGGTTCGCAAGCAACGCGGCACGCTGACCGAACCCGGCCAGGATAGCCCATATCGCAATCGCTCCATCGAAGAGAATCTCGACCTGTTCGCCCGCATGAAAGCCGGAGAATTTCCGGATGGCGCGCGAACGTTGCGCGCTAAGATCGACATGGCCTCGCCGAATCTGAACATGCGCGATCCAGTGATGTACCGCATCCTGCATGCCGAACATCATCGCACCGGCAATAAATGGTGCATCTATCCGATGTATGATTTCGCGCACGGCGAGTCCGATTCGATCGAGCGCATCACGCACTCCATCTGTACGCTGGAGTTCGAGGATCATCGCCCGCTGTACGATTGGTACGTCGAACAATTGGGAATCTATCATCCCCAGCAGATCGAGTTCGACCGGCTCAACCTTACCTACACGCTTTTGAGCAAGCGCAAGCTGCTGCAACTGGTTCAGCAGCATCTGGTCAGCGGCTGGGACGATCCGCGTATGCCGACCATTTCGGGACTTCGCCGCCGCGGGTATACGCCGGAAGCGATTCGCAATTTCTGCCGGCGCGTGGGCGTTTCGAAGACCAACGGCTCGACCGAGCTTGGCCTGCTCGAATATTTTCTGCGTGAAGACCTGAACAAGCGAGCCCGGCGTGTGATGGCTGTATTGCGGCCGTTGCGCGTGGTCATCGACAATTATCCCGAAGGCCAAGTGGAGTACATGGAAGCGGTCAACAATCCCGAGGATCCGAGTCAGGGCACTCGGCAGGTTCCCTTCTCGCGCGTGCTTTACATCGAGCAGGACGATTTTCGCGAGGACCCTCCCAAACAATATTTCCGGCTTTCGCCCGGCCGAGAGGTTCGGCTGCGGTACGGCTATCTGGTGACCTGCACGAGTGTCGTCAAGGATTCGAGCGGACAGCTGACCGAAGTTCACTGCACCTACGATCCGGCCACGCGCGGCGGCAACACCCCAGACGGCCGGAAGGTTAAGGGTACGATTCACTGGGTGTCGGCGGAGCACGCCATCGACGCCGAGGTTCGCCTCTACGACAATCTGTTCATCAAAGAGGATCCCAGCGAGGTCGCCGAAGGGCAGGACTTCACCGCGAATCTCAATCCGAATTCGCTCGAGGTCGTAAACGCCGCTAAGCTGGAACCGAGCCTGCGGGACGCGCAACCCGGATCAGGGTACCAGTTCGAGCGCCTCGGTTACTTCTCCGTCGATCCGGACACGACGCCGCAGAAACTGGTCTTTAATCGAACTGTCGCCCTGCGCGACACCTGGGCAAAAATCGAAAAGAAATCCAAATGATCATTCTCGGACTCGGCGGGATTCTCAGCGAGCCCGCCTGCGCCGTTCTGAAGGACGGCGAACTGGTAGCCGCCATTGAGCAGGAAAAGGTCGCGCGGCGGCCACCCTCCGGCGGATTACCCGACGAAGCCATCGCTCTGGCGCTGCAACTCGCTCAAGCTACTCCATCCGACGTGAACTGTGTGGCTCTGGTGCGGCCGTTCGCGCAAAATATTCATCTCGCGCTACGCTCGCACTTTCCTAACGCTCAGGTGCTGATGGTCGAACACCACACCGCGCACGCGGCCTCGGCCTACTATCCATCGCCGTTCGACGAGGCGACGGTGCTCACGCTTGACCGTGATGGCGATTTCCGCTCGTCCGCCCGCTGGCGTGCTTCGGGCAACCAGCTCCAGTTGGAGAAGGACCTCTATTATCCCGACTCGCTCGGTGACCTCTACGGCCGCGTCACTGAATTGCTGGGATTCGGGGCCGGAGTCGACGAGCACAAAGTACAGTGGCTTTCCACCGCGGATGGCGGGGGCGGTTACCAGCCGCTCTTCGAACAGATTCTCGGAAACGCCGAATGGCCCGCGCTCAATCGCGCCTACTTCGACTCGGACCGTCTTAGTGAGGGCGGCTTCAGCGAAAAGTTTTATCAGCAGATCGGTTTGGAAGAGGGCGCTGAAATTCCCAAAGAGATGCATGCGCCTCTCGCGGCCGGTCTTCAGCGGGCCATTGAGCGAGTGGTCTTGCGCATGGCCGGTCCCGGTGAAAACCTTTGTCTCGCGGGCGGACTGGCGCTGAATGCGCTGCTGATCAGCTCGCTCGAGCAATCGAAAAATGTGTTCGTACAGCCAGCCGCCGGCAATCCCGGTACGGCGCTGGGAGCCGTCTTCTATGCCTGGAACGGCGTCATGGGCCAGAAGAAGCGTGCTTCGCTGAGCGATTTGTGCTTGGGGCCCAGCTACAACGGTGAAGAGATCAAGAAGACCCTGGAGAACTGCAAGCTCCGCTTCCGCTATCTGTTGACCACGGGCGAATTGATCGACTCCGCGGTCCGCGATCTCAATGGCGAAAAGATTATCGCCTGGATGCAAGGCCGCATGGAATTCGGACCCCGCGCGCTCGGTAATCGCAGTATCCTGGCGTCGCCGCTCAACCCCTATTCGACCGAGAATCTGAACCTCTTCATCAAGCACCGCGAGCCCTTCCGGAAATTCGCCGCCTCCGTGCCGGCCGAGATCGCCAGCGAATATTTCGAAACCGGACCCAATGCGCGCTATCTTGCCACCGTTGGCCGCGTACGTCCGGTGTATCGCAAGACTTTTGAAGGGGCTGTGATGGGCGATGGTGCGGTTCGCGTCCACACCGTTTTTCAGGACGACAATCCGCTTTACCACCAATTGCTGCATGCGGCCGGAAAGGCCACCGGGCTTCCCGTGCTGTATAACACCAGCTTCAACCTCTTCGGTGATCCGCTGGTTTGTACGCCGCGCGATGCGGTCCGCAGTTTCTACTCGTCCGGCATCGATGCGTTGTTCGTCGGCAATTTCGTGGTAGAAAAGTAGACCTGGAGGTGGAAGTGAGAGCAGCATTCGCCCTACTCACCGTGGCGTGCCTTGGTAATTGCGGCTGGGCGCAGGAAAGACCGCAAGCCGGTCCGTTCAATGCGTCCCAGATGGACATGCAGTCTCCGCCGGCACAGGGCATTGCCGTACGAGCCGGCCGCCTGTTCGATCCCAAGTCCGGCACGAATCTGACCAACCAAGTGATCCTCATCAAGGGCGATCGAATCACCGACGTCGGGCCTGCGGATCGCATGCAAATTCCACCGGGTGCAAAAGTAATTGATCTAAGCCGCGCCACCGTGCTGCCCGGCTTGATCGATCGCCACGTGCACCTGATGCAAGACCAGTTTCCCAACGATGGCCGCGCGTCCTTCACCGGCTTGAACTTCGCTCTCAAAGATCTCCGCGCAGGATTCACTACGCTTCAGGACATGGGATCAGCTTTCACCTACGCCACGGTCGAGCTGCGCGACGCCATCAACAAAGGCCTGGTGCCTGGACCGCGGCTACAGGTTTCCGGGCCGCAGATCAATCCACGCGGCGCAGCCTATTATCCGGCGCCGTCGGTCGTCACTCCGTTTGGGCAAGGCCCCGGCGCGGCAGTCTGGCAGCTTTCGAGTGACGTGAATTCACCCTGGCTGGCGCGCGCCGCAGTTCGCGAACGGTCGCATTACGGCACGGACTGGATCAAGATTTACGAGACGGAGGATTACGAAGGCAGCGGATATCCCGATCCCGACGGCGCGGGCGCATTCAAGCCCGATGGAACGATGATCAATGTTCCCTCTTTGTCGCTCGAAGAGAATCAGGCCATCGTCGACGAGGCTCACCGCAGGGGGCTGAAGGTCGCTTGTCACGCTTATGGCGGCGAAGGCCTGCGCAATTGCCTGGCAGCGGGTGTCGACCTGCCGATGCACGTTATCGTTGGAGTAACTGGCGCCGCCGGTCTCGACGACGAGACCTTGCGCTACTTCAAGCAGCCTCTCGCGGATGGAACGCTCCGTCCGGTGCAGCAGACGCTATGGGATTTGATCGGCGAACTCGAGGCTCGCGATCTAAAGGCCAGCCGCGGTAAGGCTACTCGCATCGGTCTCACCGAGCTGAGTTTCAAAAGACTGAACGCCGCCGGGGTCAAACAGGTTTTCGGCAGCGGCGCATACACGGGCGGGCACGGTATACAAGCTTTTCAATTCGCCTATTACGTGAAGTGGGGAATGAAGCCCGCCGACGCGCTGCGCATGGCTACCAGCAATGCCGCCGAGGGGCTGAACTTTGAACTGGCGCACGAAGTCGGCTTTGTGGAAAAAGGGAAATTCGCCGACCTGTGCGCTGTTGCCGGCGACCCCCTGTCCGACATCACCGAGATGGAGCACGTCAAATTTGTCATGAAGGGCGGGGTGGTTTTTCGAAACGATCCGATCCCCGGTGGTGCTGCGTCGACCGGCGTACATTGACCAGCTCGCTGGCTGTCAGCTGCTCGATAATCTTCGAGTGGGCGATTACGGTTCGGCGCACACGAAAACAATTGCGATGAAATCTCACATTGGTGAACCGTGATTTTTAACAAATGTCAAGTATATGACCAGACTGAATCGTCATACGCAAGTCAACGGTTTGCTCACGGGATTTTCATCCAACATTCACGATCGATAGTTCGCACCTTGTAGTTCGCTCGATTATTTCGTTGACGCGTGATCGCTTTGCGCTTATAATCGCCACCTAAGGTGAGATATGAGACCAGGATTTGTGCGGAAATTTTTGGCGCTGACCTCTACCAGTGTCTATTTCTCTCTCCTCGTATCAGTTGCCCCGTCGAACGCCAGCGCGCAGAACCGCGCAGTTCTGGCAGTTGCCGGTTCGACTGTGAAAGCCGCCTCCATGGACCGAGCGATGAGCCTGACCGCCAGCGCCGTGCCGGGTTGCCCGAATCAAGGCGGAATCTTGGATTCGATTTCAGTCCCCGTGAACCAGTCCATCAACTTGGAAGTTGTTATCTTCGTTCCCGCACCTCCTGGTGGCGCAGTCTTCCAGCTCAGCTCTGAGAACCCGGCGTTCGTCGCGGCTGGTGATAAGACTCAGGGTTTCTTGCCGATCGTCACGATACCCGAAGGGCAAACTATCAGCAATCCTTTCGCACTCTTCGGCGTCAGCGTCGGATCCACCTTTCTGGACATCATTGCGCTGACACCGGGCTTCGGATCGAGTTCGTTTCCGGCCGGCGCCTGGGACGTGAATCCCAACCAAGCAAGCAAGTTTCTCGACGCCAATCCTCCATCGAACACCTGTAGGGTGGCCGGCACGGCCCTGCTTTCCACGGATCCCAACGTGCTTTCCACTTGCGGCGTCACGGTCACGGGCGTGGCCAGCGATGGTGTCACTCAGCTTCTACTTGAAACCTCAGCCGGTTTGCAAGGGACCGCCTGCTACGAGATCACATCAACATCTTCTTTCGATCAAGGCACCGTGGAACTGCCGCTACTATCCACTCAGCCAGTCGGCAAGGAGAATGACGCATTCAGCTTCTATCAGGCGCCCGCATATTATGGCGACAATTCTGGCTCACGCCCAGTCACCTTGACGTTTACCTATACGCCGAGCATTGGCAACGGAAATACAACGAGCATCACGGCTAATTTGAATATTCTGCGGCCCCCGGTCATGCTCTTGCACGGCTTGTGGTCCAACCTCGGCGCGTGGCCGTCTAATTTCAATAAGAACGACGCATTCCATACCACTTTTGCCGGCGATTACTCCGGTACGGCCGCTTCCAGTTTTTCGGTCAACGAACCACAAGTCCAGGGGTTCGTCGAAACGGCACTCGATCAGTTCCGGGCTAACGGCAACGCAGCCACGCAAGCCGACGTCATCGGCCATAGTATGGGCGGCATCCTCACGCGCCTTTACGCCGACAGCGGCCAGTTCCTTCGCCCTGATAATTACAACGTGGGCGACATTCGGAGGCTGGTGACGTTGGATACGCCGCACTGGGGCAGCAGCCTGGCCAACCTACTGGTTTCGCTTCACCAGGTGCGCGCGACCGCGATCTATTGGGCTGCGCGAGCGGCCGGTGACATCACTCAAGGTGCGGTTTGTGATCTGGCAGAAAATAGTCCGGCTTTACAAGGCCTGACATCTACCGGCATATTCTCGAAGGCCGTTACCGGCACGGGTGGGCCTTTTCCGAATTACCTCATCGGCTTGGAGCAGCTATTGACAGCCAATGTCTGTCTCGGAGCCACGATTGGCGGCGTCTGCGTTGGAGCCACAGTCCATGTTTTTCCACAAGATCGCGTAAACGGATTTCGCTTCTCGAATCTGAACGATGCGATCGTCGGGATAGTCAGCCAGCAAGGTGGCGTGAGCACCGGACCAACCTATCCCTTGCTTCACTTTGGTCCCTACATCAGCGTGTTCGGGTTTGGAATTGGAGGGATCGTAAGTTCTCCTCAAGTGGCCAGCGATGTTTTTTCGCTGCTGGATGGCACCGTAGGATCGTTTGCGGCCGGCTTTCCTTCCTCACCTTCAACCGGTCTCGGCAATCCTTTCAGCGTCACCGGCCTCAATCCGGGTACTGATGCGGCGGATTACGCGGCCCAGTGTGTAGCCGGCGGACCAATGAAGCCGGCAGCAGTGGCGGCGATTACTGAAGGGGAACAGCCTGGAAATCAACTTCTCGCCCAGCAGCGGCGGCGTTCCGGGGCGCAGAATGCACCGCCTGTGGACCCTCGCGTTCAGATTACTTCTCCAACCGCTGGTCAAGTGTTCGCTCCCGGCGCCACTCTGACCATCCAGGTTCAAGTGGACCCGTCGGTTAACGCCACGGATATGCTCATAACCCTGGTGGGCATCGGGCAGATCGGCACCACAAACACGGGTCCCACGCAGTTTCAGGGAGCCCAGGTCATCCCAGGCACTTTCTCAGGACCTGTGACCATCGTCGCGGTCGCCGTCGATGGCAATCAGAACTATTTTTCAGGTGCGCCCGTCACTGTATCGGTCAGCCCCGGGGTTGCGCCACAGCAGGTGATGCTGTCGCAGAAATATTTTTATGTATCGCCGACCAAGGTTCCTTCACAGCAGTTGCATCTGACCGGCACTTACAGCGGTGGAACACAGCTCGATTTGACCTCGTCGGCAACCGGCACAACATATGTCTCGAGTAATACCGCGGCTGTGACGGTCACAGTCGACGGCCTCGCTCAGATGGTCGCGCCCGGCTTGGCGGTAATTACCGCTGCTAATGGCGGCGCCAAGGACTACGCGATCTTTGTGGTTCAGGAGCCGGCCACGCCGCTGCCGCCGATCGATTTGACGAGCAGCTTCACTCTTAAGTTCAGCGGTTTTGCGCTGAACCGTAACACTGGATTCTTTGTGCAGAGTGTCACCATTACTAACTCCTCCAACCTCCCTGTTCCCGGACCCCTGTACCTGGTGTTGTCCGGACTGCCGAGCGGTGTCACACTCGTCAACAAGTCTGGTATCACCCAGAAAGTAAATCCTGGAAGTTCGTTCCTTACGGTGCCCCTCTCGAGTGACGCCAGAACCAATGCTCCCGGGCAGAGCAACACTTTGACACTGCAATTCCTGAATCCTAACCGGACAGCGATCACCTATACCACTAGCATCAGCCGGAGTTCCACAGCGCCATGATGCAGTACGATGCAAAATGAATAGCACTATCATGAAAAACACAATTCGAATCGGAGCGATTCTACTTTTGGGAACTGCGCCTTTCTTGCGTGCAGACATGTCTTTTCAGGTGACGGTCGACACCACGCCGCTCGCAGGTGTTGCGGGTTACATGGCCTTTGATCTTTTCGGTGGCGTCCCGTTGCAGGACAATGTATCCACGATAACGTCGTTTGCCACCACTGGCACACTTCTAGCAGGCGCTTCAACGTCCGGTGATGTCAGCGGTTCGTTGACGCCGGGACCACTCGTTGAAACAGCAGATATGGACTTCAACGAATGGCTTCAGCCTATCACGTTCGGAAGCGGGCTCACTACCTTCGATGTGGATCTCACTACCAGCTACATCCCGCTGTCCACTCCGGATTCCTTCTCCTTTACCTTGCTGGATAACACCTTCACGCCCTTCGCGACGTCAGATCCGTTGGGCGCCGACAGGCTCTTCGCGATCGATCTAGTCGGCGCGGATACGACGCCCGACGTTTTCACCTCTTCCTTCGCGACGGCCACCGTGACCGCTTCTGGCAGCGCTGTCCCTGAGCCCAATCTCTTGCCACTGGCATTCCTTGGCTTCGGGTTGATGCTCGCGGTCCACGCAATAGTCAGACGTGCCCGAATCGCTCGCTCCTAGTTTTGCGCCCGTGTAAGCCAGGAGCTATCCTGGAGCGAATGAGAAACACTCTATTCGCCGCTGCCTTCTGCCTTGGCTCGCTCGCCCACGCGGCCGACCGCTTCCCGGTAGACTGGCCCAAGCTCCAAAACGAGACGATGGATTACTACACGTCCGTCATCAAGATCGACAGCAGCAATCCGCCGGGCGATGAAACTAAAGTCGTCGATTACCTCAAGCCAATTCTCGATCGCGCCGGTATCCCCACCGAAGTGCTCGCGCTTGATCCCAAGCGTGCCAACTTGATCGCGCGCCTCAAGGGCAACGGCTCCAAGCGTCCGCTCATCATCATGGGTCACACCGATGTAGTCGGTGTCCAGCGCGAGACCTGGCCGCCGGGCATCGACCCGTTCGCCGCTCTCCGCAAAGACGGCTATGTGTGGGGGCGCGGCTCCTCCGACGACAAGTCGCACGTCGCGTCATGCCTGATGACCATGCTGCTGCTGAAGCGTTTCAATGTCCCACTCGATCGCGACGTGATCTTCATCGCTGAATCGGGCGAGGAAGGCAGCGCGAATTTTGGCATCGGATTCCTGGTCAGTCAACATTGGAACGAGCTCGAGGGCGAATACGCACTGGCCGAAGGCGGCCAAACGGTCTCGCGCGACGGCAAGGTCCGCTACGTCGGAATCAGCACCACCGAGAAAAGTCCACGCGGCGCGCGCATTGTGGCTCACGGGACAGCCGGTCACGGATCGCGTCCTCGCCCGGACAACGCCATTCTTCACATTGCCGCGGCGGTCTCCAAGTTCCAGAGCTGGCAGCCACCCGTGCGCTTGAACGACACCACGCGCACCTACTTCGAGCGGCTCGCCACCATTAGCCCGCCCGATCAGGCTTATCGCTATAACCACGTCGCCGATCCCGCCCACAGCGAAGAAATCCAGCGCTACTTCCTGGAGCACGAGCAGCCCAACTATTCCGTGCTCCGGACTTCCATCGTTCCCACCATGATTCAGGGCGGCTTTCGCACCAACGTGATTCCGTCGCAGGCCGAAGCCACGCTCGACATTCGCGCGCTACCGGACGAGAACATGGACCAGCTCTATGCCGAGATCAAGCGCGTTATTGCCGACCCGGCAGTGGAACTGGTCACCAATGCCTCGCGCAATCGGCCTATCGCTCCGCCTTCATCGATCGACACCGAGATGTTCCGCGCACTCGAGCGCACTCAAAAGAGCATGTTTCCGGATGCCGTTACGATTCCCGTGATGCTGACCGGCGCCACCGACATGGCCCAGTTGCGAGGCAAAGGCGTACAAGCGTATGGCTTCGGCGCGATCGCCGACGAGAGCGAGAACGAGCTGCACGGCGCGCACTCAGATCAGGAGCGCCTTCTCGAAAGCTCCATCCACAAGATGGTCCAGTTCCTGTGGTACACCGTGCTCGATATCGCGGCGTCGAAACAGTAACTACTCCGCCGATCTTTTTCCGCTTCCGCCGCCAGGTCCCGCCGCACAGGTGAAATTGGCTGCGTCGTCGGTACTTCCCGATCCCTTCCACTGCGCCACCTGCGGAAAGGGACACAGCGGACGCGTCCGCTCCACACCGCTGGCCGGATTCGCAGTTTTATACTTGGTCGCGATGATCTGCGACGGAGCCACGCCGTTCTCCACCCATTGTTCCACCGCGCGGTTGACGTCGTGCTGCGCGTCGCCATCGACTTCGCTGGTCTGGCCGAAGCTGTTCGGACCCGGCCCGCCGCCGCAATGCTGCATTCCCGGCACCATGAAGAGGCGAACGAACTGATCGGTTTGCTTGGCGCCCATCTTCGCCACCACGCTGTTGTAGTATTGGATCGCGTTCGACGGCGGAATCGCAGCGTCGCTCCAGCCGTGATAAACGATCAGCTTTCCTCCACGATCCTTGAACTTCTTCAGGTTAGGATCCGTCGCGTTTAGGATCTGGCCAACTTTGTCATCGGCCACTTTCATATCGTGTTCAACCGAAAACGTCTTGATATCCCAGTCCGGATTATCGAACACCATGTACTTGAAGAAATTCGTGCCGAACGCATACTGCAGGCTTTTGCCGGCTCCCCCGCCGCTGATCCAACCGCCCCAGCCGTTCGGTCCAGGTTCGCCGCCCGGACTGTAGCCCAGATACATCACCTTGCCCTTGGAATCCTGAGGCCCGGTATAGATCTTCTTCAAGGTGCCGAGTTGCGCCTCGGTCAAGCAGCTATTCGATTCTTCCCCCTTGCACAACAGCACCGACGGATCAAAATGACAGGCCGCCGGATTCTCGATCACTCCATCTTTCACTCCGTCATTCGCGTCACAAGCATTGAGTGCCGCGGCTTCGATCGCGGGTAGCTTCGCCGCCGGAATGTAGTTGGCCGGATCGCTGACGAGCGCTTGCGATTCCCAGGTTCCCGACGAAACCAGGTGCGTCCAGTTGTTGGCGGGCGCCCCGGCTACGATGCCATCGTAATCGGCTGGATAGCGCTGCGCCTCCATCAACGCCTCGCGGCCCCCATTCGAACAGGAGCTGAAATAGGATTTCTTCGGTCCATCGCCGTAGAACGCCGCGATGACTGCCTTCGCCGTCTCGGCTGTTTCGTGAACCGATCGATATCCGAAGTCCACCACCTTCTCGTGATGCCCCAGCGCCCACTTCGCATCCGTCACGCCGGCTTCGTGTCCCGTATCGGTCGCAGCCGTTGCAAAACCGCGCCGCAATGCCGACGCCAACCCGGGAAAAGTGATCGATCCCGCAAATCCACCGTTGCCCACGCCGTAGAATTTCCCGTTCCAGCCCGAGCTCGGCAGCCACACTTCAAACAGGATTTCCGAATCGCTTGCGGGCTTAATCGCGCCGGCTACTCTGCAAAAAGACGGCAACTTTTCCATCGCAGGACCCGTCGGCGGCTTAAAAGATCCACTGCTGACTGTTTCGGCGGTGGTGATTGTGGTATTCGCTCGCCCCAGTGAGGCCAGGCTTTCGCACGTCGCGGCAGCAGCCGGAACTCCCAAGATTAGCGCCAGCGTGAACAAACGGTGTCCCATTAGAATCCTCCCAATGTGTCTTCTAATTCTAGAATGAAATGGGATGCGACGTAACTTGATCGCTTCGAAACCAGAAACGAGAAACCGATTTGGCAAATCATCTGATCGCCGAGAAAAGCCCGTACTTACAACAGCACGCCCATAATCCCGTCGACTGGTATCCCTGGGGCGACCTGGCTTTCGACAAGGCTCGCCGCGAAGACAAGCCCATCTTCCTCTCCATTGGCTATTCCACCTGCCACTGGTGCCATGTGATGGAGCGCGAATCTTTCGAGAACGAAGCCATCGCCGAAATCATCAACCGCTATTTCGTGCCGGTGAAAGTGGATCGCGAAGAGCGCCCCGACGTCGACCGCATCTATATGACCTACGTCCAGGCCGCCACCGGCAGCGGCGGGTGGCCCATGTCGGTCTTTCTCACGCCGGATTTGAAACCGTTCTTCGGTGGCACCTACTTTCCGCCCGACAATCGTTATGGCCGGCCCGGCTTTCCCGTGCTCCTGGAACGTCTCGCCTCGGCCTGGCGCGAACAGCGCGCTGAAATCGTTGAGACCAGCGGGAATGTCATCTCGCAGCTCAAAACCATGTCTGATCCGGCCTCGGCCGGCGGCATCGCCGACCAGAACACACTCGATTCCGCCTTCCAATATTTCCGTCGTACATTCGATGCCACGCACGGCGGCTTTGGCGATGCTCCCAAGTTCCCCCGTCCCGTGATTTTCAATTTCTTGTTTCGTTACTACGCCCGCACGCAGCGCACGGAAGCGCTTCAGATGTCGCTGGACACGCTGCGCGAAATGGCCGCCGGCGGCATGCACGATCAGCTCGGGGGCGGCTTCCATCGCTATTCGGTCGACGAGCGCTGGTTCGTCCCCCACTTTGAAAAAATGCTGTATGACCAGGCGCAGCTTGCTATGTCCTATCTCGAGGCCTATCAGATTACGCGCAACGCGCTGTATGCCGATATCGCGCGCAGCACGCTCGACTATGTTCTTCGCGACATGACCCATCCCGAAGGCGGTTTCTACTCCGCCGAGGATGCCGACAGCGTCATCGATCCATCCAATCCCAAAGAAAAAGGCGAGGGAGCTTTCTACGTGTGGACCGCCGAGGAGCTGAAGCAAGTCCTCGGCCCCGAGTTCTACGATCTTTTCGCTGAACACTACGGCGTCGAAGATGACGGCAACGTGCCCCAGGATCCTCAGGGCGAGTTCACCGGTAAAAACATTCTTTATATTCTTCGGGCGCCCGAGCCCGCCGTAGCGCAGGAGCTCGAGGAAGCTAAGACCAAGTTGCTCGAGATCCGATCCAAGCGCGTCCGTCCCCATTTGGACGACAAAGTTCTCACCTCCTGGAACGCGCTCATGATCTCCGCCTTCGCCAAGGCCGCTCAGGTTTTGAACGACGCGCGCTATCTCATCGCCGCCCAGCGCGCGGCCGCGTTCATTCTCACACGCATGTACAACCCGGGCACGGGCGTTCTACAACGCCGTTTTCGCGAAGCCGAAGCCGCGATTCACGGTTTCCTCGACGATTATTCCTTCTTCATCGCCGCGCTGCTCGATCTTTACGAAGCCGATTTCGACCCTGGTCATCTTGAAACCGCTCTGGTCCTCGCCGCCAAAATGCGCGAGCTTTTCGAAGACCCTCAGGCCGGCGTGTTTTTCACTACAGCCGGCGACGACAGTAGCCTCGTACTTCGGATGAAGGACGATTACGACGGCGCCGAACCATCTGGAAATTCCGTAGCCCTGCTCGATCTGTTGCGTCTGGCTCACCTCACCGATCGCGACGAGTATCGCCAGGCCGCTGTCCGAACTCTCGACGCTCTCATGCCGAAAATGTCCAGCCAGCCCGTCGCGGTACCGCAAATGCTGGTCGGGCTCGATTATTCGCTCGCCGCGAAGCGCGAAGTGGTTATCGCGGGAGATGCAAGTGCAGAACCTACTCGCGTGCTTCTCAATGAATTGCGCAGTCGCTTTCTGCCTTACACAGCGGCTTTGCTGGTGGATTCCGACGCGACGCGCCAGAAGCTGACTCGCATCTTTCCCTCCGCCGGCGTCATGCGCCAGATCGACGGCCAACCTACCGTCTACGTTTGCGAGAACTACGCTTGCCGGCTGCCCACCACTGAGGTCTCGAAGTTCGCCGAGTTGCTACAATAAGTCGAAAATTCAAAACACGAGGAGAATTCATGGACAGACCTGGAGCCACCACGATGAGAGGAAAACCGCTGACGCTCGTCGGACCGGAACTTAAGTCCGGTGATAAGGCCCCTGATTTTGAGGCGGTGAGCGATTCTCTCCAACCAGTCAACCTGCAAGGCACCGGACCGGAGGTTCGTATTTTTAGCGTCGTCCCATCGCTCGACACACCGGTGTGCGATATGCAAACAAAACGCTTCAATGAAGAGGCGGCGAAATTGCCCGGCGTCCAAATCTTTACGATCAGCATGGACCTGCCGTTCGCGCAGAAGCGCTGGTGCGGAGCCTTCGGCATCGACAAGATCAAGATGCTTTCCGATCATAAATCCGGCTCATTCGGAGAGCACTACGGCACGCTGATCAAAGAGCTGCGGATCGAAAGCCGCGCTATTTTCGTCCTCGACAAAGACAACACCCTCAAGCACGTCGAGTATGTCAAGGAAGTAGCCGAGCATCCTAATTACGACGCGGCGCTCAACGCGGCCCGATCTTTGGCGAAGTAGCGCGCGGACTCTTGCGTGCCGCGTTCTCACTCATCTGAACGCTTTTTCTTATGCTTCTGGCCCTCCGAACCTTCCGCCGCACCCCGGCGATAACCGCCATCGCCCTAGGTTCCATCGCGGTCACCGTCGGCGCTACGGCCGTCGTTTTCACGGCTGTTAAAACAGTTCTGCTGGATCCTCTGCCCTATGCACGGCAAAGCGAGCTGGTTCAGTTTCGGACAGATTATTCGCGCTTCCATGCATCCCAGGCCGATTGGGTGATGTTGCCCGATATGCAAGATGTGATGCGCCGCAATCATAGTTTCGAATCGATCGGGACATATCACTACGCGCTTTACAATCTCACCGGTGATGGCAACGCACCGCCGGAAGCTCTCTACGGCCTGGCCATATCCGCGAACATGTTCGCGACACTCGGTGTGAAACCGATGCTCGGCCGCGACGTCCTGCCGGAAGAAACGCAGTTCGGCCGTGATCATGAAATGATCTTGAGCTACGGGCTCTGGACGCGCCGGTTCAACGCCGATCCGAAAGTTGTCGGCCGGTCGGTTGAAGTCAATGGTCACAGTTGCACGATTATCGGCGTTATGCCGCCGGGATTCGATTTCCCCATGCGCCTCGCCACCACCGTCCGAACTCCATCGGGGCACATGGACTTCTGGGCGCCGGACGGGATGGACCCCGCGAAAATCTCTCGTCAGAGCCCCGCTTTCGGAGCCGTCGGACGCTTGCGCCCAGGCATCTCGCAAGTCCAAGCCGAACAGGACGTGCTCTCGATCAGCACCGCGCTTGAACGAGAATACCCGCGTACCAACCAGGGCCGGTCGTTGCACTTAATCTCTCTCCGCAACCGCACACTTGGTTTTGCACGGACTGGTCTCCCTCTTCTCCTCGCTGCGGCTCTGATGTTTCTTCTCATTGGGTGCGCCAACGTCGCCAATCTTCTGCTGGCCCGCACCTTTTCCCGGCAGCGGGAAATCGCTGTCCGGATGGCACTAGGAGCCAGACGATCGAGCATCGTACGACAGCTCGTTTCCGAAAGTTTCTTGCTCGGTGTCGCGGGCGGAATCGCCGGCTACGCACTGACCGTGCTGGCTTGGAAACTTCTTCCGGCAGTCGCGCCCGTGAGCATTCCGCGATTGGCTACTGCCCGCCCGGATTGGGCCGTGTTCGCATTTACGCTGGCGGTCTCCGCCATCAACGCCCTGATATTCGGCCTCGCGCCCGCTCTCGGTTCTGCCCGCGGCGATCCCGCGCTTGCCCTCCGGGAAGCCGGAACGCGCGGATCCATCGGCACAGCCCGCAATCGTCTGCGCTCGGCCCTCGTTGTTGGAGAAGTTGCCGTGGCTGTCACCCTGGTGATCATCGGCGGGCTGTTGACGGGGAGTTTCGTGAAACTCATCCGTACCAGTCCGGGCTTCGATTCCGACCACGTTCTGGCCTCCATCATCATCACCGCCGGCGACCAGTACAGAACGCCGGGCAGCCAAGGCATTCTGTTCCGACATATCGTGGATTCCGTTCACGCTCTACCTGGAGTCGAATCCGTCGCCACCGTTGATGCCCTGCCCTTTAGCGGCGAAAATAACGGCGGCACGATTCGAACCGACCTATCCGCTCCGGAACAACAGGCCGAGGTCGACCGTGTGAGTGCCGATTATCTGCAAACCATGGGCGTCCAGCTACTCCAAGGCCGCTGGCTTCGCGAGGAGGACATGGCCGCGGATCGCGATACCGCTATCGTGAACGACGTCGCCGCCAGCAAGCTCTGGCCTGGCCAAGATGCGCTTGGAAAACGTTTTTGCCTATGCTGGGACGTCAACGCCCCCGTCTGGAAACGAGTCGTCGGCGTTGTCCAAACCATGCGCCATTCCGGACTGGATGAACCGATCGGCGCGGCAGTTTATTTCGCCTCCAGCGCGCTCGATCACGCGCAATTCCTGGTTGTTCGAACCGCCCGGCCGTCGGACGAGCTCGCGAAATCGGTGCGCATGGCGGTTGCCTCCGTGGATCCAAAACAACCTGTATTCTTGAGCGCGAGCATGTCGCGCCTTATTGGCGACTCCATCGCCGACCGCCGTTTCATTATGACCTTGCTCGCCATCACCGGCTGCCTGGCGCTGCTGCTCGCCGCTGCGGGGGTATACGGCGTAATCTCGTATGCAACCTCGCGTCGGACTCAAGAGATCGGCGTCCGTATGGCCCTCGGCGCCACGCCCCGCAACGTCCAGTTGCTTATTTTCCGTCACGGCATGCTGTTGGCCGGTGCTGGCGTTGTGATCGGGCTGAGCTTGGCCCTGGCCGCGATCCGAATCTTCAGCCTGGCATCCGCCGACGCCGCACTAGTCGCGCTCGCGGTCGCTCTGGTTGTCGTGACCGCAGCCGTTGCGTGCTTCATCCCGGCGCGCCGCGCCACTCACATCGATCCAATGCTGGCGCTTCGCCAGGATTAGCCTCACTCCTCCCTCAACGCCACCATCGGTTCAACCCGCGCTGCCCGCATCGCCGGCAACAAGCTAGCTGCGATCGCCACCACCGCCAGTCCTACCGCCGACGCCGCAATCGTTACCGGATCGCCCGGCTTCAAACCGAACAGCATCGA
>DATHOT010000185.1:0-6127 GCA_035484655.1 Bryobacteraceae bacterium | reverse complement strand
CAGACTGGTGATCTCCATACCCAACGGTTTTGGTCTTTGCGACGGGATTTACAGGTTTGCGTTCGAAGGCGGCGGGCATGTAAATCGTTTCACCAGACAGCGCGCTGTCCAGTTGGTGGAACGATGCGCGGGAGTTCACCTGAGCAGTTGGCACAAGCTCTATTCGTCGTTCGCTTATTTGTATCGCTTGGCCGAGGCGCTCGACACCCGGCCGATGAGCCTTCCACAGCGAGCCCGCGCCCTGGGCAACGTGCCTCGCGCCACGGTGTATAAAGGGCAAAGAGCCCTTTACCGGATTACCCGTTATGCAGACCGGATCTTTCACACCAACTTGGCGGTGTATGGCTGGGCGTTCTACTTTACACGTTCAAGCCAGCCCGCACGGGAACAGGCGGCGTATCTGAATGTCTGTGTTTACTGCGGCAGCGGGCATCCGGCCGCGAATATGGAGCGCGGTTCCTCGGGCTTCTGGCGGTGCGGCGCGTGCGAAACGATGAACCCGTTCGTCAAGCCCTTTCGGGATACAATCTAGTGTGAAGATCAGCGCGCTTAAGCTGCGACAGAACCTCTACAACATTCTTGACAAGGCCTACTCCGCCAGCGCCCCCGGCACCAGCTCCACCCGGTCCATCGCCAAGAACTCCCTAATGTGCGGATGCGGCGATTTCTCAAGATCCCGCACCGGTCCGAAATAAATGGCTTCCCCCTTGAAAAGCACTACAACTTTATCAGCCACTCTGCGCATCAGATCCAGATCGTGCGTCACGACTACCCCAGTCAGCCGCAGCTCGTGCTTCAGTTTGAGCATCAGGTTGATGAGCGTATCCGACATGAGGGGATCCACCATCGTGGTCGGCTCATCGTAAAGGATGCACTCCGGCTGTGCCGCCAGCGCGCGAGCAATGGCGACCGCCCGTTTATAGCCGGTCGACAGATCGGCCGGGTAGGCATCGCGAAACTGCAGCATATCCACCAGCGACAGCAGCCCGTCCACCACGTCTTCCTTGTTTTTCTCGTCGTAATCGCTGCGCAATTCGAGCGAAAACAGGATGTTCTCGCCCACAGTCAACGAATCAAACAGCGCACCCGATTGGAACACCATCGTGACTTTCTTGCGGATTTCGCGCATCTGGGCCTCCCCGAAGTCAGTGATGTCCTGGTAAGACACAAAGACGCGCCCCTGATCCGGCTTCAGAAAACCCATGATGTGCCCCAGGCTCACTGACTTGCCGACGCCGCTCCGGCCTATGATCGCCAGCGTTTCCCCGATATCGACATGGAAGCTGACGTCGACTAAAACCGGGTGATCGAACGTCTTATAGACATGCTGGAACTCGATATAGTGGAGCTTTTCAGTCATGGTTCGTTCTTTTCGAATTCGGCCCACTCGTCGGGAGTGTTGACATTGGCCAGCGCGGCCGGATCCACCGGCCTCAGTTCGACCTTCAACTCCGGAACTAAGTCTCTCATTTTAAATCTCTTATTGCGATTAGCGAGAAGCAGCACCGGCAGGCAGCGCCGATGATAGACGGCACACAGCGGTTCTGGCTCGCCGCCCGGCCCCACCGCCATCACGCAATTGCGGCCAGGTTTGGCTTCCGGGTAGATCAACTGCCGCAGCACCCACACCGACATTCGGGGCATGTCGCAAGCCACTACCAGGTTCCAGTCTGTCGGCGAAACTCTCAAGGCCGTATAGATCCCCCCCATGGGCCCACAACCAGCCAACTTGTCGCGGTAAACCGCGCGCCCGATGTGATGGTAGCGATCCGGATCTCCGATAAGAGCTACCGATCCGACCGCCTCGCGCACGGTCCGCGCCACATACTCTACCAGCGTCGTTTCACGATAAGCCAGCAACGCCTTGTCGCGGCCCATTCGGGAACTGGCCCCACCCGCCAGCACAAACCCGGACCGTCGCATGAGAGAATAATAGCATTGCGGTCCAGTCCGTCCCTCAGAAACAAAGATTTGCGGAGAGGAGAATTCCGGGTATAATCGGATAAAACAAGAGGATGCGCTTTTGTTCGGAAGTTGTTCTGAGGATGATGGTTTTGGGATCGATGATTCTGGCAGGCCTGCGGGCGGAAAACACGCCCCCGCCATCGCTTAACCCGACACTGCTGGATGCGACCCCCGCCTTACCGCGGGTGATGTACGTCGTGCGTGTGGACGCGCGCACTGGCCGGCTGGTGCGAAGCACCGTGGTGACGCCCCCGGTTGGCGCCGCATCGGCGCCGAACACGAACCCCCAAGTTCGCGCTATGGTTGAGGAGACCGCTAAGAATCTAGACGTGAGCCCGCTGTTGGTGGATTCCGTGATCCAGGTGGAGAGCAACTACAATCCTTACGCCGTTTCTCCCAAGGGAGCGCAGGGATTGATGCAGCTAATGCCCGACACCGCGCGCCGCTTTGGCGTGACGAACAGCTTCGACCCCCAGCAGAATATTGAGGGCGGTGTTCGCTACCTTAAGTTCCTTCAGGAAACGTTTCAAGACGACCGGTTGGCGGTGGCCGCCTACAATGCCGGCGAAAAAGCGGTGGCAAAATATAAGAACGTGCCGCCCTATCGCGAGACCGTCGACTATGTCGCCAAAGTGAGCCAGAAGTACAACCATGCTCAGCACGCGGCCGCGAAGAGCGCTGCGCCCGCCAAGACTGTGGAAAAAACGGAACCAGCTGAAGGGGAAACTCGTCACGTGGTCGGATACATCGATCAGGAGGGCCGGCTGCACATCGCCACGCGCTAAGTAGAAACTATGTCCCACCTCCCCCCCAAACATGCCGCCAGGCACGTCGGGCGCCGCATCGTAGCACTTTCGCTTTTGATCGCGGGCGGCGTGCTGGCAACAGAGCCGAAGGACACGCATCATGTGAAGGCCGTGCGCTTCTGGACGCTCGGAGACGTCACTCGCATTGCGATCGAAACCGACGGAGCATTTCAAGTCCGGTCCGATCGCCTGGAGAATCCCGACCGCCTCTTTTTCGACCTGGTAGGAACCCAACCCAACCTGGGAGATAAAAATCTGACCGTTATTCCGGTCTCCGACCATCTGGTCCGCCAGATCCGGGTCGCCGAGACCCAGCGAAACGTGACCAGGATCGTTCTCGATATGGAAGGCCCGGCGGTGGCAACCACCTCGCACCTGGACAATCCGAATCGGCTGATCATCGAGTTGCGGGCTTCCGGTCAGAGCGCTGCAGCTAACAAACCGGCTGTGGACAAGATGGTTGTGGAAATTGTGCCAGCCGTTGAAAAGGAAATCGTTCCGCAAGAAACAGCGCGGAAGGAGCCAATTGAGCCGCGCCTGTTCAATCCTCCGCCTCCGGCGCAGTCCGAGCCGGCCAAGCCCGTTCAGGTCGCGCTGCTCGATCCGCCCAGAGTTTTAGGACGCACATCGAACCTGCCAACGTCGTCTAATATCGCCTCCAAGCTTGCGCCCACGTTTTCCGGCAGCTCGCTTGGCGCGCCGCCTCCCGCGTCGATTACACCGCTGCTGAGCGCGCCTACTCCGGCTGCTCCGTCGCCCGCTCCCGCCGCTCTTCCAGTTTCGATTCCCGAAACGGCGCTTCCGGCAAAACGCAACTCCGCTGGTGGCCGGTCGATGATCCGCGTGCTCGGCCTGAAGGTCGGCCGGATCGTTCTCGATCCCGGACATGGCGGCCACGACACCGGCACCGTTGGACCGGAAGGCTTACGCGAGAAGGACCTGGTTCTGGATGTGGCGAAACGGCTGGGAGCTCTGATCGAGGAGCGCCTGGGCAGCGAGGTCATCTACACTCGCACCGATGACAGCTTTGTCGCGCTGGAACGCCGGACGGAGATCGCCAATGAAGCTAAGGCTGACCTGTTCTTATCCATTCACGCCAATTCCTCCACGCTGCACTCGGTGGCGGGCGTTGAAACTTATTACCTGAACTTCACCACCCAAAGAGCCGCGCTCGAAGTTGCGGCCCGCGAGAATGCCGGCTCGCAGAAAACCATCTACGAGCTGCAGGACCTGCTTGAGAAGATCGCGCTCAAAGACAAGGTGGAAGAATCGCGCGAGTTCGCGACACGAATCCAGTCGGCGCTTTTCAGCGCATCCGCGAAGGGCGATCCCAAAGCAAGAGACCGAGGCATCCGCAAGGCTCCGTTCGTGGTGCTGATCGGCGCTACGATGCCGTCCGTGCTGTCGGAGATCGGCTTCATCAGCAATGCGCACGATGAGAGCATCATGAAGCGGGCCGAATATCGCGATCGGCTAGCCGAGGCGCTGTACAAAGGCTTGGCCGGTTATGCGAACACGTTGAGCCATTTTCAGGTGGCGCAGCGGCATTAGTGGCCACTTAGCACCAAGCATCATTTATGAAATTCCGTGGATCATGCGTGCTCGCATGCGCATGTGCAGCTTCAAGGTGCTGTCAAACGCTGGAGTCCCTCCGGACCGAGCTGGAGAATAAATCGAGACAAATTGGTCTCGCGCTGCTGCTAGATCGAGGCTATGAGATCGCTGTGTGTCCATTTGTGGGGCCATGTCTCCCTCGCAAGGTTCCGTCTGGGTCGGCACGACCTACGGCTACTCCAGATGGAGAGCGCATCATTTGGGTCACTCAAGGACCACCTTACACGTCCAGCATTGAAATGGACGCGACCGGCGGTAACACCATTCGTGGTCGCAGCGTGCCTTATTGGCTTCACATTCTTGCGGTGTCCTCGGAAGAGCCACCCAAGATCGCCGTCGCATCGAATCTGACGGAGATTCGTTATGGAGCCTGGAACCTACCATCAACACACGTGATTGAAGGAATCGGGCCCATTGATCACTCGGCGGGCTGGAACGTTGACGGTACCAAACTGGTTTTCGGTCGAAACGGAACGATCAGGATGTTGGACATCCATAGTAATCGTCTGAATACGATCGACTCGGGCATAGACCCAACCTGGTCGCCCGACGGCCGCTGGATCCTTTATCGAAACAGCGGGAACCATGCGATTCTTTTCAACCCTCGATCTGGCGAGAAAAAGCGCATCCTGGAAAATCGGGAGCTTGCTCCTCTCCCTTTGCGTTGGTCTCCGGACTCTCAGTATTTGGCTTATGTCGAACGAAGGGACCATATAACCTGGCAGCTCTCGGTCTTCCGGGTCCAAGATAACGCGATCCAGATGGTGACGCCGTTTAGTCCCATCATCAGCTACGTCACCGACTGGTCATGGATTTTAAATTACAAAGTCTTCTGTCGGGAGTGCTCTCAGCAGTAGGCCGGCGTTACACGAAAAAGTTCCAGATCACTGCGCGATCGGTTCCGTCTTCCCGCTATTGAACAACATCACCGGCTCGGAATCGAACGATAGAAACTCCACCCGATTGCGGCCGAGCTTCTTGGCCAGATACAAGGCTTCGTCCGCCTTCCGGATCAGCCCTTCTTGAGTCCACGACTGGCCTGGAACAGCGGAAGTGGCTCCGAAGCTGGCCGTCACGCAGATCGAAGTTTCGTTCAGGGACATACTGGGTTGGGCAAGGTGTTTGCGCAACCGCTCAGCCTGGCTAAAGCTGGTCTGCTGATCGCAGCCTGGCAGCAGGATGAGGAACTCCTCGCCTCCATATCGGCCGATTGCGTCGTATGGCCGCATGGCGTTCTGCATCCGTCGAGCGGCCTCAACCAGCACCGCGTCGCCCACCAGGTGGCCATAAGTGTCATTGACCGATTTGAAGTGGTCGAGATCCACCATGATCACTCCCACCGGGCCTTTTTCGCGCGCCGAACGCGACAATTCGCGCGTCATTTGCTCCAGAATCGAATTCCGATTCCAGAGATGAGTCAGCGAATCCTTGGTGGCCTCCTCGCGCAAGGCCTCCCGTGCCGAAAGCAGCTCGGCTTGCAAATCCACCAGCCGGGTTCCGGCGCGCAGCCGCACCTGTAGCTCATGCTGATCGAACGGCTTGGTGATGTAGTCATCGGCGCCCGCTTCCATCCCCTCGATCAGGTCTTCCTTCTGGCTTTTGGACGTGAGCAGCAGGATGTAGATATAAGGTTCACGAGCCCGCTGCCGGATCCGCCGGCACACTTCCAGGCCCGTCATGCCGGGCATCATCCAGTCTAGAATCGCCAGCGCCGGGGCATGGTCCTGCTCCAGAATTTCGAG
>DATHOT010000184.1:0-46257 GCA_035484655.1 Bryobacteraceae bacterium | reverse complement strand
GCCGTAGTAATCTCCATCGTGCCGAGAATAATGGTCGCGATGGCGGCGAGCGTAAACTGATTCGTTCCCAGCAGCGCGGAAGCCATGCCGGCGATGTTGCCGTGCCGCATCATCGCGATAGCCGATCCGTTGGGAAAGACGAATCCGGCGCTGGACACATAGATGAACGTGGGGACAAAAATGGCGGCTAAGCCGCCTTTGCCTGTGAGTGCTGCGGCCAGGAGTAAAAGGCCGGCCGCCAGTTGAACGAGGTTGGCGGTCCGCAGCACGCGCCAAAGCGGTACGCCGTGTAACATCCGGCCATTCACTTGCGACGCGGTAATAATTCCAGCCGCGATGGCACCGAACAGCCAGCCGAAGCGCTCGGTGGGGACCTTATATATGTTGATAAACACGAACGGCGCACTGGCGATGTAAGCAAACATTCCGGCGGAGCTGAATCCGGATACTAACGACGCGCCCAGGAACGTCCGGTCGCGAAAGAGGCGCCGGTAGCTGGCAAGGATGTGACTCGCCTGCAGCGGCCTCGTGTCGTCCGGGCTGAGTGACTCGGGCAAGCGGAGATGGATACCGAGCAGGCAGGCAAGGCCCAGCGACGCTTGTGTCAAGAAAATCGCCTTCCATCCGGACCACAGCAGAATATAGCCGCCGATCAGCGGCGCGGCGACGGGCGATACGCCCACTACCAGCATCAGCATTGAGAATACGCGACGCATTTGATCCGGCGGAAACAGGTCGCGGACCATGGCGCGCGATATGACCGCGCCCCCGCAGGCCCCGATGGCTTGCAGCAGCCGGAAAAAGGCCAGCGCCCCAATCGAGCGAGTAGTCGCGCAGGCGATTGAAGAGAGCACGAATAGCAAGAGGCTGAAATACAGCGGCGGCTTGCGGCCGAAACGATCGGTGATGGGGCCGTAGAGAGACTGCCCGAGCGCGTAGCCGACGAAGAAGGTCGCGAGTGTGAACTGCACTTGAGCGGTGGTCGCGCCGAACACGCGCTCGAGCAAAGGCAGGGAAGGGAGGTACATGTCGATGGACAGCGGGGCGAAGGATTGCAGCGCGCCCATCAAGACCAGAATTTCGAGCTGGCGTAAGTGGGTGCGCTGGGCCTGAGCGGCGATCACGCTACTCGTGCTCCCATTCCTGGAACCGGAAACGCTGGCGGTGCATGACTTCGCGGGCTTGCTCGACAGCTTCCGGCAAGACGTAAAAGAACGCTCCCACCCGCGTACTGCGAAACAGCAGGCCGCCGCTGTACTTGTCGGTCTCGACGGCATACTCGACGCCCGATTCGGTAAGCGCATTCTCCAGGCGCAACGCCTCCTTCAGGTTCTTCGCGATGTAGATGAGGTCCATTTCGCGATCCTCGAAGAAGTCGGCTTCCCGGCGCATTTCGCTCCATCTTATCGTGTTTGCCTCATCGTATTTGTCTGATCGTATTTGCCTGATCGTATTTGGTATGTTGAGACCGATGAGACGGATTGTTCTGAGCCTTTCGCTCATGCTGTGCATGGTTCCTCTGGCAGAGGCCCAGCGGTGGCGAGCGGCGGATGCGCGCGACTGGTATTCCGAGCAAGGTTGGCTGGTGGGAAGCAACTACATTCCAGCGACTGCGATCAACGAACTGGAGATGTGGCAAGCCGATACCTTCGATCCACAACGCATCGATCTGGAGCTGGGCTGGGCGGAAGGGATCAGCATGAATACCATGCGAGTCTTTCTGCATGACCTGCTATGGCAACAGGACGCCGGGGGCTTCCGCCAGAGAATCGACACGTTCCTGAAGATCGCGGCCAAGCATAAGATCCGGCCGATTTTCGTATTATTCGACTCATGCTGGGATCCGGCGCCGCGGTTGGGCAAGCAGCGGCCGCCGACGCCGGGCGTGCACAATTCCGGATGGGTGCAGAGTCCGGGGGCGAAGGCGCTCGAAGATCCGTCTCAGTACGGCCGGTTGGAGGCGTATGTCAAAGGCGTGGTGGGAGCGTTTGCGAACGACAAGAGAATCCTGGCGTGGGACATTTGGAATGAGCCGGACAACCTGAATTCCGGCAGTTACGAAAACCTGGAGCCGGCGAACAAAGTAGCACTGGTGCTGGCGCTGCTCCCGCAGGCGTTCGAATGGGCGCGGTCGGCGCATCCCAAGCAGCCACTCACCAGCGGCGTTTGGAAGGGCGATTGGTCGGCACCGGAGAAGTTGTCGGCAATGCAGAAAGCGCAACTGGAATTGTCGGATGTGGTGTCGCTCCACAACTACAGCGCGCCGGAAGATTTTGGGCAGCGCGTCGGTTGGATGGAAGCGTACAATCGTCCGATTTTTTGCACCGAGTACATGGCGCGCGGGAACAAGAGCACGTTCCAGGGGATATTGCCGATCGCCAAGGAGCACAAGGTGGCGGCCATCAACTGGGGGCTGGTGGCCGGCAAGACGCAGACCTATCTTCCGTGGGATTCGTGGGCGAATCCTTACACGGATCGTGAGCCGGCGGTGTGGCATCACGAGCTTTTTCGCACCGATGGGTCGCCCTACCGGGAGGAGGAAGTGGGCTTCATCCGCACGGTGATTGGGCGGAAGGGGAAGCGATGAGGTCGTGGGAGAGGCGCTATCGGCGCGGAAAATCGGTATTTGAGTGCACTGTCCCTAATTTTTGATGCGGGCCTGGAAGGCTTCGTAGGCTTTGGGATTCGCGCGATTCATGTTGTCGATCATCCCTTTGGCGATGGTTTCCAGGTTGGACAGATACTTCGGATTGTTGAATGCCTTCCTAATGTCCGGCACGACGTCTTGAATCTTGGTCCACACGAACAACAGCTCGCCGCCGCTTTGCTGGAACAGTTCCTGATTCAGGACGCCGGAGGTAATGAACGACGCGGCCATTTCCCAATAGCTGGTAACCATGCGGACCGAAGCATCTTGTTCAGATCCCGGCGGGCACGCGGCCTGCAGTTCGGCGAGGGTCTTTGCTTTGAGTCCGCCGAAAAATCTGCGCGCCTCGCGCATCCGGTCTTCACGACGGAGCTCGTACAACTTTAGAATCAGATTCACATCATCGTAGGTAGCCTGGTTGTCCATATATGGTCCAGTGTACGATGCGTGGATCTTTATGGCTCGCCGTTAATCAGAAGGTCGATGTTATTCTCCGCCTGCGTGCTGCCGGTCCCCCATATGAGACCCGATCCCCAGATTAGAGCGAGGCCGGGAATCGAGTTAGTTCCCCAGATCAGCGCCGTGCCATTGATCGTGTTGCCATTTGCCACGAATAAATTCGAACCCCAGATGAGCGCCGTTCCCCAAGTAAGACTGGAGCCCCAGGTGAGAGCATTGCCGAGAACCAAGGTGACTGTGTTCGTCGCCGGATCGAACACCGCTGTTGGAGACAACGCTCGCAGGTTGGCCAAATCCGTGTTGTTCAAGGCTGCCGCGATGTCCAGATAACCGGCTCCCACGGTGAAAATGTCGTACTGGCTGGTATGGGCGACGTGCGTGATCGGGTCGACGGCTACGCTGCTGCCGGGGAAGCTCTTAAATGCAGTCTTCATCAGGCGCGCCTTTACCTGGTCCGGCGTCAAGCGTGGATTTTGCTGAAGCAGCAGTGCTACAGCACCACTTACCGCCGGGGTCGCCATGCTGGTGCCACTCAGTGAGTAGTACAGGTTCGAAGGAGTCGCGGTCCCATGCACGCGGTAATAAGAGAACTGGACGTTGTTCAGCGGATACGACTGGGCGAGTGTGCTGTTGGCGGCAAGAAGCGAAACCACGCGGTTACCAGGTGCGACGATATCGGGCTTGACGACGTGATCAAACAGTGTCGGACCCTTGGAGCTGTAACTGGCGATCAGGTCATCGGTTCGCGACGGGGTGCCCATCGTCTTCATGGCCCCGACCGTGATGACATAAGGATCGTTGCCGGGCGCTGTGATGGTGCCATACCCGTTGGTGCCCGCTGAGTTATCGCGGCCGCTGTTGCCGGCTGCCACCACTACGACGATACCTGCCTTCCAAGCTGCCTCAACTGCCTGGCAGAGAGGGTCGACTGTATAACTCTCAAAGACCGGCCGGCCGAGCGATAGATTGATGACTCGAATGTTATACGTGTTCCTAAGCTGGATGGCCCGCTGAATTGCAGCGATAACGGTGCTATCGCTTCCCATGCCGTTCTGATCGAGTGCGCGGAGATTGATGAGATTCGCGCCTGGCGCCACCCCTTGGAACGTGCGGAAGTAACCCAAACCTTCAGACGATGCGCCTGAGCTGGCGATGATTCCGGCGACGTGAGTTCCATGGCCATACTTATCATTGCCAAGACCATTGGCTGGGCCCAGGCCGTTCCCAGGGCCTGGACCGTTCCCCGGGCCACCATTCCCAGGACCTGGACCGTTCCCCGGGCCCGCACCATTTCCAGTGAAGTCCTCGCTATCCACCACTTGACCTTTTAAGTCCGCATGCTGCGCAATCCCACTGTCGATGACTGCCACGCCAACGCCTTGCCCGGTCCAGCCTGACTGCCAGGCGACACTCGCATTCACGGCTGCGACCGTTAGATCGAGCAATCCGTGAACTGGTCGATCGGCCGCGATGAAGGCCACTTCGGGATCGTTTGCTAGAGCGGCGAGAGAGCGGGCCGGCATGGAAACGGCATCGCCGGCGACCAGATGCAGGTCGGCTCTGTGTTTAACGCCCATCCGTCGAAGCATTTCATGGTGAGCTTCAGTAAGCGGATGTTTGAACTGCACAATCACATCTACAGTCGAATCCGGATCCGCAAGCTCCAGACCCTTGGCAATCTTCGCAGACTCCCCAAAAGCCAAACTCGTGGCAAACAAAAGTCCTGTGAGTGTCGATCGAATTAGTACTTTTGTCTTGGTCAATTGCATTTAGAAGCGACTCTAGTTGCAAGCCGGATACCAGTGGAGTTTTCCTTTTAGGTTGAGCAGCCGGGCTTTTGACAGTTGTCATAGGCAGACATTGAATGCCCATGATGTCCCATTTCATAAGGTGATCCTGGCCATTCTGTCTCAGTGCTGCCCCGATCCTCGGTTTTAGTTCGCGGATACCAGAGAAAACCTGCCGCGTTCAGACACATCTTCCTAGGTATGCCCGCGGCTGTACCCGCCATCACCAAAGAAGAAGAGCTCCACTGGCTGGCGCTGCGGCTTGTTCCGGGGTTGGGGACGAGCAAAGCCGGCCGGCTTATCGAGCAATTTCGGGCGCCCCAGGCGATTTTCCAAGCTTCACGGTCGGACCTCGAAGCGAGCGGCCTGTCGGGAAGCGTCGCGCAAACTATCGCCAGCGGGTGTACGTTTGAAGACGCCGTCGATCAACAGCAGAAGATGCTCGAGACTGGAACTGCGTTGGTGCCGATAGCGGACCCGCGTTACCCGGCGCGGCTCAAGGAAATCTTCGACCCGCCGGTCGTGCTTTTCGCCCGCGGCCGTTTGGAGCTGCTGCAATCGATCATGCTGGGCATTGTGGGTACTCGACGCCCCACGGCGTATGGCATCGCGGCGGCAGAGCGGCTTTCGCCGGACCTGGCGCAAGCCGGGCTCACAATCGTTAGCGGGATGGCGCGCGGAATTGACACGGCGGCACATCGTAGCGCTCTCAGCGTGGGCGGCGACACGATGGCGGTATTCGGCTGCGGGGTCGATCTCGTCTACCCGGCCGAGAATCGAAAGCTGGCGGGCGAGATTGCCGAAAAAGGGTTGCTGCTCTCAGAGTTCCCGATGGGATCGCCGGCGTATCCACAGAATTTCCCCATCCGAAATCGCGTGATCAGCGGCATGAGCGTCGGCATCCTGGTAGTAGAAGGGGCACAATACAGCGGCTCGTCGATTACGGCCCGAATGGCTCTCGAGCAGCAGCGGGAGGTTTTCGCAGTCCCGGGTAATATAACGTCAAAAATGAGCTGGGGCCCGAATCTGCTCATCAAACAGGGGGCTAAGCTGGTGCAGGAGTGGAACGATGTGTCGGTCGAGCTTCCCGCCGACATCCGTCGCGCGCTGATCGCCAAGGCGCAGGCACGCTATGGCCAGATCTCATTGGAAACAAAGGACGAAGAGGCCGCCCCAGCACCCGAGATCAGCGCCGCCAGCCGGGCCCTGATGAAGGCCTTAAAGGCGGATTTGCCGACGCATATTGACGAACTGATGGAAACTTTTGATACTCTTACATCATCAGAGATAATTGCCGGGTTGTTCGAGCTTGAAATGCTCGGCCTCGTCCGGCAACTCCCCGGAAAGAACTTTGTTAAAGTGTGGTAGGCTTATGGCCGTCTTATAGTGTGGACGGGTTCGTCCACGCAATGTAAGTTCTCTTACTCACGGAAATAATCATGGCAAAATCTCTCGTCATCGTCGAATCGCCGGCGAAGGCGAAAACGATCGGTAAATATCTCGGCAAGCAATTCGTCGTTAAAGCCTCGCTCGGCCACGTCAAGGACCTTCCAAAGAAGGATCTATCTGTGGACGTCGACAAGGGCTTCGAACCGCATTATGAGGTGATAGAAGGCAAGAAAAAGCTCATGTCGGAGCTGAAGGCGGCGGCCAAGGGGATGGATTCCATCTATCTGGCGGCTGACCCGGACCGCGAAGGCGAGGCCATCTGTTTCCACCTGCAGGAAGAGCTGAATGGCTCTAAAAAGGGCCCGAAGTTCTACCGGGTGATGTTCAACGAAATCACCGCCAACGCCATCAAAAAAGCATTCGAGAAGCCGGGCTCGGTGAACCTGAATCTGGTGGACGCGCAGCAGGCGCGCCGTATTCTGGATCGGCTGGTGGGCTACAAGATTTCACCGCTCCTGTGGGACAAGGTGCGGCGCGGTCTCTCAGCCGGACGCGTTCAGACCGTGGCGCTGCGGTTGATTGTCGACCGCGAGCGCGAAATTCGCGCGTTCCTTAAGCGCGAATACTGGACCATCGATGTCCAGCTCAACGCCAAAAAGCCCCCGGTGCTGACGGCGCGCTTCACCAAGAAGGACGATCAGGCGCTGGAGGTCGCTGAAGAAGCGGCGGCCAAGTCGATCGTCGATCAGCTGGAGGGCGCCAAGTACCTGGTTCACTCGGTCACCACGCGCGAAAAAAAGCGCAATCCGGTGGCTCCGTTCATTACGTCCACGCTGCAGCAGGAGTCGTCACGCAAGCTGCGGTTCAGCGTGAAGCGGACGATGATGCTGGCCCAGCGGCTGTATGAAGGCGTGGAACTGGGCTCGGAAGGATCGGTCGGGTTAATCACTTATATGCGTACCGATTCGACCCGCGTGTCGAACGACGCCTTGGACGAGGTGCGAAAGCTGATTACGGAGCGATTTGGCGCCCCGTTCTGTCCGGCAACCGCGAACGTTTATAAGGGCAAGAAGGATGCACAGGACGCGCACGAGGCTATTCGTCCGACATCGGCCATGCGCACGCCGGAATCGGTGGCGTCTTTCCTGCAAGAGGACGAGCTGAAATTATACCGGCTGATCTGGATGCGCTTTGTGGGCTCGCAGATGATGCCGGCCGTGTTCGATCAAACGACCATCGATGTGGCTGCCAAGGGTAATGACGGCGCGACGTACATGTTCCGCGCCACCGGCAGCGTGCCGAAATTCAAAGGATTCCTGGAAGTTTATGAGGAAGGGAAGGACCAGAAGGACGAGGATGACGAGGAGCTGAAACATCGTCTGCCCTTGGTCCAGGAAGGCGAGGAGCTGAAGTTCAAGTCCATCCTGCCGGAGCAGCATTTCACCGAACCGCCGCCGCGCTTCAACGAGGCCACGCTGGTGAAGGAACTGGAAGCGGACGGTGTGGGACGGCCATCCACCTACGCGTCTATTCTTTCCACCATCCAGGAACGCGAGTACGTAAAGAAGGATGGCGGCAAGTTCGTGCCGACCGAACTTGGCATGGTGGTCACGGACCTGTTGCTCGAGAGCTTCCAAAATCTCTTCGATGTGACCTACACGGCTCGGATGGAAGCCGATCTGGACGAGATCGAAGAAGGCAAAATGGATTGGCGCGCTGCCATGTCGGATTTCTATGAGCGATTCCAGAAGGACCTGGAATATGCCGAGCGCCACATGACCGACATCAAACGCATGGAAAAGCCGACCGACCTGGTCTGCGACAAATGCGGTCGGCCGATGGTGATCCGCTGGGGACGGCACGGCAGCTTCATCGCCTGCACCGGCTACAACGAAAAGAACGCCGAGGGCGAGCCGGAATGCACCAATACGCGCGAACTGACGGTGGATCTTCCGGATGTCGACAAAGTGGACCTGACCGAGCAGGACGCCGAGGAATACTGCGAGAATTGCGGCCGCCCAATGGTGCTCAAGAAAGGCCGCTTCGGACAGTTTTATGCCTGCTCCGGTTATCCGGATTGCAAGACCACCAAGCAGATCGGCGGCGAACAGAAGAAGTCGGACGTGCCGCTGGATGAGAAATGCCCGCAATGCGGCAACAATCTGGTGTTGAAGCACGGGCGCTTCGGCGAGTTCACGGCGTGCAGCAATTATCCGAAGTGCAAATTCGTCAAGCAAAAGACCATCGGCGTGCCCTGTCCGAACTGTTCGCAGGGCGAGGTGGTGGAGCGGCGCTCCAAACGCGGCAAGACCTTCTATGGTTGCAGCCGTTATCCGGAATGCGACTTCGTCGCGTGGGGCAAACCGCTGGCCGAGAAGTGTCCGGAGTGCGGATCGAGCTATCTCATCGAGAAATGGCTCAAAGCCGGAGGGGTGGCCCAATGCCCCAACGGCGAGTGCAAGTATAAGCGGCCGATAGCGCCGGTGGAAGAAGTCACCGCGTAAACCCTACGAGCTAACGGTAATGTCGTACTGCGCGGTCGTGATCCGATTCTGACCTAGGGGATCGCTGATCGTATAGGTATATTTCGTTCCCGACGTCGCGCCGCTGCTGAAATCTTCGGTGTTGTGCCCTTGACTGAGGCTGAGCGTATCATTGCTGCAATTTTCGAATGGACAACCGGGCGGGTTAGTGAAGCTGAGCGAGCAGGCGTAACTCGCATTGAAGTCGGCGCCGCCGTTCGCGGAAATGCTGATTGTCGCGGAGCCAGGAACCGCGACGCCTTGCGCATTAATCGTGATCGGCGTTGCTACTGGCGGTGTATCTTTGGCTGATTTCGGGTTCATACTATTCGTCTCCTTGTTTTGTCTTTCGGTTTAGTTCTTAGGCGCCTGAAAGTTCGGGTCGTCGAGAATTTTTCGAACTCCCGGGTCATCCCGGAGGTCGTCGATCGTTTGGCCGTTTGCGATGGCTTTGGAGATCCATCCCAGCGCTTTCGGGCGGTCTCCCAGGCTTTCGTACGCCTCGGCCATGCGAGCTAGCACGGCGCCATCGGTTGGAGCGAGCGCGACGGCCGTCTCCAGGTGAGCGATCGCTTGCGAGGGTTCTTGAAGCTTAGCATAGACAATACCCAAGCTGGACTGGATGGTGGGGTCTTGGGGATGTAGCTTTACCGCGTCTTCCAATAAAGGGAGGGCGCGGCGGAAGGCCGCCAGAGCGTCATTGGTCTTGTCCAGCCAAGTATCAGCGTTCGCCAAATTGATCCATACGCGATAATCTTTGGCGTTGAATGCCATGGCTTTTTCGTATTGCTGGGCCGAGTCGGCATAACGGTGCTGCTGATAATAGACATTCCCGAGATTGGTGTGAGCCGGATAGGAAGGGCTGATCTGGATACTTTTCTGGAGAGCCGAGGTGGCTTCTACGAGTTTCCCACTGGCGCGCAGGGCCGCAGCCAGGTTCAGCCACGCGATCGAATTGTCGGGGGTTAGCTCCACCACTTTGCGCAGCTGAACCGCGGCTTCTTCAAACCGGCGCTGCCGGTAATAGAAGAGCCCCAACTTGCTGAGGTTGTCCCAATAATCCGGGCGGAGCGCGACTGCGCGGACCAGCGTCTGCTCGGCGTCTTTCAGGCGGGCCTGCGCCTCGTACACGCTAGCCAGCCCGAGTAAAGCGTCGGCGCTGCGCGGATCCAATTGCAACGCGTGCTGGAACTCCTGCGATGCCAGGTCGGTCTTGCCGGTCTCGTTGTGAATGCGGCCCAGGGTCACGTAAACCGGAGCGAGCTGATCGTCGATCTGAACGGCACGCTCGCAAGCGGCGGATGCCTGGTCGATCCAGCGTGGATTTTGATCCGTCCGGTAGCGGACCAGATAGGCCTCGCCTAATCCGGCGTACGCCAGAGCGAATCGAGGATCGGTCTTGACGGCGTCCTCGAACGCCCCCAGCGCCTGGTCTAAGTTGCCGGGCTTATCGTAACGGCGAAGAAGACCAAGTGCCTTCAGATATAGTTCGTACGCGGCGGGCGAGGCTGCGCCGCCGGTGGAGCGCAGCATGTCGCTCGGTACGGTGACGTTCATTAATCTCGCGAGCTTCGCGATCGCGGAGTTTTGGAGCATGGCAAAGTCGCCGGTGCGATCTTCTACCTCTTCCGAGCCGAGCTGCCGCATGCGCTTGGCGTCGATTAAATTCACAACCAGCCGAATGTCTGAGCCGGTCCGCTCCACTGTCCCGGTAACCACCAAAGTAGCGCCGAACTCCTTTTGGGCGGCGGATGCATCAGCCACTTTGCGCCGGCGCACTTCACTGGCCGGAACCACCCACAGAGACTGGTTGCCGAGCTCGAGATTTGAAAGTCTGCCCGTCAGGCTTTCCATCAGGCCGTCGGCCAGCACATCGCTGCCGGCCGAGCTTCCAATCACGCTGAACGGCAATACCGCGATATGTTTTTCGGTAGGGCCGAACAGGGTGGCTACGATGCGTTGGCGCGTGACTAGAATGAGCAGCAACATTGCCGCGAGCACAGGGACGAGCAACACGGCCACAAGCCAGCGGCGCTTGGTGGCGTGCGCGCTTACTGGAAGCGGGAACGCTGACTGCGCCGCTGATTCGACGTACTGTTTCAGCTCGGACTTGGCGAGGGTTCGCGTGTGTGCCCGGTCTACTCCGGTTTCGAGCTTTTCGAGATCGGCCAGCATTTCAGAGGCACTCTGATATCGGCGCGCTGGATCCTTGGCCAAGGCATGGTAGACGATCTCCTGCAATTCGGCGGGGACGTCCTCAAGTGGTGTGGGCGGCGAGTTCACGACAGCCATGAGCATGCCTGGCATGGTGTCGCCTTGGAAGGGCAAACGTCCGGTGAGCATCTCATACAGAACCACGCCCAGCGACCAGAGGTCCGTACGCTGGTCGAGTGGCTTGCCGAGAGCTTGCTCCGGCGACATGTATGCCGCGCTGCCCGAGATTTCAGTGCTCAGTGTGGCGCTAGCCGATTGGATGGCGCGGGCCAGCCCGAAATCCACGATTTTCACCACGCCCTGGCGGGTGAAGATGGCGTTGGAAGACTTGATATCGCGGTGAATGATGTTGTGGGAATGCGCTTCGGCCAGCCCGCGCGCCATTTGGACAGCAATGGATATTGCCTGGGCTGGAGGAAGCGAGCCGCGCTTGATCCTCTGCGCCAGTGTCTCACCGTCGTAATAGGCCATGACGATAAAAGACACGCCGTCGGCAGTCTCTTCAATCGCATGGATGGTGCCGACATTGGGATGGTCCATGCCGGAGGCCGCCCGCGCTTCCCGTAAAAACTGGGCGCGGTTTTTTTCATCCGCTTCGATCTCCGCAGGAAGAAACTTGAGCGCTACCGTGCGGTTCAGCTTGGTGTCGAGCGCCTTGTAAACCACGCCCATCCCGCCGGCGCCCAATTTATCGATGATTTGATAGCTGTTAACACTACGCACCGCGCCGGGCGGCGGACTAGTCGGCTCCACGGATTAGCCTCAAGAGCGCGGACATAAGAGAAGCTCAAAAGTAGCATACAGCAGGCCCGCTACGGCGAGTCCTCCCGGCATCGTGCCCCCCTACGGCCGAGCGTGTCTATTTGCCAACTGTTATTACGATATCGTATATTACGATAATGAGCGATATGATCAAGACGGAGCTGGCAGATCTGGAATTCGTTCGTGCGTTCGAGGCCTGCGAGCTCGCCAACGACAACTTCCATCACAGGGATCATATCCGGCTGGCGTGGATCTACTTGCAACTCTACGGGGAGCTGGAAGCCCGAGTACGGATCGCTGAGGCCATCCGCAAATTCGCCGCGCATCATGGCAAGAGCGACAAGTATCACGAGACCATTACGGTGGCGTGGCTGCGGCTGGTTTGGAACACGATGGCGCGGGCGCCCCTGGATGCGAGCTTCGAGGACTTGACGACCGCCGCGCCCGAGTTGCTCGATAAACGAACCATCGAGAGATTTTATTCAGCCGCGACCTTGGCGTCGGACACCGCCCGCATGTACTGGATGGAACCCGATCTTCAGCCGCTGCCCTGATTTGCGCCAGCATGCCGTGCCTCAGCCCGAGGTGTGTCAGGATGAGAGGTGCGCATGGCGCTGCTTCTAATCCCCCAGATTCACCGGACCACTCATCAGATCGGCTTGTACATCGAACGCTCGGGTTTGGGCCTCAATCAGGGTGAAGCGCATATCCTGTCGCATCTGGCAAGCGCGGGTAACAGCTCGGTCGGGGAATTGCACAAGGCCTTCGCGCATAAGCGCTCGACCCTGACCAGTTTTTTGGACCGCCTAGCCGAGCGCCGGCTGATCCGCCGCGAGGTCCGCTCCGACGATCGCCGCAGTTTCGTCGTCAGTCTTACGCCGTCCGGCAAGGTGGTGGCGCGCAAGATTCATCGTCATCTTGAAACGCTCGAAAAGGCGGCGCTGCGCGGCTCCAAACCCGGCAAAACCAAGGCATTCACGGATCTGATCGGGGCCGTGGAAGAGGCCGCTACACGGCTCTGACGGTGGCTATGCCGAAGCCCGACTACGGTCTCGACGCGCCCAAACTGGTTCGGCGGTTCGCCATTCGCGGTGTATTGTTCATGGCTTTCGCGGGCTTTCTGTATTACTCCAACCGCAATACCAGCCCGGGCGCGGCCGTGGCGATCGCCAGCATGCTACTCGCGGTCGGGGTCACGTTCGCGATGATCGCGGTCATTATGGTGTGGAGCAGCCGTGTCACCAAACCCAAGGTGATTCAACGCATCCTCGACAGTATTCCCTGGCGCGGAGACGAGAATGTCCTGGATGTCGGATGCGGGCGAGGATTATTCCTAGTCGCCGCCGCTAAGAAGCTGAAGAGCGGGAAAGCTACCGGTGTGGACATCTGGAGATCGGAAGATCTTTCGGGAAACACCGCCGAGGCGGCCATGAAGAACGCCAAAGCGGAGGGCGTGGCCAATCGGATCAAAATCGAGAATACCGATGCTCGCAAGCTGCCCTTCGGAGCCAACACCTTCGATGTGGTGGTGTCCAGCCTGGCGATCCACAATATCGACGGGAGCACGGAGCGCGCCAAGGCCCTGCGCGAGATCGCGCGCGTGTTGAAACCGGGCGGCTATCTGGCGATCCTCGATATTTTCCATACGGGCGAGTACGCTAAACTGCTCGCCCAGTTAGGCCTGAATGACGTCCAGCTTTCGCCGCTTACATTCCTGTGGTGCGTTCCCACTCGAACCTTGACGGCTAGAAAGCCGTCCTGAAGGAAACATAGACGCCGGCCCCGAGTCCAATATTTTGGGGGTGCGCGGCAGCCCAAGAAACGTACTCTATTGAAAATGTTTGAATAACGTGTTATGTCTATATAGATTCGGAGATTATCGCTATGGCCACTACAGTCTGGAAGGGGCATCTCACCTTCGGTCTCGTTTCCTTTCCCGTGAAGCTCTTTACCGCCGCGCGCCAGGACGGCATCAGTTTTAATCAGCTCCACAAAACCGACAACTCGCGTATCAAGCAGGTAATCTACTGTCAGGCGGAAGACAAGCCGATTCCGCGCAGCGAAATTGTGAAAGGCTACGAGTATGAGAAGGATCGCTACGTTGTAATCGACGACGAAGATATCAAGAAGATGGCGCCACCGACCGCCAAGGTCATGGAGATCCTGGAGTTCGTGAAGACTGCCGAGGTAGATCCTATTTATTTTGAGAGCTCCTTCTATATGGCGCCCGATCATGCCGGCGAGAAGCCCTACGCGCTACTTTTTGACACCCTCAAGCGGACCGGCTATGTCGGGGTGGCGAAGATTGCGATGCACAATCGCGAGCACATTGCCATTTTCCGGCCGGGTGCCAACGGCCTGGTGATGCATACCATGTACTTCGCTCACGAGGTTCGAAAGGTGGAAGAGTTTCGCACCGACACGAGCCTGGTGAAGGAACAGGAAGTGAAGCTGGCCGAGACCCTGGTGCAGTCGTTAGCTGCTCCTTTTGAGCCCGAGAAATACAAAGACACCTACAAAGAAAACCTGGAGGCGATGATCGAGGCTAAGGTAAAAGGCCAGGAAGTGGTGACGCCTCCGGCGGCCGAGCCTGCCAAGGTGATCGACATCATGGAGGCTCTGAAAAAGAGCCTGGCCATCGCCAAGAAGCCGCCTGCTTCAGTGGAAGCCCTGGAAGCGGAAGCGCCGAAGCAAAAGTCGGCGCCAAAGAGACATAAGACAGCCAGGGGTTAAGTTGACCGCTCAGACCGGCGCGGCTGCCTGCCCGGGAAATCGCTTCAGCAGCTCTTCGGCATACAGCGCGCCGGCAGGCGTCTCTTCGTGCTTGAAAAACACGTACACGTCGCGACCTTGCCCGAGTAGCTGCTCGGCGCGCGCGGCGATCTCTTGGCGGTCTGCGGGCGAGTACTCGGGCATTCGCAGGCGCGAGTAAACGAAGTTCGCTGTGACAACTTCGGGAATCACCAGTTTCTCCGATTCCGCCAGACACAGCGCCATGCCATACTTTTCGAGTAGTTGATAGACCGCAGGCGCCAGCCAGGACGGATGGCGGAATTCGAACGCGCAGCGGATATCGTTCGGCAGCGTGGCCAGGAAGTCAGCCAGCAGGGCTTCGTCGCACTTGAGCGCCGGGGGAAGTTGAAACAGGACGGGGCCCAGGCGGCGGGCCGTCCGCAGGGGCTCGATGGCCCGGAAGAACACTTCGGTGAATTCCGACGGCTTCAACCGTTGAATATGCGTGATTCGCATGTGCGCTTTCAAGGGAAAAACGAAGCCCGCGCGCGTCTGATTCACCCAGTTTTCGAGGGTCGACGCCGAAGGAAGGCGGCGAAACGTGTAGTTCACCTCCACCGCGTTGAGCCGCTCGCAGTAATAAGAGAGGAACTTCTTCGACGGCAGTTTCTCCGGATAAAAGTCCGGCTTCCAGCTGGGGTAGGCAAAACCCGATGTTCCAGAGTAAAGAATTGGCATGGCTTATCTCGGCATCCAACGGCGATAGGGGCGCATCAAATACAATAGTTTAAACTGTTGTGAATCCGAAAACCTCCAAAAAGAGCTCGTCGGAGCGTTTGCGCGAGCTGTGGCCTGACATCCGCGAGATGATGCGCCCGCGCAGGCGCGTGCTTGCCGTGGGATTCCTGTTGATGTTTATCAACAAGATCTGCAGCCTGGTGCTGCCGGGATCCACCAAATTCCTGATCGATAACGTCATTAACAAACATCAGACCCAGTGGCTGGTGCCGCTCGTACTGGCAGTGATCGGCGCCACTCTCATTCAAGGCGTCACTTCGTTCGGAATGACGCAACTGGTTTCCAAGGCGGGCCAAAAGCTGATCGCCGAATTGCGCCGCAAAGTTCAGGCGCACGTCGGCCATCTTCCGGTGGCTTACTACGACGCCAACAAAACCGGTGTGCTGGTCTCGCGCATCATGACCGACGTCGAAGGCATTCGAAATCTATTAGGCACCGGATTGATCGAGTTCATCGGCGGCGTATTGATGGCCGTCATGGTGCTCGCAGTTTTGTTATACATCAGCACGCTCCTCACCGTACTCGCGCTGGTGATTATGATCGCGTTCCTGTTGGTGCTGCGCAGGGCATTCACCACCATCCGGCCCATTTTCCGCGAGCGAGGAAAAATCAATGCCGAAGTGACCGGCCGGCTGACCGAGTCGCTCGGTGGCGTGCGCGTGGTGAAAGGTTATCACGCCGAAGCGCGTGAAGAAGATGTTTTCAGTCAAGGTGTGCAGCGGCTGCTCGATAACGTTCTAAAGAGTCTGACCGCCACGTCTTTCATGAGCCTCTCCGCCACCGTTCTTATGGGCTTGGTGGGAGCACTGATCATGTTCGTGGGCGCCCGCCAGATCACCGCCGGGACCATGACCCTGGGCGGGTTCATGAGCTACACCATGTTCCTGGCGTTCCTGATCGCGCCCATGTTTCAGATCGTCGCCATCGGGACCCAATTGACCGAAGCCCTGGCAGGACTGGAGCGCACACGCGAGGTCTTACGCGAGCGGCCCGAGGATGCCGATCCGCGCCGGACAGTTTCTCTGCCGCCCATTACGGGGCAGGTAGTCTTCGACCACGTTAACTTCTCCTACGACGCCGGCAAAGCGGTGCTTCACGACGTTTCCTTCCGCTCTGAACCCGATACGGTCACCGCGCTGGTGGGTTCGTCCGGCTCCGGTAAGTCGACCATCATTGGGTTGATCACGGCTTTTCACACGCCCGAAACCGGCGCCATTTTTGTGGACGGCGTCGACCTTTCCACCGTTCGGCTGGATTCCTTCCGAACTCAGCTTGGAGTAGTGCTGCAAGAGACCTTTTTGTTCGACGGTACCATTCGCGAGAATATTGCCTTCGCCCGGCCCAACGCGACGGAAGAGCAGATTATGAAGGCGTGCCGGATCGCTCGCGTCGATGAATTTGCTGAAGGGTTCGAGAAGAAGTACGACACTATCGTCGGCGAGCGTGGAGTGAAACTCTCGGGTGGGCAGCGGCAGCGGGTTTCGATCGCGCGCGCCATCCTGGCAGACCCGCGCATTCTGATTCTGGATGAGGCGACCTCGAGTCTTGACTCCGAGTCCGAAGCCCTGATTCAGGAAGGGCTGAAATACCTGATGCAAGGGCGCACGACATTCGTGATCGCGCACCGTTTGTCGACCATCCGGCGGGCCGATCAAATACTGGTAGTGGAGGCGGGGCGCATCCTCGAACGGGGCACGCACGAAGAACTGTACGCCGCGCGCGGCCGGTATTACGATCTGTACACCAAGCAGCACGGCATGGAAGCAAATCTGTTTCTGGCGCCTGGTGAAGGCGATGAGCAACCGGCCGCGGATGGAGCGTCTGCGGCGGGCGCCGCTCAAACGGGGAGTGACCTGACGGCCGCGGTGCGGCTGCTGCGCGGCTAGTCAAGCCTCCTGGTCCGCCGGCTCCTCAGGTAAGCCGCGGGCGAAAGGATAATGATACCCGCTATCGTATTCCCAAAATATCTTCCAAAGTCAGCCTTGTCTCCTGTGATGAGGTGAGTCGCGCGGCTTTGAATTGCACTCAGCAAAATGGGCCAATCCTTTTCGGGCAGATCGACTCCGCTTGGCAGAGGCCCTGAAGAAGTGTTGGAGATCACTTCAATGCCGCTGACCAGCCCCGCGAGTCTGCTTCTTTGTGCATCATCGTAAAGGTTCACTCGAGCTTCTTCAACGGCATATGCGGAAGTTAGAAGCTCAACATTCAGTTTCCAGAACCTCGCGAGCCCCGCATCTTCGCGATACGCCGCCGAGAAGAGAACGTTCGCGTCGAGAAATAGCCTGTCCACTCAACGTTTCATCTTGCAATGTGAAATCTTATCGGGATCCAGGCCCATCTTCTTCACTTCTCTTCGCGCCGCCAGGTAATCCTTGCGATCGACAGCGTTCGACAGAAGAAATTGTGCCCTACGAGCGGGAGTGTAAATTTCGACGGGTAGGGCAACAGCAGGGCGAATGAGGATGCCATCCTCCCGCTCTTCTGTGATGACCAAAGATCCCTCTTCAATGCCGAACTTCTTGCGCAGCCGCGCTGGAACAACCACAACGCCCCGCTTACCCACTCTCCCTGTTTCCATGTTTGCCCAATTGTCTGAATATCAGACAATTAGAGCTTACCATTGTGAGGCAGGCGAGGCTCACTCCCCGCTTTGCTGCAACAGCTTCGCCACCAGCGCGGTCCATCCGGTCTGATGGCTGGCGCCCAGGCCTGCGCCATTGTCGCCATGGAAAAACTCATAGAAGAGAATGTGGTCGCGAAAGTGCGGATCAGTCTGGAATTTTTCCGAGCCGCCGAACGCCGGCCGCCGGCCTTCTTCGTTCCTCAAAAAAAGACGCGAAAGCCGGCGGGATAAATGTGCCGCGACATCCGAGAGGTTCAGCATCACACCCGAGCCTTTCGGGCATTCGACTTGCAATTCGTCGCCGAAGTAATGGTGATAGCGCTGCAGCGATTCGATCATCAGAAAGTTTACCGGGAACCAAACCGGACCGCGCCAATTGGAGTTCCCGCCAAAGATTCCGGTGGTCGACTCGGCGGGCTCGTAGTCGACACGGTACTCCTGTCCGTCGACGTGCAGCACAAAAGGATGGTCCCGGTGATAGCGCGAAACGCCGCGGATGCCGTGCGGGGAAAGAAATTCGTTTTCGTCCAACATCGTTTCGAGCACACGGCGCAGCCGGGAGGGGTGCATCATCGAGAGCAACAACCGTTCCTCGACTCCGTGCCGGGTGATGGAGGCGATATTGCCGCACAAATCCGGCCGGTGCTTCACGAACCAGGTCATGCGCCGCTTGAAGCCGGGTAGCTTCTCGATCGCATGGGCATCCAGAGTCGTAACGGCAAACAGCGGAATCAGCCCCACCATTGACCGCACCCGGAGCGGAATCTTGCGCCCGTCAGGAAGTCGCAGCCAATCATAGAAGAAGCCATCCTGTTCATCCCACAGCCCGTTGTCTCCCATGCGATTCATCGCGCTAGCGATATAAAGAAAGTGCTCGAAGAATTTGCTGGCGATATCCTCATAAGCCGGATCATGCGGCGTCAATTCGATCGCGATTCTCAGCATGTTAAGACTGAACATCGCCATCCATGCCGTGCCGTCGGCCTGCTCGATGAAACCCCCGGTGGGCAGCGGTTTACTACGATCGAACACGCCGATATTGTCAAGGCCGAGAAAACCTCCCTCGAAGATGTTGTTGCCCTGCGAGTCCTTGCGGTTGACCCACCAGGTAAAAGTCATCAAAAGCTTGTGAAAGGCCGATTCGAGAAAAGAATAATCCGCTTTGCCGGTCAGCTTCTTGTCGATTTTGAAAACACGGAAGCAAGCCCAGGGATGAACGGGCGGGTTGACGTCGCTGAACTCCCATTCATAGGCGGGCAACTGTCCATTGGGCGCCTGGTACCACTCGCGCAGCAGCAGCGAAAGCTGGCGCTTGGCGAAATCCGGATCAACCAATGCGAAGGGGAGGGTGTGGAAAGCCAGGTCCCACGCGGCGAACCACGGGTATTCCCACTTGTCGGGCATTGAGAGGACGTCGTCGTTGTACACATGAATCCAAGTACGGTTGCGGCCCAGAAGGCGTTGGGGAGGAGGCGGAGGCATGGCAGGATCGCCTTTGAGCCATTGCTCGACGACGTAGTGATAGAACTGCTTGCTCCACAGCAATCCGGCGAATGCTTGCCGCTGTACCATCCGCGCGTCATCCGACAACCGCGCCGGCGCGAAGCTGTAGAACTCGTTCGCCTCCTCGATGCGGTCCGCAAAGACGCGGTCGAAATCCGGCTGAGGGTCTTCTCCCGAATATAGGCGGAACTGGAGCACTTTGTCGCCGCCGGGCTGAAGGTCGATCCGATAGACGCCGGAGGCCTTGGTTCCCGTCTCGTCCGGATTGACTGCATCCTTCTCTCCATTGACGAGGTAGCGGTGGAAGGCATCCTTGGTATATCGCTCGGCGCCGCTCCAACCCCATAATCGTTCGGTATTGCTTTCGTTTTCGGTGAAGAGCAGCGGCGGAGCGTCTTCCAGCCAGAGCTTGAACTCACCCAGAGAATGCTCGTTGATGACAATAGTCTGAGAATCCAAACGCGCCAGCTCGGGTCGAGGCACGCCATAGCCCCAGCTCCAGGTATTGCGGAACCAGACCGTCGGCAGCAAGTGCAGTGTTGCGGGATCGGGTCCGCGGTTGATGACGGTGACGCGGGCCAGAACATCGTCGACGCTGTTCTTGGCGTATTCGACGAAGATGTCGAAATACCGGTCCTGATCGAAAACGCCGGTTTCCATCAGTTCGTACTCGAGCTCCGATTTGGAACGGTGGCGATTCACGTCCACCAGTTGCGAGTAAGGGAACTCCGACTGCGGATATTTATACAGGCACTTCATGTAGGAGTGCGTCGGCGTGGAGTCGAGGTAGTAATAATACTCCTTGACGTCCTCGCCGTGATTACCTTCAGTCCCTCCGAGGCCGAACAGTCGCTCCTTCAAAATCGGATCGCGGCCATTCCAGAAGGCGAAAGCAAAACAAAGCCGTTGGTGATTGTCACAGATACCGGCGATGCCATCCTCGGTCCAGCGGTAGGTGCGGGAGCGGGCATGATCATGCGTGAAGTAATCCCAAGCGGTCCCATCCGGGCTGTAATCTTCGCGCGGATTGCCCCAGGAACGTTCGGAGAGGTAGGGTCCCCAACGCCTCCAGTATTTCTCCCGGCGGTTCGACTGCAGAATGCGATCGCGCTCAGCGTGCATACCTTTCTATGGAACCACACGCGCGGCTGATAACCACACGCTGCCAGCCGGCGCCTAAGCCAAGTTGGCAAACGCTGGATTATTGCTGGACCTTGGCGAGGCTGGTTTGAATGTTTTTGCGCAGTTGATCGGAAGGACTTTTTCTAAGAGCGACTTCGAGCTCGGTCTTAGCCTTTGACTTTTCGCCTTTCTGAGTCAGCGTTAGGGCGTAATGGTAGCGATATACGGGATTGTCTGGAAATCTTTGAGTCAAGCCGCTAAACACCTGTAAGGCGCTATCGTCGAGATTCTTCTTGAGGTAGACCATGCCGAGAGTATCGGCGTAGCTAGGATTTCGCGGCGCCTTCTGCACGGCCTGTTCCGCGAGTTTCTGCGCTTCATTGGGCGCGCCGCCGGTGTCGAGCAGCGTGTAAGCCAGATTGTTGATGGCATTCAGATTCTCGGGTTCCAAGGCCAGCACGCGCCGATAGGCCGCCACCGCCTCATCATTGCGGCCCGTCATGCGAAACGCGTCCGCGAGTGCGCCCGTCACGACCGGGTCGCGCGGAGCGAGGTCGCTGGCCTCCTGGAAGCTAGCGAGCGCTTTGGCAAAATCACCTTTGAGTTGATAGACCACGCCCAGGCGCATCTGCAGTTGCGCGGATTTAGGAAGCAGGATTAATAGTTGCTGATATTGCTCGAGAGCCAGGTCGTACTTTGCGGCCCGCATCGCTGTATCAGCCAGCAAAGAGTGGATGGGAACAGTGTCGCGTGACTTTCCCAACTCCAGTGTCAGCCTCGATAAAGCTTTGTCGAGTTGGCCCTGCTGTCGATAGGCTTCCGCCAAACCGGCGAGCGCGCGATACTTATCTTTCGGGTAGAGCTGATCGAGGCGCGTCTCGGCCTGAGGATATTTTTTCTCGGACAAGTCCAGTGACGCGAGCTGAAATTGAACTTCGGTGTTCTGCGGAAGGTCGATTGCGAGAGCGGTCAACTCGGTGCGAGCCTCCGAGTACTGTTGCGTGTCCAGCAGGGCCGCTGTTCGCACTAGGCGCGCCTCGGTCAGTTTGGGATTTACGGCCAGGGCGCTGCTGGCGTATTGAAGCGCCTGGGTATAATCCTTTTTGGACAGGCTCAGCTTAGCCAACGCCATGATGGACGGAAGGTATCTGGGGCGTTGCTTGAGTGATTCGCGAAATTGAGCGGCCGCCTCATTCTGGTCGCCTTTGGCCAGCAGAGCCTGCCCGAGAGCGAACCGCAGGAGCGGATTATCAGGCTGCTTCTTAACCAGCTCCTGGAAATCGTTGACGGCGCCTTGCACCTTTTCCGGCTGGCCGGACTTCATCAGCAACGAAGCATTCACCGCTTTGGCGACGTCGTCGCCGGGGTGCTCCTTGAGAATCTCGGCGACAACGGCGGCAGCTTGATCTCCCTTGCCTTGTGCAAGCCAGGCATCGGAAATGCGTTTCAGATAGATCACCTTCTCTTTGGGATGGGCGTCGGCACCGGCTTGGTATTGTCGCAACGCCTCAGGCCAATCATGCAGAATGCCGTAGAAATCGCCGATCTTCAGGCGAGCGTCGGGGAAGGTTTTGGGATCATTCAGAACGCGCTGCAACGTGGCGGTCATCTGGTCGCGCTTGCCTGCGGAAGCGTAGAACATCGCCAACTCCAGCACGTCGTTGATATTGCCCGGATTATTGTTCACTTTGGCGCGCAAGATGTTCTCGGCATCCGCGAGGCGGTTCTGCGCTTGGTAATGCGTGTATAAGAGGTCGTAAATCGGCCCCGAGTCCTTGTGGGCCTTGATCAACTCCTGCGCCAGGCGTTCGGCCTCCTCAGGCTGTCCATCCCGAAACAGAACCTGGACCCACATTGTGACCACGGAAGCCTGCATGGGCTTTCCGGCGTTCGCTTTCTGAAAGAAGGCTTCGGCCTCTTTCAGTCGTCCGTCGGTCCAGGCCAAAGCGCCTTTGATCCGCAGCCCGTCGTAAGAATTCGGATCTTTTGCAATGAGGTCATCGCTTAACTTGGTCAACTGCGTATAGAGCGCGGCTGGCCGGTTCTTGTCCCTGAAGTACGCTACCAGCAAGAAGTCGGCGAGTGACACTTTGACGTCAGCGCGGTCCGGAAGCAGAGTGCTGGCGCTGTTTAGGGCGGCATAAGCTTCGCGGCCCTTACCGGTTTTGAGTTCCGCCAGGCCGAGCCGGTAGTAGCCTTCGCCGAATTTGGGATCTCTTTGGACAGCCTTCTTGTAATTGATAATTGCGTCGTCGTATTTTCCGGCGGTGAAAAAGGTGTTGCCTTTATCGACATACTGCTGCGGACTTTGCCGGCAGGAAACCAGAAGCCCCGCACTCAGGACCAGCGGGATGGTTAAGAACACGGTTCGTGTCATGGTCGATTAATTCTCAAACCGAGATGCAAGTCTGCTCAATTATAATCCATGGAGTCTTGCGCGAGGCATTCCCTTTTTGTGCCGAGGAAGTTTACCTGGTACGGAATGAAAAACCGGCTTTAGTACTAGTACGAAATGGCATCCAAGAGCCGGATTAACAGGTTGGGCACCCTACTCACTGTGAGTTTGCCGACTCGGCGCAAGATTCTTCCAAATCTCTGTTGACCTCATCTTTCAAAAGTGGTACAAAGGACCATTCTGACTGAATAAAGGAGGGAGAATGTCCCCCGCTCCCGCCCTGGCGCCTGCGGTCAGGGTTTTAGAATCACATCGCGCCGATCAAAGATTGAATCGCAGATATCCAATCGCACTGGAAATTGAGTATAAGCTGCTCCGCAAAGGTCGAGTGGAACGCCTTGGCTTGGGCAAGACGCTTAATGTCAGTAGCGGTGGTGTTCTGTTCGAAGCTAACGAACCCTTGCCGGCCGGCAGCTCCGTCGAGCTTCTGATGCAGTGGCCATTTTTGTTAGAAGGCGTCTGTCCTTTGAAGCTGGTCATACTTGGAAGCGTCGTTCGCAGCGAAGGGAAAGGCGTAGCCGTCCGGACCAAGCATCATGAATTCCGCACGGCGGGCGCTCGTTCATCCAAGCCCAGCAATAAGGTGCGGAGCCTGATGAGGTGACGCCGCGAGCGCCGACGACCGTATGGATTGTAGATGACGATCTTGGGTTCGTTTGGTGGCTAGGCGAGATTTTCACAGAGGCCGGATGTCGAGCGCTGCCGGCTCTTAGCTGCGAGCAAGCAGTATCACTGATGAAGCAACTGGATGTGGGGATCGACCTGCTGGTTTTGAATCCGCAGCTTCCCGGGGTCATCAGAATGTTGCAAATGCTCCGCGGAGCGGACGCCAACTTCAAGGTTGTCGCCATTGGAAAGATTCCTCCAGTGCTCGCTACAGCAATTCATCCCCAGGCTAACCTGGAACGACCCTCAAGTTCCGATTCGATTTCGCGCCTGGAGTGGCTCACCAAGGTACGGAAGTTACTCAAGGTAGTAGCCGCCGCGGCGACAGTTTGAATTCCTTCTCTTGACCATAAAGGCTCACACAGCGGTCCTCCGTGTTTCGCCAGCGGAACTAGTCCAAACACGGTCGCTCCCACGGTGCTTAACACCGGGCGCAGGCGCATGGTACCGGCATCCAGCAGTGCCTCGCGCAAAGGCTCGCCTTATGGTTCATCTCCTCGATGAAGTCGAATAGTTTACGATGATACGGCTGACAATTACTCCGATGAGGCTGGCGACGCATAGGAACGCCATAAAGTCGCAGGGAGTTCCCGTGAACGACGACGCGCCGGGCGCTCCGATCATTCTGAATGGAATGGCGCCGAACACGATGATTGGCTTGATAGCGTTGCGGAACTGCACCACCAGCGCGATAAATCAGGATGGTTGACACGCCCATCACCATCGTGATGCTCCTATGTAAATGGCATGTGTGCTTACGCAGCTGAAGTGGCCGCGCGAACCGAACCATACCGGTCCCATCAGGCACGCACTCCGACGCCGCGGCGCCGCATTCACGTTACTCACAATTACGTGGAATATGGCGATGCTCAGCAATATCGCGAATCCGTGGAACCACCAAATGAAATAGCTTCAACGATCCCCCTTCCGCGGCCTGGATGGTCGCGCTTTCGGAGGGACCGAGATAAACGCCCGCGCCCTTCGACACGTCGTAACTCTTATTGTCCAGATTGATCTTGCCCTGGCCGTCCATCAGATAGATGAGCTGATGTTTGTCCCAAGAGGCGGCCTTAAACCGCTCGCCCGGCTTGATCCAACGCAATGAGCCGACCACATTCTCGGCCCCGCACAGCGCCCGGTTCATGACCTCGGTCACTTCGCCCTCGGGCGTCTTGGTCTTGGGAAGTTGATTGGTATCGATAAAGGTAAGCGCCATGAGATTGTTCAGCTTCCTAACTTTGCACCCACACTTTGCCGTCTACCCGGTTCCACACCAGATCGTCGGGAGTGCCATCCAGGATGGTCGTCTTGAAGCGGTTCGGCGCCTGGAATTCGAAGTAAAACAGCGGCGATTCAGTAGCTCGGAGGCGATGTTTGTCTTCAGCCGGGATGAAGATCATATCGCCCGGCCCCACTTCGCGAATGCCCTCGGGCGATTCCACGGTTCCGTGGCCTTCGAAAATGAAATAGAAATGCTCGCAATTGGCGTGCAGATGATAGGGTGACGACGCCCCTTTTTTATAGCGCATGATTCCCGCCAGCATGTCGTCGATATTGGTGAGTTCTTTGTTGACGAAGAACGTCCGCTCGCGGCCCGGCACGGCCGAGATCAGCTTCGGTAACTCGTCCTCATGAAATATGTATGCCATGGTCTCAATTATGAATGACTCTGAAAGGCGACCTGACTTCCCCAAAGTGCCCGGCTGGCGATTCGAGCCCCTTCCGCCATCGCCTCCAGCTTAGCCCACATGATCGAGGGATGAACGCGCCGGTTGAACTCCTCCTGGGCGAAACCACAATCGGTGCTCGCTATGACGTTGTCGCGGCCCACCACGCCGGTGAATCTAAGAATCCGCTCGGCCACCAGTTCCGGATGCTCCACGACATTCGTTCCGTGGCTGACAACCCCCGGCGCCAGCACTTTACCATCTGGCAGCTTGACATCCTTCCAAACCTGCCATTCGTGCTCATGCCGGGGATTCGCGGCCTCGATGAGGTAAGCGCCGGACCGCACTTTAAGAATAAGATCGACGATCTTTCTCAAAGGAACGTCGCTGGTGTGTGGTCCCGGCCAACTTCCCCAGCAGACGTGATAGCGGATGCGCTCTTCGGGAATGCCTTCGAGAGCATGGTTGAGCACTTCGACGTGGCGGCCCAGCCATCGATAATAGTCGTCGAAACTGGCGGGCGGGACCATCCGGTCGTAGGTCACGGCCGCGCGAGCGTCATCCACTTGCAGCAGAATGCCCGAGCTTGCGATGGTCCGGTATTCGGTCCGCAGCGCCTCGGCCAGCGCGATCACCAGCTCTTCGTCGTTCCGGTAGAATTCGTTTTTCCGGTCGGGTATGGCGCTGGAAGGAGCGGCCACCGGAAGAAACGCTTCTTCCACTTGGACGCCCTGCAGCCCGGCCTTCAGGTTATCGATGTCGCGCTGCAGTTCTTGGCCGCCGGTGTATTGGATCGGCCCCACGCAGACTGCGTCCTCAACCGTCACTTTCGACCAGGTGCGATCGGCCGAGCGACCCTCCAGTTCGGCATAGAATTCCGGGAAACGTCGCCGGTCGGCGCCGCGCGCGAAAGTGTCCGCGCCTGGCTGGAAGGGGCGTAGCTCGAAGCCGCTCAGCCGCTTCAGGGCATAGAGCGACCAACTGGTGGACTTTCCGAATTCTCCGTCGTTGACGACGTCGATGCCGCTCTGAGACTGTCGCCGGACGACTTCGGTCACCGAGTCTTTAAGGCATTTGTCGTACGCCAGTTCGTTACCGGCAGCTCCGTTTTGGCGGGCTCGAACCAATTCGAGAAGCTGGGGCGGCCGGATCAGGCTGCCGACATGCGTGGTGAGGATCCGGTTGGTGCTGCGCTTCATCCTAAACGACTGAATTATAGCTCGGTCAGTACGTGGTCAATTCCACCGGCGATCCGGCGCCGCACCCCAGAATTTTCGCGGCCGAGGCCTGGTTGGTGGCTACTTCCAGATAGCCTGAGCTGCCCACGATGACGAAGAGTTCCCCCGCTGAGGTCTCGGTAAACGTGAGTGCCAGCCGTGTGATCGGCTGCCTGCCGGCCAGTAAGCGAAAGGGCCGGATCTGCAGATTTGGAAAATCGTCGAGATGCAAATTCGTGATCAGGTTGCCGAAGCGGTCCACTTTGAGCACCGATCCGGTCCAGGCATTCTGGCCGGTTTGGGTGGGCCGGTGAAAAGTGAGCTGGATATAGTCGTCGATCAGTTTGCCGAAGCGGGCGGGTGGGACGCCGGACGCGAGATGCGCGGCCACCGGAGCAAAGACGTCGCGTCCGTGAAAAGTGTGGCTGACCGGATGGAGAAAGTAGCGGTCGCTCGTGATGTGCCGGACCTTTGGTTTTTCGCGGGCGAAGATGATCGACAGCACGCCGTTGTCAGGCGCAATAAAGAACTGGCCGGCCATCTCGGCCAGTATCGGCCGGCGCGTGGAACCGACGCCCGGATCGACCACCACCACATGGATGGTCCGCTTGGGGAAATAACGATAAGCTTGGGCGATGGTAAACGCTCCGTCAGGGATCGCGAAGGCTTGAATGTCATGCGTGAGGTCGACGATTTGGGCGGCTGGCTGAATTTTGAGGATCACGCCTTTCATGGTTCCGGCGAAATGGTCGGTGATTCCGAAATCGGTGGTAAGGGTGATAAGCCGTTTTGGCATAGCGGGTGGGGAGCCTGCCGGATGTTAGCGCAGGCGGGGGCGGGAAATCAATGTAGAAGAAGAGAGGCAGGCCTGGGAGCCTGCCTCGCAACTTATCCCAGGTACAGGACGTGAACGTACGTCCCGAGCCGGGAATTGTAGGCCAGGTAGAAACCCGGGTGATCAGGATCCTCGTAGATCACGATCGGGTCAGAATTCCAAATCCAATCCGAGACGTAAGGATAATCGTCAGGCGCAACGCTGAAGTAGACGCCATTGAACCAGAACCGGTCCGGACCGCCGCCTTGGAGGCGAAAAACATGACCAGGCCCGAAACCCAAGGAGAACCGTCCGTGCTCCCAGGGGTGATCGAGGTGATAGTGTGCATCATTGCGACCCTGGTCGTGGCCAACCCACTCGCCGTTGGTATGCACATGCGGTGCGTTCGGGTGCCCTTCATTATCACGGAAATTGCGCTGTTGCGCCGCAGGCTGTTGAGCGGCGCGCTGTTCCGGAGCGCGTTGCGCGGGAGCGGGAGCTTGCCGCTGTTCGGGGGCCCGCTGCTGCGGAGCCTGCCGGGCGGCTGGAGGGGGACCGTGGGGTGGGACATATCCGCCGCCAACCCGGCCGTGCTCGCCGCCCCCGCCCCGATTTCGATCTTGCGCCACGCCTGGTATTGCAAGGCTCACCGAGAGCAGCGCTAGAAGTACTAGATTTTTCTTCATTGTTGCCTCCAATTTCGTAGACGCTGCGCAAGGGTGAATTATCACAGCATTAAGCGGAAGTAATGCGCTATTACATATCGCTTAGGGCGGCCACTAAGGCCCCTCGCGCGGTGGAATGCATCGGGCTGGGGGCCAGCCGGACTTCGGAGATGGCCACCGGCAGCTCGGTGTCGCGCATGATCTTCTCGAACCGGTCGCGGAAACCGGGCGCCATCGCGCTTCCGCCGCTCAGCACCAGCGGGATCGGCCGGTTGAGCTTGGGCATGTTCTGCACGCTGGCGAAGGTATCTTTGAGCGCCGCCACCAGGGCCTGCATCATGTCTTCATAAAAGATGGCCAGGGAGTCGTAAATCTTGTTGGCGAAATGGCCGTTGAAGTGGAACGACTCTTCCTTAATCGTGCGGATGCGCGTAGCCGGTTCGCCGCGCACCTCCGCTACGCTCGAATCGATAAAATCGCCGCCTTTGGGAATACTGAAGCTGAATACCGGGACAGAAAGATAAGCCAGGCAGACGTTGCATAGCCCGCCGCCGCAACTGATCCCGATGCCCGTGTAGTTGGAGCTTTCCATTTCCCCATAGACGACAGCGAGGCCTTCGGAAATGCTGCGGGCATCGTATCCCAGCTTAGTGAACATGCTTTTCAGCTCGGTTTCGTGTTCGTTGACCTCCTGGCTTGCGCCTAACGGAGCGGCCGGAATGCTGAAACAAAGCTTCTTGCCTTCGCCCACTTCCTCGCCGGTGAGCAGCATCACTAAATGGCGCACCAACGTGCCGCCATCGGTCTCCTCCTTGTTGAGAACGCCGCGCAGCATGGGCCGGCGGGTCTCCTTATGAAACAGATTGGCGAACCGCTCCGACTCATCGCCATAGACGACAATCTCGGGGTCCTGAATCAGATGCGGGATGCGCTCTTTCTTGAGGACGCCTTGCGTTAATTTCGAAAAAGGAATGGTGACGAAAGCATTCAGTTGCTTGGCGAACTGGATGTCTTTGTCTTTGCGCCGGGCGGTGACGATGCGGCTGGTGCCAACGTCGAGCCCAATGGCAGAAGCTGCCTGCGTGTTGGTGTTTGTCATTTAGTTGTTCTCCTGGAGGGCGCCCTTAGCGTGTAACGCCGTAATCGCGTCCTTATATCTGGTCTGTAAAACCTGGCGGTAACGATGCTCGGAAAGGTTCTGCGCCGCCGCCTCGGCTCGAACCTGGTCTTCGGCTGTTTCTAAACCTCGGGCCAGCGGCGAGTCGGGGGCTTCCTCCAACAGTGCGGTAGCGGAGAAACCGAATAAGGTCACGCTCGGAAGCGGCCGCCCGTAGTTATTGGTGAGTCCGAGATCCTCGAAGGGCAGGTTGGCCGCCCAATCCGTGTGGTAGCCCGCGCTTCGGCCGGCCGGATAGATGGAAACCTGGGCGTGGGTCACACAATTGCCGGAAGGAATCCCGTAGCGGGCACGGAGCATTTCAGTGAGGGTGCGCCCGGCGTGCACCTGCGCGGCATTCACCGGAAGCTCGCCCTCTTTTGGCTGACTGCGCGCTTCAAACGCGATTCCGAAGAAGCTCTGATTGAGGTTGACGTAGATCCAGGTTTGATCCGCCCAAACGGAGTTTCCGGCGTGATTAGCGTAATCAGCCTCGCCGACGATACGAAATACGCGGCCGAAACGGTCGATTACGAAGTGGTAGGAGTGGTTGTGGGAGACATATTCGAGCAGCCCTTCGCCCTCGCGCTTCAGCATGCGGTTTTGGCCCTCTTCGAAGGGCGCCAGATGGCTCTCGGTGGTGTGAAATACGATCCCGGCCGGCTGCGTAAGCCGTTGGCCTACCCTGGCTTCAATTTGGGTGCGAGGAAAAGCCAGATAGGAGCGCGTCTCGGTGGAGGTCTGGAATCGATTCTCGATCCGTAGTCCGTTGCTGTACAAGTCAAACTGATGGTTCGCTTCTACTTGCCAGACGTGTGAGAGGGCCACAGCGGCAGGGCTCCGGGCCACGTTCGGCGGAGGCGGTTGAATCATTTTGGGGGTCGCCGGGGCAGAGGCCAGCACAAAAGGCAAAACGAGTCCCAATGCTCGCCGGCAGGCCGGCACCAGACCGATTCCTGCTAAGGCCAGGCCGAGTGTGGTCAAAATGGGCATTCGGGTCAGGGCACGCCACGCGCTGCGGCTAGCGGAGGAATGGCCGAGCCTACGCTGGAGAAATTGAAGGCGTTCGGCCGGGTCCGTGAACGACCGCGCGCGCCACTCCACCAGCCGCACTACCATACCTCGGATCATCAGGAGGCTATTCCTACCGTTGGAGTAGTGGGAACGCGGACAAATCGCTCTCACGAAAATAAGGTGAGAGATTCGTGGTTTTCAAAACACTACATATCGATTTCGAAAAGGAGGCTTTAGATGTTCAAGAAGATGCTACAGGTCTCTTCTGCACTAGGCCGAGGTACAGCTAGCGAAGAAGAGCCGAATGTCACTCCTTCAGGGCTGTCATCCCCCGCCTTTAGCGACCGGGATCGGATCGAACCACCTCCGAAGCCAGTCCCAGCTAAGCTGCCATCCTTCGATGATATTTACCGTAAATCGACGTGCAAATCGGCTACAACCACGGCTGAATACACCATCCTGAAGGTAGCGGATATGGTGAACAGCGACGATCTTCACGGGTTATCGCCCGGGGCTCGACACAGCGCGTTGATGATGGCGCTGAAGGCGGCCGGGGTTGCCGTGGAGGATATGCTGCAGGATGCGGTACAAAGACAGCGCGTTTTGAATGACAACGAAGACGCGCAGTTGCAGCGTTTGCAGGAATTCGAAGGCTCAAAACAGCGCGAAAACGAGCGTTTAGCCAGCGAAATGGAGACGATTTGCACCCAATATCGCACCCGGATCGCGGCTGGGGTTGAAGAAATGGAACGGGAGCGGGACGCGTTTCGAGACTGGCAGGAGCGTAAGATGCGGGAGCAACGCCGAATCGCGGAAGCCGCGGCCGCCTGCGTTGCCGAGGACGAAAAATCATCCAGTAATGCCAGCGTTACGCATTTGCTGGAAAAAGGAGTGGCGCGCCTGAGGGAATCGGCCTAACCGTCCGCTCAAATCTTAGCTCAGCAGTCTTTGGCGTGATTTGGTTATCATGACGCCAATCATGCAGAAAAGCTCTACGTGTCTCTCCCTCCTTTGCCGAGGCATCGCCTTGGTCCTGCTGGTTCTGACTCCCGCCTTTGCAGCAACCTACAAATTCGGCGCTATATGGGATGGCGATAAGGTTTGGAAGGATACCTGCGTTTCGACCGAAGGCGACCGGATTCAGAGCGTCGGGCCGTGCACCGGATCGTTCGTTGATCTTTCGCGTTTCACGGCCATTCCAGGCCTGATCGACGCTCACACGCACATGACCTATGTTCTAGATAATCCCGTCAGCCAGCCGGGCCGGAACGCGGCCGTAGTTTTCCTGTCTCAGGAGAATGCCCGGAAGACGCTGGAGACCGGCGTCACAACGGTTCGCAATCTAGGCGCGGCCGAGTACGCCGACATCGCCATGCGGGATCTGATCAATCACGGGCTGATGATCGGCCCGCGAATGTTCGTTTCCGGCTATGGGTTGACCATCAGCCGCAGTCGTACTAAGACGCCCGGTACCGCCGATGGGGTCGCGGAAGTGCTGCGGGTGGTGCGCGAGCAGGTGGGCGCGGGTGCCGACTGGGTCAAAATGTTCGGCTCCACGGGATCCGGCCGCGATGTCACAGGATTTGAGACCTTCACCTTTGAAGAAATGAAGGCTGCGGTGGATGCCGCGCACGCGCTGGGCAAACGGATCGCGATTCACTCCTATGGGCCTGAAGGCGCGCGGGATGCCGTTCGCGCGGGAGCCGATTCGCTGGAGCACGCCACCGACATGGACGACGCGACTATCGCCGAGATGGTAAGGCGCAAAACCTTCTATGTTCCGACCATCGATCACAACCGCTATTACGCCGACAACTGGAAGAAGCTGAACTATCCGCCCGACGCGGTGAATGATTTGAACGGCTACATCCAGCGCAACCTCGACACGGCGCGCAAGGCGTTTCGCGCGGGCGTTCGTTTCGCGATGGGGTCGGATGCGGTGTATACCATGTTCGGGGAGAATACGCGCGAGCTGGAATGGTTCATGAAAGCTGGGATGACCACTGAGCAAGCGCTTCGAACGGCGACCACCAATGGAGCTGAGCTGCTCGACATGCAGAAGAGCCTGGGTGCGATCCGGCCGGGGTACTTGGCCGACATCGTCGCCGTGGAGGGCAATCCGCTGGAGGACATTGAGGCGGTGGTACGTAGGGTCCGGTGGGTGATGAAGGGCGGGGAAGTAGTGGTCGACAAAATTAGGGACTAATTACTAGTACTTTTCGGGTGTCCAGACGCAGGTTGTGGTGATATACTGGACCGTCAAATGCGCCTGGCAGCAGCATTCTGTTGGTGCTTGCAACTGCTCTCGGTTGCCTGGTGCGACGATATCGTAAACATCGTCCCGCGCAGCCGTGGCTTGGCTGCGAAAGTTTCTGAAGACTATCCCCACGCCGACCTGCGCGTGGACGTGCCTCTGGTTTTGATCCCCGTGCACGTCACTAACCAGGCTGGCACCACGGTCACCGGTCTCAAGAAAGAGCACTTCCGGCTACTCGAAGACAACGTCGAGCAAAAGATCGTACACTTCTCCAACGAAGACGTTCCGTTGTCGATCGGCCTGCTGTTTGACGCCAGCGGCAGCATGGAGAACAAGATAAAGAAATCGTGGGAAGCGGCGGCCGAGTTTTTCAAGACCGCCAATTCGGATGACGAGTTCTTTCTGGTGCAGTTCAGCGACCGCCCCAAGCTGTTGCTGCCGTTTACTCAGGACGCCGACGAAGTTTACAGCCGGATCGCGCGAGTCAAACCCTTTGGACGCACTGCGCTTTTGGACGCTATTGGCGTAGGACTAGCGGAGATGAAGAAGGCGCGCTATTGGCGCAAGGCGATGGTGATTCTTTCCGACGGCGGCGATAATCGCAGCCGTTATACGCGCGGCGAGATCAAGAACGCGCTGCTCGAATCGGACGTGCAACTTTACGCCATGGGGATTTTTGACCTCGATCCCGCACACAAACAGCCGGCCGAGGAACGCAACGGACCGGTCTTGCTGAATGAGCTCACGGACGATACCGGAGGCCGGCACATCGCCGTGGCCAAGCTGGAGGATCTTCCCGCGGTGTGCGCGCGCATCGGCAAGGAGCTGCGGGATCAATACATCCTGGGCTACTACCCCACCAACGAAGCGCGCGACGGCAGGCATCGTTCGGTGAAGGTGAGTGTTACGCCGCCGGATGACATGCCGAAGCTGAAGGCGTCGTATCGCCGGGGCTATCAGGCTCCGAATCAATAACCTTAAAGATTGAGCTGATCTTCTGCTTCCGGATCGTCGATGGGGAAGGGCAGCAGCATTTCCGGATCGAGAAAGCACAGGAAGCCGGGTGGGAGCGCGTCGCTGGGTTCGTCAACATTGGTGGTTCCGACCGCGCCGTGCGCGCCGATGAGGGAGAGCGCAGTATCGGGCCACTGCTCATGCGCGCGGTCGAGAGCGGTGGCGAAGGAATTCAAGTCATGGTGGTCCAGGCGCACGGCTGTGGGAGCGTGCGCAGGCCGCAGTGGATGGACGGCGATTCCCAGGTGTTGATGGTGCGCGCTGCGAATGGCTTCGGCGACTTTGGGGAGTTCTTCAGGCGTCATAATCTCTCTCAAGGCCAGAGTAAGGCCGCGAGTTGGCGGATAACCGGATCAGATTATGTAACTGATTGACAAGGAAGCAAACAAAAATCCGCTGGTCGAGTGATCGTTTAGTTGGGCTTGGCCGGACTTGGTATCAAGCTGGCGTAGGTCGCAATGCCCTGCGCGACCTGGCCGAAACCGTCGTTTATCGATCTCATAAGCAGGCAGGAATTTGCTCCCAGGGAGTACGCTTCGTTCACGTCGTGCTCTACGATCTCGGAGCCAAGCACGAAGACGGGGGTATGCTGATAGCGCTGCTGGGCGCGCAGCCACTTCAACACCTCAAAAGCCGGCTCGCGCGACAACATCAGATCCAAAAGTATTAGAGCCGGCCGGTGCGCCGGCGGGATTTCTTCGCGGCTGGCTACGCATTCCAGCTGGCACCGCGACGCAGTTTCCGTCAATGCCAGACGGAGCTGACCGTGCACATTGCGGTCGTCGCTTATTACAAGAATGAGGTTGCTCATTCGCTCACCAGGGGAGATCCGGCTGATTGCAACAAGATTTGATAGTGCTGCCGAGCTTGCCTGACAACCTGATCGGCTTGCTCCGGCAGATTTTTCCTCAGCCACAGGAGAATGCTTTCGGCGGCAGGCATCACCGCCCAGGAGGGATGGTAGTTGGCTTTTATCAGGATTCGCAGGGCGTCCGCCTTGGCGCCAAGGATCTCGTCCATGGAGCGATTGAGGGCTATTTCGAGCGTTCCATCGGGTTGAGCCGGCACCAGGTGGGTGTGGGTGCAAAGCACGCCATCCAGATTGGCAACCTGGAAATCTTTTCCAAAGACGTCAATTGCGTAGGCACAATACAGGCTGAAGGAGGACTGCTCCAAGAGCTTGTTCCAGAGCTGTTCGAGCCGGATGGCGGCCGCGAATTGGCGAGCCTTCCACAGAACTCCCACCATTTCTCCGTAGGCCCGCAAGCCCTCGGCGCCTTCCCGGGACGACACTTGCCGCATAGCGGCCCGCATGACCTGCTCAAAGCTTTGCCAATCCGGTTGGCCTGAGACCATGAATTGCGCGAGCGTCTGCTGGGCGTCCCAAAAGACCAACTGGCGGCTTCCGAGCAAGGTTGGGAGATCGGCGCCCAAATGATCCAAATGCCCGGCGAACAATTGCCGATGCTCCGGCGTTACGATAACCAGCACGCCCTCGCCGCGCCGCAAGCCTTCCCAGAGGTAGCGTCCGACGTTCTTGGCGAGCGCCATTTCGTCAGCCTCGTAAAGCTGAACGAAGTGGCCGCGCGAGTGTGGTCGTTCTAGAAGGCGTTCCCAAGGGGACATGGATAACGGTCCACTTGAATTGTAGCGCGGGGTTCGGGTGAACGGTTGCTTCCTGGGAGTGTTCCTAGGTATCGAGGGCGCGTTTTACGAGTTCCGCGAGTTCTCCATAGGCCGCCAGTTCGGTGGGCTTCTGAAAGTAACCTGCGGCGCCCAACTGCTGAGCGGCGGATCGGTCCGCATACGCACTCGAAGAGGTCACGACAATAACTGGAATGCCGCTACACTGCGGGCTGCTCCGCAGCGCTCTCAAGACCTCGATCCCGGCGACCTTGGGGAGGTTCAGGTCTAAGAGCACGAGCGCGGGACGGGGAGCTGTCTGGTCCCGGTCGAGTTCCTGCAGATAGAGCAGCGCCGCGTGGCCATTCGAGATCAGACGAACATCGAGATCAGGGCCGCATCCCCCCAGCACTTCTTTGATGACGAAAACGTCGATCGGGTTATCTTCGATCAGTAATACCAACCGCCGCGCGGGATCGGGCGACAGTTGGCGGCCCTCATTCGGGGCGGGAGGGTAGGGCGAAGGAGAAGGTGGATCCTCCTCCGGGTACAGACTGCTCAAGCCAAATGCGGCCGCCGTACTGCTCCACGATACGCTGGCAGATCGCCAATCCGATGCCGCTGCCGGGGTATTCGTCGCGGCCGTGCAGGCGTTTGAACAGGCCGAAGATCTGCTCCGCGAACTGCGGTTCAATTCCAATTCCGTTATCAACCACGGAAAAGATACACCAGCCGTCGCGCTGGTCGGCTGCGATATGGACACGCGGGGCCTCCTTAGTGCGGTACTTTATGGCATTGCTGATCAGATTTTGAAATATCTGGGCTAGGCGGCCGGCATGCATGGCGACAAACGGCAGTTGTCCGGACGTGACCGTCGTCCCGGACTCCTGAATTGGTCCCCGCAAGGTTGTTAGCACGTCCTCGAGGACACGGCTCGCGTCGACACTCGGCGTAGCCCCTTCCTCATATTTAGTCGCTTTCGTGTAGGAGAGAAGATCGTCGAGAAGAGCATTCATGCGAGTGGAAGCAGCCAGGATGTTTCCCAAAAATATAGCGTCCTCGCCTTGCAGCCGATCACCCAAACTGCGCTCGATTATCTGCGCCGATATTGAGATGGTCCGCAGCGGCTCGTGCAAATCGTGACTGGCTGAGTAGGCGAATACCTCGAGATCCTGATTGGCGCGCCGCAGCTCTTCGTTAGACCGCTTCAGCTCGTTCTGCGCCCACTGGGTCTGTTCGAAGAGTCGGGCGTTGTCCACGGCGACGGCGGCCTGCGCGGCAATGCCGGTGATAATGGTCTCATGCGTCTCGGTAAACTTGCCTGGGACCGAATGGCCGAAGAAAAGTCCTCCCAGTACTTCCCCCGATCGCGCGACGACCGGCGCGGCGAGATAGCTGCGGAGGGGCAAGGGAAACTGGGGCAGCTCGGGCGGCGAACTCTGGAGGTAGCGGGGATCTTGAGTGAGATCGTCACATCGCATCACGCCTGCACCGCGGAAGGTGGGCGCAAAAAGCTCGGTGATGCGAGGCATCGGCAAACCTGCAAACACGTCACGCGACACGCCCAATGACGGGGACGGCGTATGCGCCTCGTCGTGTTCACCGGTCACATTCTGCGGGCCTGCGACATTGTGATAGAACGAACCAAACTCGGCGCCCACCAGTGCGCTTGCAATGTCGGTGACCTCTTGCACGAGCTTCTCCAGATCGAGCTCCGCTCCCAGCCGCAGACCGATCCTATTGAACAATTCAGCGGTCCGGCGGGCGTCCTGTTCGCGCGCCAGAAGCAATGCGCGCTCCTGTTCGGCGAATTTCAATGCACTGATATCGCGGGCTATTTTTGACGCGCCTACAATTTGGCCGGCGGCATCGCGGACCGGTGAAACCGTGAGAGAAACGTCAATGATGCGCCCGTCTTTTCTTCGCCGGCGCGTTTCGTAGTGGTCTACACGATTGCCTTGTTTTATCTGAGCGAGGATGTCCGGCATCTCATTGTGGCCCGGCGCGGCGAGGATTGATACTGGACGGCCGAGTACTTCAGCAGCGCTGTAGCCGAAAATGCGCTCTGCGCCCTGGTTCCAAGTGGTGATAATCCCAGTGAGGTCCTTACCGATAATGGCGTCATCGGAACTTTCAACGATAGCGGCCAGGCGCCGGCTGGCTACCTCGAGTTGATTGCGCTCCGTGATGTTAAGCTCGGCGCGCTTATGCCGGGTAGCCAAAGCGACGTGAGTGGCGATTGCCTGGGCGATCTCCAACTCATCGGTGGTGCAGTCGTGCGGCTGCGCATAGTACAGCATGAACTTGCCTAGAGCTAAACCATCGAGAACGAGAGGCACGAAGGCCAGCGCACGGATCCCTTCCTGGTCCAAGGCATTCCGGTAGACGGCCAAGCTTTCATCCAGCCGGACATCCGGAATCACGACAGGGACCGCGTGCTGGGCGCCTTGCGGCCATGGTGAGTGTCCCGTCACGGCGGCTTGGTATTCCGGGGAAAGACCGCGCGAGGCTTTGAACCGGATCACGCCATCATCGTCGAAAAGCAGAATCGCCGCGCGATCAGCGGACGTTGCATCCAGCAAACTGCTTATAGCGGCCTGGTAGACCTCTTCTAAGGCGCTGGCCTGACTCAGCGCTGCAAGTAATCGATAAAGCGTTCTAAGCCGTCGAACCTCGGCTTCACCCGCCATGCCTTTAGTCGCAACGACGGACATTAATTTGATTGTAAACGGACCGCGCAAGAATGTGCCAGTTGGATAAAATCAGGGAACGCGATGCCCGCCTCTTCAGACCTGCCGGAAAATGAGACCGGTTGGCTGGCAGATTTCATCTACACCGACGGTGGTTTTGAGACCGGTCTGGCGATGTTTGCAGATGGAGACGGAAGGATCACGCGGTTCTCACGAGCTAGCGCCGACTTGGCTCGGGCCGAGCGGCTATCGAATCGGGCGATTCTGCCGGGGCTGGTGAATGTCCACTCGCACGCCTTTCAGCGCGTGATCCGCGGCCGGACGGAGCATCGAACCGCCGCACAGCGCGACACGTTCTGGACTTGGCGCGAGAGTATGTATCACGCCGCCAACCAGCTAACACCCCAGGCGATGTATCACGCCGCGTGCATGGCGTTCCTTGAGATGGCGCTTTCGGGGATCACGACCGTCGGCGAGTTCCACTACGTTCACCACCGTCCCGGAGGCGAACCCTACGCGGATCGCAATCTGTTGGCGGATCAAGTTTTGCGGGCGGCCGGCGAGGTGGGAGTGCGGGTCGGGCTACTGCGGACCGCGTACGTGAGAGCGGGCTGGCAGAAGGCAGCCGATCCGGGGCAGGCAAGGTTTATCACGCCGTGCGCACAGGATTTCATCGCGGATACCGAGGACCTGCGCACCGCGGTCGTGCGGAGTTGCCGGCCTGGGCGGACATGGATCGGCATCGCGCCGCATAGCGTCCGAGCCGTGCCGCTCGAATACCTGCTCGAGCTGGCGGACTTTGCGCGCGCTAACGGACTGCCGCTGCATATGCACGTGGCCGAGCAGCCCGCCGAAGTGGATGCGTGCGTGGCGGAGTATGGCCTGCGCCCGGTCGAATTACTCGATGAGCAGGGAATTCTGGATTCGCGCTTCACTGCCATCCACGCAATTCATATAACGGGCGATGAGGTGGGTTATCTGGCGCGCGCGCGGGCGATGGTCTGCGCTTGTCCAACCACGGAGCGGAACCTGGGCGACGGGACATCGCCGGCCGGCAAGCTGCTGGGCGCAGGCGTAGGCATCTGTTTCGGCTCGGACAGCAATGTACAGATCGATCTGCTCGAAGACGCCCGCGCGCTGGAATACCATCTGCGAATGAGCCAGCTCGAGCGCGTAGTGCTGGCTCCTGACCCCTCACGCGATGGACTGGCGAAACGTCTATTCGACTGCGCCACGGAAGCAGGGGCGCGAAGCCTGGCGGGGCCGGGCGGCAAGCTGGAAATTGGACGAGCGGCCGACTTCTTCACTGTCGATCTGAGCGATCCGTCTATAGCCGGAGCCGGTGCGAGCTCGCTTTTGAATCACATCGTTTTCTCGGGCGAGCGGGCAGCGATCCGAGACGTCTCGGTCGGCGGCGAGTGGGTAATTCGCGACGGACGGCATCGGCTTCAGGACGAGATTGTCCGGGACTTCGAAGCCGTGCAGAAGACCCTCTGGGGGACGGCTCAATGAAGCCGGAGGTCGAGATCTTGCGCGACCTGGTGGCGATTCCATCGGTATCCTGGATGAGCAATCAACCGGTCATCGATTATGTGCTGAAGCGGATCGATCGGGGCGCGTGGAAGATCAAGCTTTATCCATATCGAGATGGCGCGGGGACATCGAAAAACAATCTGGTGGCAATCACGAAGTCTCATGGCGTCGCCAAACCAGAGCTGGCCTTGGTCTGTCATACCGACACCGTTCCGTTCGACGCGGCATGGAGAGAAGCGGTAAAGCCGCGAGTTCGGAACGGCAAGCTTTACGGGCGCGGCAGTTGCGACGTGAAGGGGTTTCTGGCTTGCGTGCTGGCTAGCCTTTCCCACATGGACGTGGGGCGATTGTCGAAGCCGCTGGCGCTAGTGCTGACCGCCGATGAAGAGGTGGGCTGCATCGGCGCAAAATATCTCGCGCGGAGGAAAGCGCTGACAGCGCGCTATACGATCATCGGCGAGCCGACTGGGCTACGGCCGGTTCGCGCGGGCAAGGGTTACGCGCTGGCTGAGATCGTGGTGCGTGGAAAAGAGGCTCATAGCGCGTTTCCCGCCGAGGGGCGCTCAGCCATTTATGACGCGGCGCGGGTAGTGGCAGCATTGGAGCGAGTCGCGAAAAAACTTGCGGCGCGCAAGAATCACAGCTTCGATCCGCCTTTCACTACTCTGAACGCCGGGTTGATTCAGGGCGGCACAGCGAAGAATATCGTTCCCGGCGAATGCCGGATTACGGTGGAGTGGCGGCCGATTCCCGGCCAAGATCCGCAGTGGGCGGCGGGGCTGATTCGGGGAGAGCTGACTCGCTTGGCGCGGGCTTATCCAGGGTTGGATGCGCGGCTCGAAATCAAGCGGCTCGATCCGGCGTTCGATCCCGCGGCTTCCGACCGGCTCGCGTGGCTGCTCGAGTCGCTGACGGGCCGTCGACCGGCGACTGTATCGTTCGGAACAGAAGCGGCGCATTTGAATGCCTTGAGTTCGGAAGCGGTTGTGTTTGGGCCTGGCAATATGACGGTGGCTCACAGAACCGGAGAGTACGTACAGATGTCGGAATTAAGCAAATGCAAGACATATTTGGGAGCGATCATTAAGAAACTTTGCGCAAATGAAATCACAGAATTGTAACGTAAGTGCTATCGGATAGTAACTGTGGTGTGCGACAACAGTAGCACCCCATGTTCACGGAACGACGGTCAGCGGTGCGCTATCCGATTATGCTGAACGTCCGCTATCAAACTGTCCGGAAGAGATCGAAACACTGTGGAATTGGACGCACCCTTGACATAAGCAGCCGCGGTTTTTCGATCGCCGCTGAACACGACATTCCGGTGGGTGCCAGGGTCGAGGTAGCCGTGGAGTGGCCGGCGCTGTTGGATGGGGCGATTGAGCTTCTGCTGGTCGCGACTGGACGAGTCGTCCGCGCCCGAGATAGAAGCTTTGCTTTAGAATTCTCCCAGCATGAGTTCCGCACCACCAAGCGAAAGAGCATGGTGACAGCCGCGGGCGGGAAAGGTCATCAATCTGCTGCCACGGCAACGGGCGCTTCGGAAACCTCGGATACGCCGACGGCTATGGCCAGATTCCTGGTCCCTGCACTGTCGACTTGACGTTCGGCCACAATCGGCGCAATGGCCGGGCACAGGGGCGCCAGGGACAACAACTCTTCGGCAGTGAAGGCGTCTTTGGCGGCGCGATATAGAGCCAGGACTCCGGCCACGCGGCCCGAATCTTCCAATGGCAACGCCAAAGCTGAGGAAAGAGTGGGAGCAGCCGTGCCATTGGCGACGTAACCGGGCTCCACGGTGGGGTTGCCGTTGAGGATAGGCTTGCCGACGTCGGCCACCCATCCGACCAGCCCTTGGCCGAGCGGGACGCAAAGAGAGCTGAGGAGCCGCTGATCATCGCCGCTCACGAACCTGGGCCGGGCCATTCCGTCAGCCGAAACGTAGAAAGCAATCGCATCGTACGGCACCAGCGCTTTGAGACGAAGCGCGGCTACGGCCAAGGCTTCCTCGGAGCGGAGCGAGCCGAGGCCGGAATCGGAAAGGTCGAACGACCAGCTTTCGTTCGCGCTGGCCTTGCGGGCGCGAGCCACGGGGTGCATTTGAGTGGCGCTCTCTTTTTCCGGAGCGGCCTCCACCGCGAAACCGGCCGCGGGCGCGGCGCCACGAGTGATCTTGATGTCTTTGGAAAGCGACGGCGGCGGGTCGACGCGGGTTGCTTTGGCGCGGGCTTCCAACTCCTGATAGCGGGCGTGCAGCGCTCGCACTACCGCGGGATCAAAGGCGGTACCGGCCTCGGAGACTACTTTTCCCATGGCTTCATCCAGCGGCAGCGCACGCCGATACTGGCGATCGGACGCCAGAGCGTCCAGGCAATCGACTGCCGCGAGAATACGCGCGCCGATCGGAATCTCGGTGCCCTTCAGCCCGTGTGGATAGCCGCTGCCGTCCCATTTTTCGTGATGCGAGCGAACGATCGGGACCACCGGGTAGGGGAACTCGACGCGCTCCAGAATTTCGGCGCCTACCACGGGATGGATTTTCATCTTTTCGAACTCGGCGCGCGTCAGTTTGCCGGGCTTGGAGATGATGTGTTCCGGCACCGCGAGCTTGCCGATGTCATGCAGCACCGCGGCGGCGCGCAAAGCGTCCAGCTCGATTTCTGTTAGTCCTAAATCCTTTCCGATTTCAAGCGCATAGAGCTGGACTCTCTGCAAATGGTCATGCGTAGTGTGGTCTTTGGCATCGATGGCGAGCGCCAAAGCTTCGATGGTCCGAAGATGGAGACTGTTCATCTGCCCGACATGCTTGTTCTCCTGTTCCACCTGCGTCATGTGAGTCCGGTTGGAGCGATGGACGAGATAGACCAGGGGCAAGCAGATGATGGGCAGTTCCCATTGAATGGAGCGCGGCATGGTGCCGATCAGCCAGGCCATCGAAGAACCGACTACGTAATAAGGCAGCAACCACCGGCAGCCAGCCCAAACCGCGAATACGCTCTTTTTCTCACTAAGTCCAATGACGCCGGCGATGGGAAAGCTGTTCGCGAAGAAGTAGCTTAGCGCCAATAGTCCCAAGCCGGCGGGTTCGGGAAGATGGGAATGCGAGTACTCATAAAGACGAGCCGTCACGTAAACCGCGGTCGCCATACTGCAGACGTTGAACAAGACTTGGATGGGCTTGGGCCGGCTTTTTGGGCGCCAGGTGCATTGCACGAAGATCGAAACCACTCCGAGCGCGAGCGCTTCCGGCAGGCTCAAGTTCACGATGCCGACCAGGATGAAGAGGGCATTCACTGAAACTGTGCCATCGACACCGGGAAGACGCACTTTCAGGACAGAAGCGAGTATCGTCGCTCCAAGAAAGGAGAAGAATTGCAGATGATCGTGCGATTGCCAGTTCAGCAGCGTCCAGAAAATGATAGCCGAGCCGATCGCGATATGCGCCAGGAGATGGATGTGGGCAAAGATCTGGCGCATGCGGGGGAGGACACGTTTCTCTCGCATGCGCCCGATCCTGTTCTTTCCTTCTTACTTCTCTCCCTGGGTTGAAGTACCCCAGGCGACGCTGCTGCCCCAGGCTACGCTGCTGCCCGAGGAGGTAGTGGTTCCCCAGGCGACACTGGTACCCCAGGCAACCGAAGAGCCCCAAGCCACGGAACTATCCCAGATCGACGTGCCGCCAGAACCGCTCTGAAGGACGGTAGTTCCCCAGGCCACCGAGCTGTTCCAGGTCGGGCTGCTGAACCAGATTAAAGACGAGTTCGGGACTACGTAAGCGGTGTGCTGTTGAGAGTTGTAAGAAACCGTCGGCGATGCGGACGAGCCGTAGGCCCGGTCGTAGTTTAGAAGAGCAGCTTCGATGTTCAGATATCCCGCACCGACGGTGAACATATCGTAGGTGTCGGTGTACGCGATTCCGGTGCTCGGATCAACGGCCACGCTGGCGACCGGGAACTTCTTGCCGGCGGTCTTCATGATCCGGGCTTTGACGGTATCCGGATTCAAGGTTGGATCTTTCTGGATCATCAGGGCGACGGCGCCCGAGACTACCGGAGTCGCCATGCTGGTGCCGCTGAGCTGGAAGTACGCCGGCGAATTCTGATAAGTCGAGGTCGTGTAGTACGACGACGGCATCACATTGCCGGGGTAGTCGGTGGCCAGAGTCGAACCGGGAGCGAGCAGCGAGACAACCAGGTTGCCGGGAGCGACCACGTCCGGTTTGGCGGTGAGATCGATGAACGTCGGGCCCCGCGAGCTATAGCTGGCGATCAGGTCATCGCTAGTGCTCATGGTCGCTTCGGTCTTCATCGCGCCGACGGTGATAACGTGCGGGCTGTTGCCGGGGGAGAGGACGGTGGCATAGCCGTTGCGTCCCAGGTTGCCGGCGGCGGCTACTACTACAATTCCGTTGGCCCAGGCGGCTTCCACAGCCTGGCAAAGCGGGTCTTTCGTGCAGCTTTCCCAAATCGGGCGGCCGAGGGAAAGGTTGATGACGCGAATGTTGTACTTGCTTTTGAGCTGAACGGCTTTTTGAATGGCCGCGATCACCACGCTGTCGCTGCTGACGCCGTTCTGATCGAGCACGCGGAGATCGAGCAGGTTGGCATTCGGCGCCATACCTTTCAGCAGCCGGAACGAGCCTGGCTGAGAAGACGTATACCCGTCGCCCGCGACGATGCCGGCGACATGCGTTCCGTGGCCGAAGTCGTCATACTTCGATCCGCCGATGAAGCTTTGGCGATAAACCACTCGCGATCCGCCCGAGCGGCTGTTGAGGTCGGGATGCGAGTAAATGCCGCTGTCGATGATCGCCACGCCCACTCCGCTTCCGTCCAGATTGGAGCTCCATGCATAGGGGGCGCCGACGGCCGCGGCGGTATAGTCCAGCGATCCGGCGACGGTGCGGTCGAGCGAGATGTAGCTGACGTTGGACTGGTTCGAAAGGTTGATCACTTGGCTGCCAGTCAGCGTCCCGGCGACGGCGTCGACGAGTGTAAAGACGATCTTCACCACGCCGCCTAGTAGATTAACGACGGTGCATAGGAGCCCACCCAGGAGTCCGCCGCTTTGGCAAGTCTGCGGGGGCGAGTTGTATTGCACGATCACATTGACCGTGTTGGATGGGTTCGATATAAGGGGCAGCAGATCGGGTGAGATTTTTGAGTTGTCGGCGGAGAGGAGACCGATTGCTAAGACAGCGACAACGGCGTATCGCGAAAGCCGTCTGAAGGCTACAGAAATAGCTTGCATGGCGAGAACATTGATGCACGTCACTTACCAGGTGAGTAATTCCATCCAACCTGTTGCAAACACAAGCAGTTCTTATTCCTGGGACGTTAGACAGAAAGTGCCAAATTGTCCCTTTTCCCAGACAGGCTGGCCGGGTAATGAGCCACGAGTTTGAGACCAAGGCGCGTCGGACGAAATCGGTATTTGAGTGCACTGTCCCTAATTCTGGTAGATTAGCTTGCATGCGGACACTTATCGCCTTCGCACTACCTCTGTCGCTAGTTTTCGGCGCCAGTCTGCCGACGGCCGCGCCCGAGCAGGCCGGCCTATCGCGCGACCGGCTGAACCGGATTAACGTGGTCATGCGCGAGCACATCGACAAGGGGCATCTGGCCGGCGCTTCCGGTCTGATCGCCCGCAACGGCAAGATCGTGTTCAAGGAGACCTGGGGCGACTACAAGCCGGACACCATCGTCCGCATGTACTCGATGACCAAGGCGGTCACGGGCGTCGCGGCGATGATGCTGTACGAGGAAGGCCGGTTTTCGCTCACCGATCCGCTGTCCAAATATCTTCCGGAATTTTCGAATATGAGGGTCGGGCACGAAGGGACAGATGCCGCCGGCAAGCGGATCGTCTATACGGTTCCGGTTGACCATCCGATCACCGTCCGCGATCTGTTCCGCCATACCACGGGGCTCGATTACGCCGGACCTAAGGACGAAAACGGCGATCCCGCGTATAAAAAGCTCGAAATGTTGGGCGGCGCTCCACTGGTTCCATTCGACCTGGCCGAGGCAGTGAAGCGATTGGCGACGGCGCCTTTGAACGACGAGCCAGGCACGAAGTTCCGTTATGGCTACTCGATCGATGTGCTGGGGCGTCTGGTGGAAGTGCTCTCGGGTGAAACCCTCGACAAATTCTTCGAGGAGCGAATTTTTCGGCCGCTGGAGATGAAGGACACGGCGTTCTTTGTACCCGAAGACAAGTGGAATCGGCTGGCGGTACTTTACACCTCGAAGAAGGGCGGCGGCATCGAACGGTTCACGGGTTCGGCGCAGGATAGTTACAAAAGGAAGCCGGCGCTGTTGCTGGGCGGAGCTGGCCTGGTATCGACGCTGGACGATTATGCCCGCTTCTGCCAGATGCTGGTCAATGACGGGCAACTGGATGGCGCGAGGATTCTGAGCCGCAAATCGGTGGAGTTGATGCATAGCGATCATCTCGGCAATCTGCCACGCGCCGGTGTGCTGGCCGATGGCTACGGCTTCGGTTTGACCTTCGCGGTGAATCCCGGGCCGGGCAAGACGGCCACCGTGGGTACGGCGGGCGAGTATTATTGGGGCGGAGCGGCGGGAACCGGCTTCTGGATTGATCCGCAGGAGCACATGGTCGGTGTTTTCCTGATCCAGGTTCTGCCCCCGACCGGGATTCCGGCCGGGGACCAGTTTAAACGAATGGCCTATCTCTCACTAGAATGAAAAACTCCTCAATCTTACTCACCCTCGTCTCGCTGAGTACGGCATTTGCCGCCGCTCCCGATGGCGATGCTCTCTATAAGGAGCGCTGCGGTATCTGCCACGACGGCAAAGTGCAAGGACGCACGCCGGCTCGCGACGAGATCAGCAGCCGGACTCCGGAATTCGTCTACAAGGCGATGTTTGAAGGGGCCATGATAGCGCAATCGGCCGGATTGAG